>CAZXGV010000106.1:4454-7176 GCA_964640575.1 uncultured Dysgonomonadaceae bacterium
AGCCTTCTCCTCTTCTTTAGCCTTTTCTTCTTTTTTAGCCTCTTTTTTGTCTAAAATAGCTTTGGCTTTACTTATTTTTTTGCTGTCAAGTTTTTCTTTCAATGCAGCCAACTCTTCGATGTCGCCTAAAGTTGATTTTTCGGCAGCAATACTTGGTGCAGCTACAGCAGCATCGTCCTTCTTGCGAGAGGTTCTTCTGCTTGCTGGTTTCTTTTTGCCATCGGCTGTTTTTTGACTATCTGCTTTGTCGTCTTCGTAAGTTCGACTGTGTGAAACTAAAATTCGTTTTGAATCTTTGTTGAACTCAACAATTTGAAAGTCTAGTTTCTCCTCCAGCTGTGCTTGACTTCTGTCTTCTTTCACCAAAAACCTAGAAGTTGCAAATGCTTCAACACCATAAGGTAATGAGATTAGTGCACCTTTGTCTAACAATTCAACAACTGTTCCTTCGTGAACAGATCCTACAGTAAATATTGTTTCAAATACTTCCCATGGGTTTTCTTCCAATTGTTTGTGACCTAAGCTTAGACGACGATTTTCTTTATCTACTTCTAAAACTTGTACTTCAATTGTAGCTCCAAGTTCAGTAATTTCGCTTGGGTGTTTTATTTTCTTAGTCCAAGATAGATCTGATATGTGTACCAATCCTTCAACACCTTCTTCAATCTCCACAAAAATACCGAAGTTAGTAAAGTTGCGAACTATTGCTTCGTGTGTGCTTCCAGCTGGATACTTTTGTTCAATATCCTCCCATGGATCTGGCTTCAACTGCTTCATACCGAGCGACATTTTTCTTTCTTCTCTGTCGAGAGTAAGAACAACGGCTTCAATTTCGTCACCTACTTTCAAAAAGTCTTGTGCACTGCGCAAATGCTGTGTCCAACTCATTTCAGATACGTGAACAAGTCCTTCAACACCTTGATTGATTTCAACAAACGCACCGTAGTCTGCCATTACCACAACTTTTCCTTTCACAACATCACCAATCTTCAACTCTGGATCGAGTGCATCCCATGGATGGGGTGTAAGTTGTTTTATACCAAGGGCAATACGTTTTTTATCCTCATCAAAATCGAGAATTACAACGTTTATTTTTTCGTCAAGCGACACAACTTCTTCTGGATGTTGGATACGTCCCCACGATAAATCTGTAATGTGAACAAGCCCATCTACTCCGCCAAGGTCGATAAATGCACCATAAGAAGTGATGTTTTTAACAGTACCCTCAAGTACTTGACCTTTTTCAAGCTTAGCAATAATTTCTTTTTTCTGTTGCTCTAATTCCTCTTCAATTAACGCTTTGTGCGAAACTACAACGTTCTTGTATTCAGGGTTAATCTTAACCACTTTAAACTCCATTGTTTTGTCTACAAAAACATCATAATCACGTATTGGTCTCACATCAATTTGCGAACCTGGTAGGAACGCTTCAATACCAAATACATCTACAATCATACCACCTTTTGTGCGGCACTTGATGTATCCTGTAATAATTTCGTTGTTTTCGAGAGCTGCGTTAACACGATCCCAAGCACGTGATGCACGAGCTTTTTTGTGAGATAATATTAACTGCCCATTTCTATCTTCTTGGTTTTCAATATAAACTTCCACTTCGTCTCCAACCTTTAACTCTGGATTATAACGAAATTCGTTTAATGAAATTATACCTTGAGATTTAAATCCGATGTTTACAATAACTTCACGTTTGTTCATATCGGTAACTGTACCCATAACAACCTCTTTGTCGCTAATGTCACTTAGCGTTTGGTCGTAGGTTTCAGTTAACTGTTGCTTTTGTTCTTTGCTGTAGGTTTCCCCTTGTGCGAATGCATCCCAATCAAAATCCTCTATGGGAGTAGCTGTTTTTAGTTTGTCGCTCATTTGTTGATAAAAAAAATGTAATTAATAAAGTTAGACATTATATTGTTTGAAAAACGGTTGCAAAGATACTTTGTTATTTTGTATAAACCAATTAATTGCGAGATAATTTTGATATTACTCTCCTCATTTACATATCTATACTCCTAATGCCCATTTTCAAGCTTCTCAATATCAAAACCAATCTGTTGTTATTGGTTGTAGATTTATCGGGTGAACAAAAAAGCTGCTTCTAAATAATTGAAGCAGCTTTACTATATATGTTGTGATGTTATGACCTTAAAGTTTTACTTGCAATAGTTTATAATAGTAAGCCGTTCGAAACCTCATTCCGTGTGGCTTTACCAGCCAATGTTTCCACAAGTTGCAAAGCAAACTGTATAGCAAAAGCAGGTCCTTTACCTGTAATTATATTACCATCTACTGTCACTGCTTCGTTAGTTATAGAAGCTCCTATAAGTTCTGCTTCAAACCCAGGATAACATGTCGCACGTTTGCCTTTCAGTAAGCCCATGCTACCTAGCACCATTGGTGCAGCGCAAATTGCTCCAACATGTTTTTCTTTTTCAAATGCTTTTACTTGTTCTTTTACTCCTTCGTGTTCCTTTAGGTTTTTTGCTCCTGGCATACCACCTGGAAGTACCACCATATCATAGTGAGTGAAATCAACTTCTTCAAATAGTGTGTCAGCTTCAACTGGAATGTTGTGAGCTCCTTTCACCATTTTGTTTTCACTTATCGATACAGTAGCAACTTCTATTTCGGCTCTACGCAATATATCTATTATGGAGATTGCTTCAATCTCTTCAAATCCTTCTGCTAAGAATACGATTACTTTTTTCAT
>CAZXGV010000107.1:0-7145 GCA_964640575.1 uncultured Dysgonomonadaceae bacterium
ACTAACTAACTACTGCTTTGCATAACACGCGTGGAGTTACTAATAAGTTGATGATTGAAAAACTGATAGGTCGCAAGAAGACTACAAGCACTCACCCATTATTTACGTTTAACTCCAATCCATCATAAGCAATTTTGATTCCTTTTTCAAGCTTCTTTTCCACTTCATCGTGAAGTCCCATCTCATGACTTAAATGCGTGAGATATGCTGTTTCAGGATTAATCTTATGTATCAATTCAATAGCCTCATCGAGCGTTTGATGAGAGATATGATTCCTTTTACGTAAAGCACTTACAACTAACACATCTAAATCCTTTAATTTAAACAACTCTTCATCGGGAATAGTTTTAACATCGGTGAGATATGCAAAACCACCAATCCTAAAACCCAATATCGGTAGTCGATAATGTAAAACACGTATAGGAATGATTTCAATCTTCTCTATCAAAAAAGGTGTAGTATCTATTTCTCTAATTTTCAGGTTTGGCACTCCAGCATATCTATTAGGTGTGAAACAGTAAGGGATGCGACGCATTAAAGCCTGCAAAACATTTCTTTCTGCATATATATCCATTTCACCAAATCGCCCAAAGGGTCGTAAATCATCGATACCTCCCACGTGATCGTAGTGCTCATGAGTTATCAGTATGCCGTTAATTTCAGAGAAAGACAAGTTCATCATTTGCTCTCTAAAGTCAGGTGTCACATCAACAAGGATGCGTATTTCTCCCTCCTCTATCAGTACCGATGAGCGCAATCGTTTATCTTTCTCATTTACAGATTTGCAAACAGCACACTCGCAACCTATTACAGGCACTCCTGAAGATGTACCAGTTCCTAAAAAAGTAACTTTCATATTATACTAAAATAAGCAAGCACTCTCATTTCATTAAACGAGAGTGCCTGCCTATTTTATTGTAGATAATTAGTATATTCAAATATTAATATTCTCTTTGAAGAATCCAAAGATCATTAAAAGGTACACCATAAGTTCTTCTTAAAAAATCAGTGTCACCTCTGGCAGAGTACTTCTCATATATTTCGTTTCGTTTACGAACAGCACTCTCTCTATCGTCATAACTTGCCACTATTACACGATACATACCTTGTTCGTTTTGTGCTAAAATAACTGGGTAGCCTTCGTTTTCCATTCTCGATTTCAACGATTCGGCATTAAGCTTAACACTCAAAGATGCAATAACTACATTGTATGATTTCAATCCAGCTTCATCAGTGTGATATACTGGTTTCACCTTCTCTTTCCTCACCGAAACCTCTACAGGCGATAATGTACCAGCAGATTTTGTAACAGTGTTCGACTCAGTTTCAGCTTCTTGCATTTCTCTTTCTTTCGCTGCTTCATATACCGATTTATAAGCACTCTGCTTTGGCTTACAAGATGTAGCAATAAATGAGAGGCAAAGTAATGCCAAACTTATTTGAAATACTTTTTTCATTTGTCTGTTTTTTTCAAATCAATTAATAATTTCCTACTATATTAATAACAAAGATAGAAATAAGCAGATAAAAAGAATCAACGAAGGTGTGAAAATAAACTAAAACACATCACCTTGTCACGAATGTTACTATATATGCTTGATTACTACAAAAAAATAGTCGCTTTCTTCTTTATTTTAAAGATTTTCCAACAATTCAAAATCTATTACAGGAGCTTCTGTTTCTGGTTGCAATATGAATGGCGTGCCAAATGGAGTCGAGTCGCTAAAGAAACCACAGTTTTGTAAAAAGAACTTATTCTCATCCTGGTCATATCCTCCCTTATAGTCTATTCTCACTCTTTTCCGTGCAGTAGCGTCGTAAGAGAATGAAGCCTTTTTCCCAGCTGTCCATTTGCCACTCTTAGTCCTATACCATTGATTTCCAAAGTAAACTTTACGCGTCAGGTAGCCCTGTTCGGGAATAAAGTTTTCTAAAAACGAATGTGCTCGCTTGTAGTAAGTGTCTGTTTCGGGTCGCATAAAACTAGCAATCAAACGCCATCTATTCTCATCCACAGCGTAAAAGTAAGATGTATAAACAGTGCTTCCATTTCCAGTTGGTTTTATTTGGGTCAAAAACCTGTAGGTGTTTCCCGCTTTCCAATTATACCGCAAATAACTCTGTCCGCCCGACCCCTCATTACCAAACTCCCCAATATGAACACCCTCTCCTCTACGAAGCATTTCAATTCTTAAACTATCGGGAATCAATTCGGGGTCTTGTGTGTCAAATGGACTCCAAACAGAAAAAAGAACACGACGCTCTGTAGTCGAGTTTACTTGTATGCCGAAATAACCCTCACCAAAACCATTCGCCATAAAGTAGCTCCCAATTACATCATTACCTTTTGGTACAGTTATTTCGTTGTAAAACCATTCCACAGTATCCTTTGGCATCTCAAAATTAAGGTGAACTGATGGACCTCTTCTTGCAAAATAATCAGAGAAGTCGTGTACATACACCATTGCATCATCGTTCGCTTCGACAATCAACGACTGAATATTTGCAAACTCATCTCCTGTCCTACTTATCCCTTCGAGAGTGAAAACCAAATACCCAGCTTCTTCCACCACAAACTCTCCTACACTCTTTGCAAAACTGCCCTCACTCAGCTCCATCAAGCTGCTTCGATTGTTTACAGAAAGCCTAATTTTAGAGCTACCCTCCTCCACCACACCTTTTAGCGAAACAGCAATGATCTGAGGTTTCGAAAAATAGATATAGGTGTTAATTTTTGAATCCTCCCCGCTCCACTTAGTCAGCCCCTTATCAGTTATTCTAGCACCACTTCTCTCACTCACCACGTAGCTATTACCACTAAGATTCACTATATGCTTGGAGTTTTTTTGAGCAAAAACAAGTGATAGGGGTAAGCAAATAAAAGCAAATAGAAGTATTGATTTTTTCATAAATTCGTTTGTTTTATTGTTTGGGTCTGGCTGTCTACTGCAATTCATACTAAATCAATAATCAGACAATCTCCCTCAACTCTTTCACTGTAGTTTCAGTCCTTATTATATAAGTAATGTATCTTGCACGTGTCATAGCTACATAAAGAACATTCTTCAACCTATCCTCTTTGCGCTTTCTTTCCACAATATAATTCGATTCGTCAAACCCAAAGAGAATCACATCATCAAAGTGCAATCCCTCCGCATTAAAAACTGAAAGCAAGAGAGGCTTCTTCTGGGTAAAGTCGTGATTTTTCAAATCGCTATTAATTTCATAGTTGTTGTGTTCAATATTTCGATTTTCTAAATAACTCGAAAACTCATCAAACCTATTGTTATTAGGACATATTATCGCCACCCTATTATTTTCACCTTCGAGTGCTTCTATTTTTTCAGCTACTGCTTTAAACTCATTTTCATAGTCAACATCGACTGCCTTATAATTAATACCCAAAGTGTAAACACGTTCGTCTTCCGACAATGTAGGTGTACTCTCATATTCACTCTCCACACTCTCACCTTCCCCGAATAAGTAATCCCTTACCCCTATCAGCTTATCAGTCGAAATACTTTGGCTGACATGATTGAGTTGCTTATGGATACAATCCTTTATTATAGTTTCCCTATCAACTTTATTAATGTACACAGCTTGTCTAAAATCGCCGTAACAGACAATCCGATGCGATATCTGCTTCATCAACTCCCATTCTTTAGGCAAATAATCTTGCACCTCGCTCACTACAATGATACTATATTTTTTTTCAACCTCCTCTTCCAACAAACAAGTTAGTATGTAGTCGTAATTCTCTTTATAGCCCGACTCGATGCTTACACTAATTCTATTATCGCTCGCCATTTTCCAAAACAGCTTGTTCTTCCTATCAATGTTTACACGCTCATGCATCCCTAACTCTTTCAATGCCATGCTCATATATCCATGCATAGCATTATTGGATACCATAAACAGCGAGTTGCTATTATTCTTCTTTACAATATTTCGCAAACTATACAAAGCAATCAGCGACTTACCACTCCATGGAGGACCTTCAATAAAAATATTTTCAGTCGAGTTTACACAGTAGTCTATCATTTCTCTCTGTTCCCTCGACAACTGAGCATAAGGTATAAGTAGTGACATAGTTATCTGTTTTTATTTCAATAATTTAGTCTGCTCCGAAAAGTCAATTTCAATCTTTTACGTCCCTTCTAAATATCCTACAAGATGATTTTAGCAGCGTGCTTACTATTGGGCTTCTCCATAATCAGCATTTAAAGATTTTCGGAATGGATTTATAAAATTAATATTTAATCTTTAGTATACCAAGCAAAGGAAGGCTAATGTAGAAACACACTCACAGTGTAAGCACCTCAATAAACTGGTAACGAGAAGGTTTGTTTTACCTCTTTCAAAACAAAAATACTGTGCAAACTGCCTATACTCTCTATCACACCTAACTTGTTTTGTACAAACGATTGGTAGTGTGCCATATTTTGCACATATATTTTAAGCATAAAATCATAGTCCCCCGACACATTGTAGCATTCCGTAATCTCTTTGATATCCTTTATTGCTGCTGTAAAATTTAGAATATACTCTTTGCTATGCTTCTTTAGTCTAATGTTACAATAGACACTAAAGCCATTATTAATTTTTTCGGGATCCAGTATGGCCGAATATTTTCTTATAAATCCATTCTCTTCAAGGTGTTTTATTCTCTCAAAAACAGGAGTAGCCGAAAGATTTACTTTAGCTGCCAACTCTTTGGTTGTAAATTTTGAGTTTTCTTGCAGTAATTCCAACAACTTTATGTCTATATCATCTAAGTGTGCCATAGTGTAATAGTTTACTTAACTAACATTCATTGCAAATATAGAATATTTATCTCTAAAAATAAAAGAATATATCTATTTATCCTTTGCACAATTATCAAGGTGCTATTTACTCTAACTAAATAGGCTATATATTCAGAATTGCGTCTCATCGAATAGTCGAAAAAGGAAATTAATAAGAGTACAGCCAAATTTTAACAATAATGCGATAGAAAAATATTCTATAAAAGAGAACTCACTACCACTCATATTAGATATATAAACTCTAAGTAAGTACTTTGAAAGAAAATATAACCATACTTACTAATATATTTGTATATATATTCTAAATGTGATAGTTTTGTAGCACTAAAATGAATTAGTTACAACATTAAATTATAACGATTATGAATGAAGAAAAATGGAATTTAAACACTAAATGTGTAAGAAGCGGATGGCAACCAAAAAAAGGAGAGCCATTACAGTTACCTATCTATCAGAGTACCACTTTTAAATACGAAAACAGCAAGGAGATGCAAGACCTTTTCGATTTAAAAGCTGCTGGTTATTTTTATACCCGTCTACAAAACCCAACCAACGATTTCACAGCCCAAAAAATATGTGCTTTAGAAGGAGGTGTTGCAGCTATGCTCACCAGTAGCGGTCAGGCAGCCAACTTCTTTGCAGTTTTCAATATCTGTGAAGCAGGCGATCATTTTATTGCGTCAAGTGCACTCTATGGAGGAACCTACAACTTATTTGCGGTTACATTGAAAAAGATGGGTATTGATGTTACATTTGTCCCCATCAATGCCTCTGATGAAGAGGTGCAAGCAGCAATCAAACCCAACACCAAATTAATATTTGGAGAAACCTTGACCAATCCATCCATCGAGGTTTTTGACATCGAACGATATGCAAAAATTGCGCATAGCAACGGAATCCCTTTAATAATTGACAATACATTCCCAACGCCCATCAATTGTAGCCCATTTGAATGGGGTGCAGACATTGTTACTCATTCTACTACAAAATACATGGATGGTCACAACACCGTAGTGGGTGGTTGTATTGTAGATAGTGGCAATTTTGATTGGGAAGCCAACAAAGAGCGTTTTCCTGGACTAACCGAGCCCGACCCCTCTTATCATGGTTTAGCCTATTCTACAACTTTTGGCAAGGGTGCTTATATCACAAAAGCCACTGTGCAACTCATGCGAGACCTTGGTTGTAGCCAATCGCCTCATAGTGCATTTTTGATAAATTTAGGACTCGAAACCTTGGCAGTAAGAATAAGACAACACAATGAAAGTGCTGAAAAGATAGCCAACTTCCTTGAGTCGCACCCTAAAGTATCTTGGGTTCACTATCCGAAATCAAAAAGCTATCCAGAGCAAGAATTGGCAGCCAAATACCTTCCCAATGGAGCAAGTGGTGTAATGTCTTTAGGTATTAAGGGTGGTACAGAAAATAGCATCAAATTTATGGACTCATTAGAGCTTGTAAATATCGTAACCCATGTAGCATTTTCTCAAAGTTGTATTTTGCACCCCGCAAGCCACACTCACAGACAGCTAACTGATGAAGAGTTGCGTGCAGCTGGAGTCAATCCTGAGCTTATTCGTCTTTCGGTGGGGATAGAGAATGTGGATGATATTATAGCCGATTTAACGCAAGCGTTGGATAAGATATAGGCTGGAATTAATTGTTAATTATTAATAGTCAAAATGCGCTGTCATTCCGAGTAAGAACCCAATTTTTATTGGGCCTGCCCTGTGAAATTTTTCTTATTTCATTGGGCAAAAAGAAGGAAATGACATCGGAGTTTGATTTACTGTGAGGCCCGAAGGGCTGATATAATTCAGCCCAGGCTGTCAGGCCTGGGTAACAGGCAGATAGAAGCAAAAGAGGGCTGGAAGCCTGGCATAAAAATATAAATATCTAAAGAACAATATGTTATAAAATTATGTCATTGGTAAACCCCTTTCAATTTTTTATTAGGCAAAAAGAAGAAAATAACATAGTATACCTAATATTGAATCAGTGAATGCAATCTGAACAATGGAATATTTTTGAATAACGACAGACACAATCTGTTTCTACTTTCCCTAACAAAGAAGGATACCCTAAATAGAGAAAGGCTACTGGTTAAATGATCAGTTGCCTTTCTCTTTTACTGTTTTTTCTTAGCGCTTTCGCAAATAGGTTGTCCGTGCTACCTTTGTATTACATATACAGCTTCATCACATCCAATAGCTGTTGCTTCGAAGCCACCCCCGAATGTCGCCACACCGATTGTCCACCTTTAAATAATATAAGCGTCGGCACACTCCTCACTTGATGCTGCTGAGCAAGGGCTTGATTTTTATCTACATCTATCTTTAT
>CAZXGV010000108.1:0-7138 GCA_964640575.1 uncultured Dysgonomonadaceae bacterium
TAAATAAAATATATTGGAACTTTTGTATGCTACGAAAGTATAAATAAAATATATTAGGACTTTTGTATGCTACGAAAGTGTAAATAAAATATATTAGAACATTTGTAGGCTACAAAAACACAAATAAATTATATTGGAGCTATTGTAGCATCATACACTTCAAATAAAACTTATTAGGAGCTTCGGATGTCTTCAACGGTTCCAATATAATTTATTAAGACTATTGAAGGCTCGGAGAGCACAAATAAAAAATAATATACATCTGCTTTATTTGCTAAAGAGCCACTCCATAAAATCGGGCATATTAAAAGCGGGTGTCCAGCTATTGTGGTCTACTCCCGGAAACTCAATATACTCTACACTTACATTTTTTGCTTTCAATGTGATGTAAGCATCTCTCGAAAATGATACAGGAACAACTGGGTCAGCATCGCCATGATAAATCCTAAATGAAGTAGATGTCTCAATTTGTTCCAATCGTTGCGCGTTTACTCCACCACATATAGGAATGGCTGCAGCAAACAATTCTGGATAACGACACACCATATCAAATGTACCCATTCCCCCCATCGACAGACCCATTATGTAAATTCTATTTCGATCTATAGGATTGTTGTCAATAAAATTGTCTAATAGCTCTTTAACAGATTGAAGAACAGGAGTTATAGCAGCATTCGAAGGGAAAAAGCTTTCGTCTTTTGCACCACCACGATTAACGGGCGCCCAGAAAAAATTGGTTGGGCATTGAGGGAAAAGGGCAAAAGTTGGATGTTTTTCTTGATTGACAGGATTGGTAAACATGTTTGCACCGTGTTGCAGTTGTGCTTCGTTGTCACTGCCACGCTCGCCAGCACCATGAAGAAACAGAACTAATGGGTATTTTGTATCAGCATCTATTGATATAGGGTTCAACTGTCGGTAGAGTAGCGAGTCGCCATTCTGTGATACATATACTTCTTTTGAAAATTGGGTTTGTGCCATAGTAGTTGCAGATGTTATTATCATCAAGATGAGTAAGATTAAAGTTGTTTTTTTCATAATGCATTGTATTTAAAACATTGTTTTGAGTGCTTGTCTGTTTATAATCTTAATTTTTCGTCTTTCCATAAATATTATATTCTCTTCGTGCAATTCTTTCATCACATTGCTCAATGCTTGTCGCGAAACTCCAAACAGATTAGCTATATCTTGTTTTGATGTTTTTAATTGAAACACGCTCTCTCCTTCTGATTCCCTCAATAGGTAGTATGCTATTTTTGCTTTAATTGTTTTAAGTGAAGTGAGTCTAACTTTTTCCGAAAGGAATTGGAGTTTGTTTGAAATAGAAGTAAGGATGGCATGCATAAAAGCATCATGCCTTCTCATCAGCATATACACATTCTCTTTGGGGATAGAAATAACTTTTGATTTTCTCTTCGCAATCACAGAAACAGGCGATTTGTTGTTTTCTGCAAACAAGAAGCCAGAGGCTATTGGAGTAGGAGCTTTTATATATTCAATGTGCATGAAGTCTCCTTTTTCATCTATCATCACTGTTTTTACTTCTCCTTCAATTAAAATGTTAAGAGTCCTACACTCCTCTTCTTGCGACATAATCCACTCGCCTTTGTCGTAACTTCTGATTGTATATCGCACCTTGTCCAAAAAGTCATCTTTCTCCGAGTCAGGAATTGAATTGCAGAGAGGGCATTTAAAAATAAAAGATTTATTCATAATTTATGTATGAGTATTGAACATTTAGTGACAAATATGGCAAATATTTTTGAGGAATGTAATATATATTACACTTTTTTCGCTTTTTAATTTTTATATTTGTTCGAAACTCCATTCATGTTTTACTTTACGATATAATTATCATGAATAGAATAAGAAAATTAATAGAAGACCTAATAGATTTGATACGTCCACGAGGACGATGGAAGATTCCCGCAATTATTATTGCTGCATCCTTTTTGGGTTTATTTATCTATACATTTTACACCTCACGAGCCTACAGCTACCTGTTGGATGAGCCTTCTACTTGTGTCAACTGTCACATCATGGCTCCTTACTATGCTACATGGTTGCATAGTTCACATGGTCAAAACACTACATGCAACGATTGTCATGTGCCCCAAAACAACATAGTGAATAAATACTACTTTAAAGCAAAAGATGGTTTACGTCACTCTTATGTTTTTACAATGCGTACCGAACCACAGGCTATTCAAGCCATTGAAGCAAGTTCGCAAGTGATAATGAATAACTGTGTGCGTTGTCATGATCAACTCACTCAAGAGTTTGTAAAAGTAGGACGAATGACCTACAGGGAGATGAAAGCTGAAAATGGAATGGCTTGTTGGGATTGTCATCGCGAAGTGACTCATACTCGCAGTAGGTCTATATCATCAACACCCAATGCTTTAGTACCATTGCCGCAAACAAATGTGCCTAAATGGTTAAGTGATATAACAAAACGTAGAAAATAACGATCAAATTTTATACAGATATGGATACAAAGAAAGAAAGAAAATTGAAACCTTGGTTGGGTTGGCTCATATTTTTTGTTACTCTTGGAGCAGTCTTTTTGCTTGGCATGCTTGCAGCATCCATCACAGAGCGAAGAGCAGAGATAACCAGCATAATGTATAACAAAAAAGTGGAAATCACGGGAATAGAACCACGTAGTGAAATATTCCAACAAAACTATCCACGAGAATACGAAACTTGGATACAAACTGCTGATACTACTTTTGAAAGTGAGTTTAACGGAAGCAGTGCAATAGATGTTTTAGAGGAGCGTCCCGAGATGGTGATTCTTTGGGCTGGTTATGCTTTTTCTAAAGATTATCTTACTCCACGTGGTCACATGCATGCCATTGATGATTTGCATCACACATTGAGGGTTGGTGGACCAATGGGTCCCGATGAAGGACCACAACCGGCAACTTGCTGGACGTGTAAAGGTCCCGATGTGCCTCGCATGATGGATTCTGTGGGTGTGGCTGAATTTTATGACAAAAAATGGGCAGCTTGGGGACACGAGATTGTAAATCCTATTGGATGTGCCGATTGTCACGATCCAGAGACTATGAACTTGAGGATTACTCGTCCAGGGTTAATTGAAGGATATGAGGCAATGGGTAAAAATGTAAATGACGCAAAACATCAAGAGATGCGTTCATTGGTATGTGCCCAATGTCATGTTGAGTATTACTTCGATAAGGAGACGAGCTATCTTACTTTCCCTTGGCACAATGGTGCCTCTATGGAGGGAGCAGAACAGTATTACGATAGTATTCAATTTTTCGACTACACGCACAAGTTGAGTAAAGCGCCAATTATTAAAGCGCAGCATCCTGACTATGAGTTGTTCACAACAGGTATTCACGCACAGCGTGGAGTGAGTTGTGCCGATTGTCACATGCCTTATATTTCAGAAGGTGGAGTAAAGTATAGCAACCATCATGTCAGAAGTCCATTGGCAAGCATTAGTAACACTTGTCAGGTGTGTCACCGCGAAACTGAAGAGGATTTGAGAGATGCTGTTTACGAACGTCAACGAAGTGCCAATGAAATAAGGAATCTAGTAGAAAAGGAACTTTCTACAGCACATATCGAAGCGCAGTTTGCTTGGGAAAAAGGAGCTGATGAAACCCAGATGCAACATGTACTTCAATTGCTTCGTGAGTCACAATGGCGTTGGGATTATGCAGTTGCATCTCATGGAAGCTCTTTCCACTCGCCAGTGGAGTATCAACGCATCATGTCGCACAGTTTAGATAGAGCACACAAAGCTCGCTTTGAGGTGGCAAAGGTGTTAGCTCAACTCGGACACACAGAGCCTGTTCCGATGCCCGATGTGTCAACCAAAGCAAAAGCTCAAGCTTATATTGGTCTGGATATGGACAAAGAGAGGGCTGATAAAAAACAATTTTTAGAAGTAAAAGTGCCTGAATGGATACAAACAGCTAAAGAAAACAATCGCATTGTGTCGTTAAAATAGACGGATACATTTGTCAAAAGATAGAAAAACTCTTGTTTTCTAGTTGACATTAATTATCTTAGCGGTTCATTTTTTTTACACATTCATGGTCAAAACAGATAAACCTATTTGGGAGCATCCTTGGAGGTATGTAGAAGGGTATTATGTGGCAATTGGAATTACATTGAGTGGTTTTTTGCTGCAAATAGCTATAGGCAACCTCCATCTTGCTGCTTTTCAATATCCAGTTAATGTCATTATAGGGTTGGTTTTTATTCTTTCAATCCTATTTTGTCATTTCTTTTTAAGTAAAGCTGCCGTTGTTCGGTGGCTTTCTTCCGTATATGCCACTGTTCCTGCTCTTATAGTACTATTGGGAGTGGTGATAATACTCGGAATCGTTCCTCAATTTGTTCCTTATGCTTTGCCGAGTGATATTCCTCACAACTTGGCTGGTCTGTTTGGATGGTATCAAATGACTACGTCGTGGACGTTTATCTTCATCAGTTATTACACACTTATTATTCTGGCTTTCACCACTCTCAAACGGACTCGCAGAAAGTTTACGTGGCGCGACATAGGCTTTTACCTCAATCATTTGGGTCTTTTTCTTGCCTTTTTCGGTGGCATGTTGGGCAGTGCAGATGTTTCGCGAATGCGAATGTCAGTAAGTGAAGGCAACGTAGAGTGGCGTGCACACAATGAGATGCAAAATATTGTAGAACTTCCCATTGCTATTCAGCTCGACACTTTTATGATTGAAGAGTATCCACCTAAACTGATGTTGGTTGATTTGGAAAGTGGAAAGGCACTCCCTGAAAATAAACCAGTCTCTTATCTCTACGAAGGAGAAGGGAAGTCTGCAAAATTGATGGAGTATAACATCGATATACTCTCTTACTTGCCCAATGCTGCTATTATGCGCGACTCATTAAATTCATTTGCAGTTCCTTATCATTCCGAAGGCAACACACATGCTCTTAAAGTGAGGGTGAGCAACGAGGAGATGGACAATCCTGTAGTGGGATGGGTTAGCAATGGCAGTTATATGTTCCCACACAGCGTGGTTTATATCAACAAAGAGGTGGGTGTAGTAATGCCGATGCAAGAAGTGAGAAGATACACCTCTCATGTTCAGGTTTTTACAGAAGATGGTAAGAGCAAAACTGCGGTTATAGAGGTAAACAAACCGCTGAGGATAGCCAGTTGGATTATTTATCAGTTGAGCTATGATGAGTCTAAGGGCAAATATTCAGAAACAAGTGTCTTTGAATTGGTTCGCGACCCTTGGCTGCCGATTGTTTATGCAGGTATTATCATGCTCTTGATTGGTTCGTTCTATCTATTCATTGTGGGTCCAAAAAAGAAAAAATCATGAGTTGGGACTATTTTATATATTTTTCTTCCGTGTCTGTTATTCTATGGATAATAGGGGCTGTAGTAGCATTTAGAACTAACAAACGACTTCTACCTACTATCTTTACGGTGGCAGGGCTTGTTGTTTTCTTTCTCTTCATCATTGGTATGTGGATATCGCTTGAGCGTCCTCCGCTGCGTACAATGGGCGAGACTCGTTTGTGGTATTCCTTTTTTCTTCCTGTTGTAGGACTAATCACTTACGAACGATGGCGCTACAAATGGCTGCTCTCTTTTAGTACACTCCTCTCCACAGTGTTTATTGTTATCAATATTGCCAAGCCCGAGATTCACAACAAAGTGTTGATGCCAGCACTGCAGAGTCCATGGTTTTCGCCTCATGTTATTATCTATATGTTTTCTTATGCCATATTGGGTGCGGTAACGCTTATTGCCATTTATTATCTTTTCAAAGAAAAGAAGCTTACTGATAAAGATAAGCTGATGGAGATGACAGACAATTTGGTGTATGTAGGTACAGCTTTCATCACCATGGGTATGTTGCTTGGTGCTATTTGGGCAAAAGAAGCTTGGGGACACTATTGGAGCTGGGACCCCAAAGAAACTTGGGCGGCAGCTACTTGGATTTCATATCTTATCTACATTCATATCCGCCTCAGAAGGGGAACAAGCTATCGCACTGCCATGGTTGTAATTATTGTCTCTTTTATTATACTACAGATGTGTTGGTGGGGACTCAACTATTTGCCTTCGGCACAACAGAGCATTCATGTTTACTCATAAGCTTTTGTAAAAGGGGACGTGTCGCTCGCGCCGATTTCCAAACCCGCGCTAGCGGTGAACAGCGCCAACCCAGGTTTGCATCATCGAGACGCAATAAATTGTTGTTCTCTATATTTCACACCTCACACCACATACTTCATATCCCCAACCCCAGACCTCAATTAATTGAAAAAAACCTTATTTTTGTTTCTCAGACCTTAGTAACTTGGAATAAACCAACATCACTAACCTTATTAGCTTATCTGTTGCAATGCCCTTGCTGATATTAAATTACGCGCAGTGCAATTCTTTTCCTGCACTTTTATTACGCGGGGAAAATGAAGATAAAAGATGAAAATCGTTTTCCCCGCCGTGAAAATGTTTTGCAAAGGTACAATTTGCTTTTTTAGTCATAGAAACGAACGTTTTTGTGTTAAAATCATGATTTTTGTCCGCCTTCTCGTCAATATTCTCTTGTTTTTCCAATTCTTGAGCATCGATCCTTCTTTTATCCCTTCATTTTTCTCTTTTTCGGGGCAAAAAGCTCGTTTTTCTCTTTCTTGCACTTTTTTTACGTCGCGAAAACGATTTTCATCTTTTGTTCGTCGAATTCCCCGCGTTGGAAATGTTTTTTCAAAAGAGAATCTCGTTTTATTTCTGTACAAATGTAGGGATAAAGGAAAAGCGAATGGTGGAGGGGAAGCAGTAAGTGCTATTGTAAAGAAAATTCACGAATTTTTTCTACTGAATGCTGCGAAGTAAAAAGAATTTAAGAAGAAAAGTTTCGCTATGCGACACACGGGTTGCAACCCGCGCGAGCGGCGAATTTATATTTTTAGTTAGGGTGTATTGTTCTGATGCTCCGTAGCAGAAAGAGAAGCGCAGTCAGCAGGCAGACTTTAGCGATTAGCTTTTAGCGGAGAACAGTGAACAGCATTAACCAATTAACCATTAATCATTCATCATTCATAATTCATCATTCACAATTCCTTTTGCACCTTTGTGAGAAACTTTTATGCTGAGTGCTGATGGCTA
>CAZXGV010000109.1:0-7114 GCA_964640575.1 uncultured Dysgonomonadaceae bacterium
AACTATCTATTTTCTGCATACACATTCTATTTTTACTTTTACTTTACCAAGTAAGGCAGGATTGAATATGCAAAAATGAAAATATAAACATACATCAAACTATTTAAATCCTGTCGAGCACATCGACAGGATTTTTTTAGTTATATGAGCTTTACAAGAAAGCAGTTGGCTTTCTTAAAATGCATTATAACAGAACATAAAAAATGAAGAAAGTAGCCATTCAAGGAGGATTAGGTGCCTATCACGAAATAGCAGCACGCAATTACTTTGCAGACGATGAAGTTAGTATTTTACCTTGTCTTACTTTTCGTGATATTTTTGCTGAAGCAAAAAAAGATCCTTCTCTTATCGGAGTTATGGCAATTGAAAACACAATTGCAGGAGGACTTCTTCCGAATCATGACTTGCTTAAACTGAATGACTTGTGGATTGTAGGTGAGTGTAAGTTGCGCATATCGCATAGTTTAGCTGCTCTCCCCGGACAAGCCATAACAGATATAAAAGAGGTGACTTCGCATCCGATGGCACTGATGCAATGCGATGATTTTCTTGATACTTTAAAAGGTGTGAAAGTTGTAGAACATGAAGATACTGCGCTTGCAGCTAAAGAGATTGCAGAGAACAACTTGCATGGGGTTGCTGCTATATGTAGTAGCTATGCAGCTGAGCTTTATGATTTAGAGGTGTTGGCTTCAGGAATAGAAACAAACAAACGCAATTTTACTCGCTTCTTAATCTTAGCGCAACAAGAGATGCTTGCCGAGTTACAGAAAAACAATAATATTAATAAGTCCTCGTTAGTTTTTGTGTTGCCACACACCGAGGGTAGCTTGTCGCGAGTTCTTTCTGTTCTATCGTTCTACGGAGTGAACTTAACGCGTATCCAATCGCTTCCCATCCTAGGGCGAGAGTGGGAGTATCAGTTTTATATCGATCTCACCTTCTCTGATTATGAAAGATACAAACAATCGATTGAAGCTATAATGCCACTGGTAGCAGACTTAAAAGTTTTGGGTGAATACAGCAAAAGTAAAAATATAAGTTTAGAAAAACAATAACAAGATGAAACAAAATAATTTTATAGAACCGGCAGAACATGTCAAAAGTATATCTGAATATTACTTTTCCATTAAGCTTCAGGAAGTGGCTCAGATGAATGCCGATGGTCAGAATGTGATTAGTTTAGGCGTTGGAAGTCCCGATTTACCTCCTGCAGAATCTGTTGTGGAAGAGCTATGCGAAAATGCATCGCGTAACAATGTTCATGGTTATCAACCTTACACTGGAATCCCTGAATTGAAACAAGCATACGCCGATTGGTACAAAAGATCGTATGGTGTAGAGTTAACTTCTTCCGAGGTGCTTCCCCTTATTGGCTCTAAAGAAGGAATACTACATACATCGCTTGCTTTCCTCAATATAGGAGATGGCGTGTTGGTCCCCAATCCTGGCTATCCAACCTATACCTCAGTGTCTAAATTGATGCGTGCTGATGTAATTACCTATGATTTAGTAGAGACCAACAATTGGATGCCAGATTTTGAAGCATTGGAGAAAATGGATTTGTCGCACGTGAAGCTGATGTGGGTCAATTATCCTAATATGCCAACAGGTGCTAATGCTTCCATAGAGCTGTTTGAAAAATTGGTTGCATTTGGCAAGAAACACTCCATTGTTATTTGTCACGACAATCCATATAGCTTTATTCTCAATGAAACTCCGTTGAGTATTCTGCAGATAGAGGGAGCCAAAGAGACATGTATAGAGTTGAACTCTATGAGTAAATCGCACAATATGGCAGGATGGCGCATGGGAGTGCTTTCCTCTAATGAGCAGTTTGTGAACTGGATATTGAAAGTGAAAAGCAACGTAGATAGTGGACAGTTTAGACCTATGCAAATGGCAGCCGTCAAAGCCCTTGCTACTCCTAAGCAATGGCACGACAATATGAACTTGCTCTATGAGCAACGTCGTTTATGGGCTTTCAAGATAATGACTATTCTAGGTTGTAAGTACGATAAAAATCAGGTGGGATTATTTGTATGGGCAAAAATTCCAGAGTATGAATCAAGTAGCGAAGAGTTGGTAAACGATATATTATACAATGCTCGAGTTTTCATAACTCCTGGTTTTATTTTTGGGAGTAACGGCGACAGGTATATCCGTATATCATTGGGAAGTCCTGCCAATAAAATGAAAGAAGCCTACGAAAGAGTAGCAGATTTTTTAATAAGAAGAAATTTAACACATTAATGACATGAAAATAGAATCAATTTTACTACCAGGTGTAGATGACAAACGTCCACTTATAATATCGGGACCGTGTAGTGCGGAGACAGAAGAACAGGTGATGCAAATTGCAAGAGAATTGGCAAGTAACGGAGTAAAAATTTTCAGAGCCGGCATCTGGAAGCCACGCACCAAGCCAGGAGGCTTTGAAGGTATTGGTATTCCGGGACTGAAATGGTTGCAACGCGTGAAAGAAGAAACCGGAATGTATGTGGCAACAGAAGTGGCAACAGAAAAGCATGTGTATGAATCTCTGAAGCATGGCATTGACATACTTTGGATTGGTGCACGTACAACTGCCAACCCATTTGCTGTGCAAGAAATTGCGGATACATTGCAAGGTGTTGATATGCCTATATTTATTAAGAACCCTGTGAATGCTGACCTAGAACTTTGGGTAGGTGCTTTTGAGCGTCTCAACAATGCCGGCATTACACGTTTGGGTGCTATTCATCGTGGTTTTAGTACCGCTGATAATAATATTTATCGCAACTTGCCGCAATGGCACATTCCCATTGAGTTGAAAAGACGCTTTCCTGATTTGCCCATTCTTTGCGATCCAAGTCATATAGGAGGAAGCCGTAAATTGATTAAAACAATTTCGCAACAAGCAATGGATTTAAACTTCAAGGGATTAATCATCGAAAGTCATTGTAATCCTGATGATGCATGGAGTGATAAAGATCAACAAGTGAGTCCAACAGAACTAAAGAAGATATTGCAATCGCTTGTTATTAGAGAAACCGTACAGTCAACTGAAGACCTTACAGACTTGCGTGCTCAGATTGATGAGATAGATAATAGCCTTCTTGAGCTGTTGAGCAAACGCATGCGCGTTTCACGTGAAATTGGCACCTATAAGATAGAGCACAAAATGCCCATATTGCAAACAGTTCGGTACGATGAGATTCTTACTGATAGAATAAGCCAAGCTGAGAAAATGGATATGTCGGGTAGCTTTGCTAAAAAGTTTCTCGAAGCAGTTCACGAAGAGTCGGTACGCCAACAAATGGTGATTATGCATGCTGAAACCCAAAACGGTAACCTTGACGAGCAAGGAGAATAATAAGAGCAAAAGAGATGAGAATATTGATAGTGGGAGCTGGCAAAATGGGTTCATTTTTCGCCGACTTGTTGAGCTTCGATCACGAAGTGGCATTGTTGGATACCAATCCTCAGCAATTGCGATTTATATATAACACGCAACGAATGACAAAACCCGAAGAGGTGGAATCGTTTAATCCGGAAATGGTGATTAATGCTGCCACATTAGCATACACCATAGAGGCATTCAATTCTGTTTTGCCCTATATATCGCAAACATGCATTCTTTCCGATATTGCATCGGTGAAAACAGAGTTGAAACAGTTTTACGTCAGTGCAAAACGACCCTTTGTTTCTACTCACCCCATGTTTGGACCCACATTTGCAAGCTTACATGACTTGAGCACACAGAGTGCCATCATCATTTCTGAGTCTGATCACATGGGTAAAGTCTTTTTCCGTGATCTTTACAATTCCATTAAGTTGAATGTATTTGAATATTCCTTTAACGAGCACGACGAAACAATTGCTTATTCTCTCTCTATCCCCTTTGCTTCAACATTGGTGTTTGCTGCTGTTATGAAGCATCAGGATGCACCGGGCACAACCTTCAAAAAACACATGAGTCTTGCCGAAGGTTTGCTATCGGAAGATGACTATTTGCTATCGGAGATTCTTTTCAATCCTTACACTTCCGATCAGGTGGAAAGAATTCGAGAAAAACTAAAAGAACTACTCCATATTATCAAAGAGAAGGATAATGAGGGTATGAAACAATTTCTGACAGATGTTAGAAAGAATATTGAGTAGCACTCTTTCTTTGTTCTAATGTCAAATAAATCGATATAGATTATAGTTCAACTAATTTTATTAATTTTGTGAAAACATCTATACATAAAATGACACCATTTCTATATCGAATCGCAAAGACCTTTTACGCTGAGTTTGGTGAGAACCTATATCAACACACATTTGTTTTCCCCAATAGAAGGGCTGGGCTGTTTTTTCAGAAATACTTAGCCGAAATATCGGGGAAACCACTCTTTTCTCCACAGGTAATAACCATCAATGAATTTATAGAACAGATGTCCTCTTATCAACAAGTGGATAAGATTGAGTTGTTGGTGATGTTGTACGATCTTTTTATCGAAATAAGTAAATCCGATGAGACGTTTGACGATTTTGTATATTGGGGAGAGATGCTGTTGAGCGATTTCGACGATGTGGACAAGTATATGATAGATGCCAAACAGCTTTTCACCAATGTAACCGACCTAAAATCGATTGATGACCATGCAACCTACTTGACGGAAAGTCAAATTGCTGCCATTCGGCAGTTCTGGACCAACTTTATGCCCTATGAGAATAGCGACACGAAGAAAGAGTTTATGGAAACTTGGCAAGTGTTGTCTCCCCTTTACACTCAATTCCGAAAAATACTTCATGATAAAGGAATGGGTTATCAAGGTATGATATACCGCGATGTTGCAGAGAGAGCAAAAAGCAAAGAAATATTCAATTTACCCGAAGGCGAGATTGTGTTTGTTGGGTTGCATGCACTCTCAACATCCGAAATAAAGCTGTTGCAACATTTGCGAGCAAATGGTAATGCTGATTTCTATTGGGATTATGAATCTCCTTTCGTGGATGATTCCGCCAATAAAGCATCGTTTTGGGTGGAACGTAATCGCACTCTGTTCCCTTCGAAATATGCGATAGAATCGCCTGATTTTGACGAAAAAATTAATGTTGAAATCATGGGTATCCCATCGGGAGTGGGGCAAGCAAAACATGCTACTAACATTCTCAACCAATTGATATCAGACAAGAAGATATCCAATCCCTCGCAAGCAATAAATACAGCAATTGTTTTGCCTGACGAGAGTTTGTTGCTCCCTGTGCTCTATTCGGTGCCCGAATCCATCGAGAAAATTAATGTAACGATGGGGTATAGCTTGTCACACTCAGCCATAGCGGGGTTGATAAAATATTTGGCAGATGCACAAAGAAAAGTGCGTATTGTTGATGGACAGCGACTTTACTACTTCCGTTATGTGATATCGATATTGAATAACTCTCTGGTTAAGACTGCTGCTAAATCAGAAGGAGAAGCATTGAAAGCAAATATCCTTGCCAATAATCAGGTGATGGTTCCCGAGAGTGAATTGCAATTGCACCCTTTGTTTCAATGTGTCTTTTCTCCCATCGAAGATTGGCAAGGTATATCGGGTTATTTAAAACAGGTTTTAACTTCCGTATATGGCTATCTTACAAAAGCTACCCAAGATGAAAAGGAGAATGAGGAAGAACTGGAAAACTACGATGTAGAATCGATGGATTTGGAGCGTGAGTTTGTGGTTCAATATTTCAAAACTATTATTCGACTCGAAGAAACGCTGAAAGATGCAACCGTCTCCATGTCATTCGAGACCTATTTTAAATTACTCGATCGCTTGGCTGTTTCGTTGAGTGTATCGTTTAGTGGCGAACCGTTGTCGGGTTTGCAAATTATGGGTGTGTTGGAAACGCGAGTGCTCGATTTCGAAAACATCATCATCCTATCTATGAACGAAGGGGTGTTCCCTCTTCGCAAATCCTCCAATTCTTTTATTCCTTATACGTTGCGCAAAGGGTTTGATATGCCCACGTATGAATTTCAAGATAGTATATTTGCTTATCACTTCTATCGCATGATTTCGCGTGCAAAGAATGTTTATTTGCTATACGATACGCGTGCTGAAGGTGCTCAGTCGGGCGAGGTGAGTCGCTATTTCTATCAAATAAAGTATCTCTATCCCGATAAATTCAATCTGAATGAGCGACTTTTTACCTATCAGGTAAAGTCTCCACAGGCCGAATCCATTGTTGTGAATAAAACAGGTGCAGTGTGGGACAAACTCAGTCAGTACATGGTTGGAGGAGAGCATGCTTTGTCTGCCTCATCATTCAATAACTATATCGACTGTCCACTTCGTTTCTATTTGATGCATGTTGAGGAACTTTCGGAAGAGGACGAGGTGGAAGAATCCATTGAACATTCTATTTTTGGTTCTATCCTACACATGATTATGCAGAAGATATACGACAGGCATAAAGGGAGAGTTGTTACTTCGGATATCCTCAATGAAATTATGAAGAACGACGCTTTCCTGACAGAAAAATTGGAGGAGGCATTTGCTAAACATTATACCAAGCAACCCGACAGACCAAAACCTCTGAAAGGGAATAACTATTTGGTGGGAGAAACCTTGCGCACCTACATAAAGCAAGTGTTGAAGATTGATGCTCGTCTTGCTCCTTTCCTATATATTGACTCTGAGAAGATATTTAACCTCCATCATACTGTAAACGATTCTTTAGCTGTCAATTTCAAAGGAAGTATCGATAGAATAGACGAGGTAAATGGCACAACGCGCATCATCGATTATAAATCGGGGCAGGGTGATTTGAATTTTAGGTCGCTTGAAGATTTGTTTGACTCCTCCAAAAACAGTCGTCCCAAACCAATACTTCAAGTTTTTGTCTATTCTTATTTTTATCACAAGCTTGCGCCTCAAAGTGTGTTGTCGCCTAACATATACTTTATGCGAACTTCCTTTCAGAACTTTTCATCGACGGTAACGTGCAACAAGCAAGAGATAAATGATATATCAGTTTACTACGATGAGTTTCTTCCTCTTTTCAATGATAAGATATCGGAGCTTTTCAATAAGGATATTCCATTTACTCAGACGGAGAATGTGGATAATTGTGAGTATTGTCCGTTTAGATCGCTTTGTGA
>CAZXGV010000110.1:0-5211 GCA_964640575.1 uncultured Dysgonomonadaceae bacterium
ATAGCTTGGATTATGAGTGCTACTGTAATTGTTTGGTTGTATGAAACTATTTGGGAACGTTATCCTTTTAATTTGATAAAAACAAACTGGTTACGTCGCACATCTTCATTTTTCGGAATTTTTGTTATTGCTGTTGCTCTTGCTTTCTTCTTATATTTTGCTCAAGAGTTGAGTTGGGGACCAGCTATACGCGGATCACGCAGGTTGATGGCTCCTGACTGGCGCTGGCTTCATGTTGGTGAAATGGCTATTTTTTGGCTTGTTCCTTCTTTATTCCTTTACTTCTTTCTTGATAATTGGCCTAAAAAATTCAGTCGCCCAGTAAATGTATTAATTCGCACAGTGATAACTATTGCAGCTGCTGCGGTATTATATATAGTTTATTACAAAACTTCTCATCTATTTCTTGGAACACAAGAGGGTTTTTCTCATCCACAGCAATTCCCAATGATTCCAATGATATGGCTCATCAATATATTCTTAATTAACTATTGGTTTATGGATGGATGGCCTGGTTGGAAACTTGCTCCACCTTCAGCCTCTTCGGATGTTGCTGAATCTGCAGTAGTAGTTGAGCAAGAAGAGAGCATTACATCGAATAAAAAACTTATGTATGGATTGGCAGTGGGTTTTCTTATAGGTGTCGCAATCTACTTCTTAATAGTTAAGTTCCTACCGTGGTGGTCCACAGTATTTACAATTATAGAAAGTAATTAATTTAAAAAACTTACGATATGGAAACAGAAAAAAAATCAAAAAAAGAATTTTCCCGGAGAGATTTTATTAAGGGAGCAGCTACAGGAGTTGGAGTAGGCGCATTGGTTTCGATGGGGGCAGTATCTTATTCTCCTATGCGTAAAAAATATTTACCCCAAGTAAAAAGAAAACAACATGATTTTGGTGTATGCCGAAGCGTGAAGGTTACTAATATTTCGGAAACCAGTTGGTTTAGCAACTCTGAACTGATGGGAGATATGCGAGATGTTGGCGGACTGTTAGTAAATCAGTATGATTACAATTGGCCTCCATTTGGAGATGGTAAAGGTTTGGGTAAAGGATCTTATAAGAAAGGCATTGAAAAAATTAAACATCTGCTACCAAACCAACTTGATGAAGCTTGGAAAATTGCAGAAAAAAACTCAGTTAATCCTCAAAATGCAGGTGGGTTTGCAGCTTTAGTAGAAATGGAGGATATGGATGGCACAATTCATAAATATCTATTAGATTCGGGTTGGTCATATAAATGGATGGATGATGCTTTCAAACGCGAGGGTATCGATAAAATGCTGGAAGAGCGTGAAATTGAGAAACTTTTTATTTCTCATGCTCACTTCGATCATTTTTGGGGTTTACCAGTGACTTACAAATATGACCCGACCATTCCTACTTACATTCCTCAAGGATTTTATCCTGAAGACAAACAATACATTATAGATAGTGGTCATCAAGGTGAAGTCGTAGAAGTTAAAAATGGATTAAAAGAGATTGCACCCGGTTTTGCAGTGTACTCTTTTGGTGTACCTATCATTTGTAGGGTTTTTGGGGAGTTGTCTATGTATTTCAATGTAAAAGACTTAGGATTAGTAAGTGTTACAGGATGTTGTCATCAAGGTATTATCAAATTTGCTGATACCGCTTATCGTGAACTGAAATATGAAAAAGATCAGATGCACGGTATTTATGGTGGTTTACATATATCGCCTTTTGAAGATTGGGACCCAAAATATGATGACCTTGTTATTTCGTTAGAAAACTGGGGATTTGAAAAAATTGGTTGTAACCACTGTACTGGTATTTTGACTGCCAAGAAATTCATTAATAGAGGTTACAATGTTATTGAAGGTACTGCACAACATGGTTCTAAGGATAAAGCTTACTTAGGAAATGGTGATGTGATAGAATTTAGAGCATAAATAAATAGAGTTAGTAGCAAAAAAAGTCATTACGATGAATAAATTATCAGAAATTCATCCTGGAAAACTTGTTGATAATACTAATGATTGGTTTAGGGGGCTTTTGAGAAGCCTCCTAATTCGAACCAATTTTATGGTAAATGTACGACATAGACTGGGATGGCGAGGATTAAAAGCAACTGTTAGAAATGAAGAGGGGTGGACGTGCCGTATACATAATTCAAAAGGAGTGTATGGAATTGCTTTTGATCATTCACCTAAAAATAATGGCTGGTTCTTGGGCAATTATAAAGTATATTATTTCCCTACCAAGGAAGAAGAAGATGTGATAGAGAAATTTTCTCTTGAAGCTGCAGTTGCTTGTCAGCAACCTGAATATATTCTTTATCTTCGAGATTTTTTGTGCTATCCAGATTTTGCTTCTCTATTCGAAATTGCTACTATTCAACTTTCAATTTCAGAAGATCAACAGGCAGTAGTATGCTCTCTTATTGCTGATGAGCTTTTAACAACAATCAGCTCAACAGATGTATATTGGGAAGTTGATGGTGAAAAAAAGATACTAATCGAGCAGGGAGATATAGATCAAAATCTTCCTGCTTTTGAATTAGCGTTGCCACTATTTAATGTGTTAGCTGCTACTCTGACTTATAATTTAAAAGAAAAGCCAGCTTTTCTCAAGCAAATAAGGACTTACAATGATAATGATAAAGAAGAACAAAACAGAAGCGAATTGATTGACTTATCCATTGGGTATAATGTTGATTGGTTTTCTGAAAATGACTCTTTTCTATCAAAAGAAGATTCTTCTAATAGTAAGATTGAACATTTTTGGGACTCAAGGACAGGCGGACAAGTGCCATTTGAAGATAATATCTATTGGTATGCACATCTTCAAAAATCATCTCGTTTCGAAAAGTCACATGTCGATGCGGAGGGAGTTCCACAGTTTATTTTACTTACAGGCTTTCTTGGAAGTGGGAAAACAACATTTTTAAAAAACTTTATCGAGTATCATACAGCAAATAATCGTTTTGTGGCTGTTATTCAAAATGAAATTGGAGAAACAGGACTGGACGGGAAGTTGCTCGAAGATAATTATGCTGTTCTTGAAATGGATGAGGGGTGTGTTTGTTGTTCGTTGATAGGACAGTTGAAAAAAGGAATTGTTGAAATACTTGCTAATCACAAACCCGATGTTATTATCTTGGAAACAACTGGAATAGCTAATCCTTTAAACTTGTTAGCAGAAATTGATGAAATTCGTGAGTTCATTCGTTTTGATTCAATCACAACGATAGTTGATGCTAAAAATTTTGCAGCAGCAGCTCTTCATTCAAAAGTTATCTACGATCAAATTAAGTGTGCCGATGTAATACTGTTGAGCAAAACAGATTTGTTGACAGAGTCGGAGACTAATGTTGTAAAAACAGAATTGGAACTACTCAATCCTGATGCAATGATTACTGATTGTGTTAAGGGTGATATTAATCCTGCAACACTATATTATAAAGAAGATGAATGTAATTATTTTGAGAAGCATGGGGCAGTAAGTGGTGAGCACGCAGCTACACATTATGATGATAACATAGGCTCAATGAAAATTAGTTTCAATGAGTCTTTAAATAAGGAATTGTTTTTGGAGAAGGTGAAAAATCTTCCTCCAGCTATTTTCCGTATCAAAGGAATTCTAAATTTCACTGATAGTACTGAGCCCGTTGTTTTTCAGTATGTAAATGGAACATTTGATTTAAATTCTGATACTTCAAACGAGCCAGTCAATGAAAATTTTTTAATTCTTATTGGAGATAATGACACCTTAAATTCTTTTGAACGAACTTATTTTTCAAACTAAAGTACTTTAATTAAAAAACTATGTTTAGTTCTAATTATTCGTTTGCTCTTGAAGCAATCGTCATGATTATGCTGAAACTAAATAGAAAATTTAGGGAATACTGTTTCTAACATTAACCTAAAACTTATTTTAATACATTTACCTTAAAAAAATATACACTATGCGACGATTTTTTTTGATGATAATCATCACCCTCAGTCTATCAATGGTTTGTAAGGCTGAAAAGCCCGCGTTTGAATTAAAGTTTCACGGTTTCGTTGGAGTGAGCGTATTTAGTGACTCACGTGCCAGTGCAACAGCGCGCAACAGACACATATACCTCTATCCGCTTAGCGAAGACCTATCGACGGAAGGTATAGATCTGAATAAACGTGGAGAATTCAATATCGATGTAACCCAAAGCCGTTTTGGTGTTGACCTTATTGGTCCCACTTTCAAAAATATCCAAACTACTGCTATGCTCGAAGGTGATTTCTTGGGAAATGGAAGCGGTGATAATAACTTTCGTCTACGACATGCCTTTGCACGTTTTAGCGGAGAACGTTGGTCATTACTTGCTGGTCAAACCTGGCATCCATTGTTTATCCCTGAAAACTGTCCTGGTACTGTAGATTTAAATGCTGGTGCTCCTTTCCATCCTCTTAATTTTAGTCCACAAATTCAGTTTTCGTGGCAAGCATTGCCAAGCACTAAATTGCTTCTGTATGTGATTGAACAAAACAACTTTCGCAGTGCAGGATTTCCTAAAGGCTCTGAAGAATCATTGCAGCCAGAATTTGATGTGCAAATAAAATGGCAACACAACAAAGTTTGGGCAGCCTTAACTGCTGGTATGAATACTTTAGCACTCCCAAGAGAGATTGAACCCACTAAGTCTCCTGTAAGAGTAAGAAGTTTCCACTATAATGCATCATTTCGATATCGATTACCTGCACTCACGATACAGTTGGAGGGCATCTATGGAGGTAATCTATCGGGGCTGGTAATGCCAGGTGGGATAGGAATCACAGCAGATAATAAATATAAACCTCTTCAAACAGGTTCTTTATGGTTAGGTATGCATGGCAACCGAACACAGGGTTGGCAACCTGGCTTATTCGCAGGATATTTAAAAAGCATGGGTTCCAGTAGTGAGTTGGAAGTTGTGAAAAGTCTATCGCGTCACCCAGCAATTGGGAGTGTTTATGCTATATCACCCAGAGTGAAATATATTTTCGGTAATATGTGGATTGGAGCAGAATGCCAATGGACTACTGCCGAATGGGGTAAATCTTTTGATGCTTATGGTGTACCAGAAGACACTAAGTCGTTTGAAAACTGGAGGTTTTTACTCTCAGCCCGATATAACTTCTAAGAAGAGAAAAATTTCCTTATTTTAAAAAGGGACTTGTCATTTTTATAGAGACAAAATCTACTTATTTCTAAAGAGAATATGAATGGATT
>CAZXGV010000110.1:5311-7017 GCA_964640575.1 uncultured Dysgonomonadaceae bacterium
AAATCCAGAATATTCGATGAGCATTTTGACAAACTCTTTGATATCTATTAGATTAGGTATCAAAGAGTTTTTTTATGTGTGCAGTGTGTGGCTATTAACTTGGTGGTGAAAATACACTATGGCGGGAGGTAATCGCCAACGATTAGCTGGAGACAAAGTATCCATTGCAAGATGAGATCTCTGAAGAAAGTTGGAAACAAAATGCTACATCGAAGAGCACGAATCATGTCAGCCATATCTGCTGGGATAAGGCTATATGACAAATCAAAGTCCAAAAGTTACACAGACCACGAGGTGTAAATAAGGCAGGGAGATAGAGTGAAGGTTAAGTTGCCTTGCCACTGAAAATCTCACAGGCGCAAAAAAGTAAGAAGCACAGATAGTGATTACTGTGAAAAGTTTATCCTATCCCCTTTGTCTAATCAAGTCAGTTTTCTCCCAAAGTTTTTCCAGGGAACAATAGCTGCTGCAGTTCGTTTCTGAGACTCATCACCACCATATACAAGATATTTATTTAAGTTTGTTTTTCCTGATATCTTTTCGTAGAAATTTAATCCCTTGAACAAGTTTGGCATAATAGTTTGAGTAGCTTTAAATTCCACTGCATCTTGTGTAGGTCCTGCTTGAATAATCAAATCAACTTCATTGCCTGCAACATCTCGCCAAAACCAAGTGTCGTTCAATTGATTGCAATGGTGCATTCTTTTTACATATTCTGCAATCATCATATTTTCAAACAGACTACTTTTGAAGTCTGTTAATTGTATTTGTTCGGCACTATCCAACTTGAGTAAATAACAGAGCAACCCTGTATCGTAGAAGTAGAGCTTGGGTGTTTTTACGATGCGTTTTGAGAAATTCTTGAAATATGGAGGGAGTAAAAATAAAATATAACTACTTTCCAATGCTGATAGCCACGATTTAGCTGTTGGTTGTGTAATTCCACATTCATTCGCAAGGGAGCTTAGATTTAACAATTGTCCTGCACGGGTGGCACACAAAGAGAGGAAATTCTGGAATAATCGCAGATCTTTAATCGCAATTAGCTCACTTACATCTCGCTGGATGTAAGTCTGTACATAATTGGAGTAAAATATCTTTGAAGGTATTTCTCGGTCGAAAATTGCAGGATAAAATCCCTTAACTAAATTATCGGTATAGTTTTCTTGTAATAGTCCAGCTGCATTTAATTCTTGAATGTCAAAAGGGAGAAGCTTAAACATGGCGACACGACCCGCTAAGCTTTGTGTAATGTTTTGGACAAGGTGAAAATTCTGTGATCCTGATAAGATAAACTGTCCCATCAACTTACTTCCATCTACTTTTGTTTGTAGATACGAAAATAGGGTAGGCACATGCTGAACCTCGTCAAGAATAACATATTCTGAATACTCTTTTAGAAATCCATTTGGGTCAGTTGTTGCAAAGCTTCGAACATCAGGATTTTCCAAACTAACATAACGATATTCGGGGAACATAGATTTTAGCAATGTTGTTTTGCCTGACTGTCGTGGACCTGTAACTGCTATAATAGGATATTTATCAACTAAAAGATTGATAGCGGGAATTATTTCTCTTTGTATTAGCATTTGAAATGGGTTTAGCACATTAAGAATGAATACCAAAGATAAGTTTAATTTTCATCTATATCACTCTCTCAACTTTGAAATATCCATCCTCCAACTTTGAAATATCCGACTCTCCAC
>CAZXGV010000111.1:0-7014 GCA_964640575.1 uncultured Dysgonomonadaceae bacterium
CTGTTCATTGCTGATTCCTTCTCTGCTTCGCAGCACACCGATTCGGAAATCGGCGAGAGCGGGATGAACAAAGTCCTATTTATCAATTTGCTTCAACAACTATCCACATCACTAAAAGTTTCTACTATTCATCACTTTCCCCATCCAACAAAGTAATCCAACGCCTCTTCAATCAGCTCTTTAGTGGCAGTTTGGTCAATCTGGATGTCGCCAATACCGGCAAGCAAGGTGAAGTTGATGGTATTGCCAATATTCTTTTTGTCGTGAATCATGTACTGATACAGCGTGTCGTAGTTGTCGCGATTGATAGCAAAAGTACCGTAGTAGTGATGGATAAACTTGGCTACTTGCTCGAGTGTTTCTTTGGGAAAGTTGCACAGTGTGTGCGACAGGTATAGCTCTGCCACCAATCCCCAAGCAATGGCGTAGCCATGAGGCACTGATTCCTCGTTGTATAACGCAAAGCTTTCGAAGGCGTGTCCAATGGTGTGTCCCAGGTTTAGTGCTTTGCGGATGTTTTTTTCGTAAGGATCTTGTTCTACAATGCGTTGTTTGATAAGTACCGACTCCATCACCAAATCGTTCAACAGGGTGTAGTCTATCTGGTTGAGGTCGAAGTTAACAGTTTTGTCCCAAATACTTTTGGAATCAAGCAGGGCATGTTTTATCATTTCGGCATAACCAGAACGAATGTCTTTTTGTGTGAGTGTGTTGAAAAACTCTGCAGAGATGACAACATGCAGTGCAGGATAGAAGGCTCCAATTTCATTTTTATATCCCTCGAAGTTGATGCCTGTTTTGCCCCCCACAGATGCATCTACTGCACCTAGCAATGTGGTGGGAATGTTGATGTAAGCGATGCCTCGCTTGAATGTGGCTGCAGCAAATCCTCCCAAATCGGTAATCATGCCGCCCCCCAAGTTAATAAGTAGTGAGTGGCGCGTTGCTCCACTTGAGGAGAGATACTTCCACACGTGTGTCAGATTTTCGATGTTTTTGTTGGAGTCGCTGGCTGGTATCACCACTCGCTTTGCTTCTTTTGTCTGTGGTAGCGATGAGATGAGCGGGTAGCATTGCTTATCGGTGTGTTCGTCTGTAAGGATAAATAATTGATCGAACGATGTTTTGTCGAGAATAGTTGCCAAGTCATTGGCAATGTTTGTGCTTTTAATTATTTGTTGCATCTAATTGTGATATTGTGTCTGTTTATTTTTACTGTTTATTATTTTAGCGCATTGTAAATTTCGTCTTGAATTCGTTTGCGTGTATTAAGGGTGTGTAGTCGATTGGGCGAGCGGCTAGGGTGCACCCTATTGGATAGGAATATAAATATCAGTTGATTGTCGGGGTCTACCCAAAAGCTTGTCCCTGTATAACCAGTGTGTCCATACACTGCGACGGGAGTTTGGGGGCTGGTAGGGCTTGCATTGTTGTTGCGCAGATCAGGTTTGTCGAAACCTAAACCACGTCGGCTCACACTGCTTTTTGTGGTGGTAAATAGGCGCATTGTCTCTTCGCTAATCAATTGTTCGCCACCATAACTGCCTCCATTGAGATACATCTGATACACCTTTGCTAAGTCATTGGCTGTAGAAAACAGTCCTGCATTGCCCGAAATGCCCCCAAAGAGTGCAGCACCTTCGTCGTGCACATATCCTCTAAGCATTTGTTTGCGAAAGAATCGGTCGTTTTCGGTGGGTGCAATATTGTGGATGGACATATACTTGAGGGGTTGGAATGTGGTGGTGGTTGCTCCAAGTTTTCTGAAGAAATTAGCTTGGGTGTATTCGTTGAGGTCTTGTTTCGACAGTTTCTCAACCACTTCTTTTAGCAACATAAAGTTGAGGCAACTATAAGCATAGCTTTTGTTGCGTCTCAAGTTGCTATTCACCACTTCTTTAAGGAGTGTTTTTTGCATCTCTTCGCTGGCAAACAGTTTGTCGGATACAGGTAAACTAAAAGTGGGAGTATTGACACTGGAAATTAAATTGTTTTTAAATTTATAATTGCTCCGTCCCCACATACCCGAAAAGGGTAGGTTGTGTGTGTATGATCTTTTTCTGGATAGTAATGTTCCCGAATAGCTGTTCTCGTCTATCGCAAAGGTATAGTAGGGAATGTAGGGCACAATGCCCGACTCGTGTAGCAAAGCTTTGCGAATGGTGATATTGGCTTTGTTGCTTCTGTGTGTTTCGGGAATAAACTTTTGAAAAGGGTCTTGCAGTTTCAGTTTCTTGTTGTCATATAGTTTCATTATGGCGGGTAGCGTTGCAGTTGCTTTTGTTACTGATGCAAGGTCATACACTGTTTCGTCAGTCACTTTGCTGCTCACTCCATATTCGAAGCTTCCATACGAATTGTTGTAGATAATCACACCATCTTTTGCTATCAAGATTTGACAACCAGGATATGCTTTTTGTCGGATACCCTCTAAGGCAATTTTTTCGATTGAATTGAATCGCTCGGATGCTATTCCTACTTCTTCGGGTAGGTGATAGGACAAACGTGTTTTTGGAGTAGTCAAGCCTTTGTTCACTTCGTATTCTCCAATGGCTACAGGCATTATTCCGTTCATGCTTATTCCACCAAAAACAGCTTGCGCTGCGCTTATTTGAGCATACACTTCGTTGGTGTGTGCCAACACAACTGATTGACTATTCTCTATCGATTTTGCGAAGTTGTTTATGAAATAGGGCGAAGTGAAGAAGAGCAGTACAGAGTTTTTGTTGCTCAACTGTTCTTGCAAAGCAAGCATGTCGCGTGTAGTGCGAGAATGAACGGAATAGATGACCACATCGTAGTTGTCCAACTTGTTTTTGATTCCATTCAGTTGGTCCGATTGGGTGATTTGAAAGGTTGCTACATCAGCATACTTCTTCAGCCATTGTTGAAAAGGATTGATGGTGGAAACACCAATGGCAACGGATGCAATTTTGTGTTTGTCTAAATTTTTTAGAGGGAGAATCTCTTCCTCATTCTTCATCAAGGTGATGGATGCATCGTGAAGTTTACGGATGAGCCACTCAGCGTAGCTGTTATTGATGCTTCGAGTTGCTTTTTGTGCATCAATTGGTTTGAAGTTGTGTACACCCGTTATATATTTATAAGCGAGTATTTTGCGGACTTTTCTTTCTAATAATTCAGCCGAAATGATGTTATTTTCCACTGCTTCTTTCACCGACTGAAACTCTTTGCTCACATTGGGGACTCCCAACACAATATCGTTGCCAGCCAATATAGCTTTCACGCTCATAGACGATTGATTGGTGACGCCACGCATCGCCATTCCGTCGGTGAAGGTCAAGCCAGAAAAACCCTTGCTATCTTTCAATAGCTCTTTGCTTACTTCTGGAGTGAGCGTAGAGGGTAGTCCTCTTGTATCTAATGACGGCACATTGAGATGTCCCACCATCATTCCTGACAGACCTGCATTGATATAAGACATGAAAGGGAAAAGCTCTATTTCGTCTAATCGCTCTCTGTTGTGTGAAATAGTGGGCAGTGTTTTATGCGAATCTTCTGATGTGTCGCCATGACCCGGAAAGTGTTTGGCAACTGACATAACGCCTCCCTCTTCAAGTCCTTTAGAATAGGCTATTCCTTTTATAGCCACATTTGCGGGGCTCTCGCCAAAAGCACGATCTCCGATGACAGGATTGTTGGGGTTGCTATTTACATCCAATACGGGAGCAAAGTTGACATGAATTCCCAACTCTTTACATTGACGCGCCACTTCTTTTCCATATAAATAGAGTAGCGAATCGTTTTTGATTGCGCCCAACACCATATTGCGTGGGAATTTGGGTGCGTCGGTCAGTCGCATGTTTAAACCCCATTCGCCATCGAGTCCTATAAATAGGGGCGTTTTGCTCGCTTTTTGCGCATAGTTTGTCAATGTGGCTTGATCGGCAATTGTTCCTTTGGAAAACAGGATGCCTCCAATTTTTTGTTGACTGATGTATCGATTGATAAGATTTTTGTTCGCGTCGGTGTTGTGGGTGTTGGCAATGACCATAAAGAGCTGGCCAATACGTTCGTCCATTGTGAGTGTCGAATAGACAGAGTCTACCCATGCTTTCATTTTTGTCTTATCGGCATCTCTATATAAATTAGGTTGAATTTGTGCTGTTGCTATTTGAAACAGCAGCACGCATCCAACTAACATGTTAGTTCTTTTCATTTTTACGAAGTAATCGGAAATTGTATAGTAAGTATGTGTGTTAGTTTTGGTTTGTTTTTTCGAGTTCTACATCGATGCGACCTACATACACACCTCTGCCATTGGTTTGGAAAACCAACACTTCTTTTCCATCCAAGTTGTTGCGCACAGAGGGTTTTGACATAAAGGTGTGGCTGTGCCCACCAATGATGAGGTCGATGTTTCTTGAGTTTTCTGCCAGTTCCAACTCATTTCTAATGCCAAGATGCGAGATACATATCACCATGTCGCACTTCAAGTCGTCGCGCAACATTTTGGCTGTTTTGTTGATGGCTTCTGTGGGAGATAGAAACTTCATTCCTTCATAGTGAGTAGAGGCAATGAGTCCAACGGGGTTAATATTAGCACCTACAATGCCTATTTTAACACCCTCTTTATAGATGATGTGGTAGGGCTTTATGATATCCGCAATTTCGGTATCCGAGAAATCATAATTGGTGCATACTATTGGGAACTCGGCTTTCTTCACTACATCTACCAATACATCCATGCCATAGTCAAACTCGTGATTTCCAAGAGTCACTGCGTCATATTTTAGTAGGTTCATTGCTGCCACTTCTACCTCTCCTTTAAACATATTGAAATAGGGGGTTCCTTGCAAAAAATCGCCAGCATCAAATAACAACACGTTTTCGTTTTCACTTCGCATTCTATCTACAAAGGCAGCTCGTCTCACCACTCCGCCCAAATCGGGGTTGTACTTATCCGTTTCGGGCAGGGGTTCTATTCTGCTGTGTGTGTCGTTGGTGTGCAGTATCATCAAGTTTTGGGCTTCCAGTCCAATTGCGAAGCCGATAAGAACTATAAGGGTGAAAAAATATTTTTTCATATCTTGGGTTTGTTTATTCTATTGTTATTCTTCCATCTAATGCGGAAGAGATCATTTTTCCTTGTGCTGTTTGTTCGCGCACATAGTCAATTATTATGTCGCGAAGGGTGACTCCGGTATCGTGTATGGATAACGCATTTCTAAAAGCATCCATATTGTCATTGCCATCAGCAAGATAGTCGATGCTAACCACATTGTATGTTTTGTTTTTATCTATCGGTTTGCCATCCAGTGTGGCACTTTTTATTTTCTTGTTGTTCACTATCAATCGGGCGTTCGACGAAATAGCTGCACCTCCAATGCGAGCATAAGAATCGAATATTTTGCTGAGGTCTTCACCCCTTACTTCTAAGAAAGTGATTGTGTTGTCAAAAGAATATATCTCAAACAAGTTGCCGAGAGTAATCTCTCCTTTGGGTAAAGTGGCTCTGTGTCCGTTTACATTCATTATGGCAACATCGGCACCCTGTTCGAGGTGCTTGTCGCCATACTCCTTCATCACATCCGAAGTTAAATTGGTGAGCAAACTTTCGGGACGGCCCTTTTGCATAAATTCTGAAGAGGTTCCTACCACAGTTTTCATCTCCTTGTCTAATATCACTTTGTACTTATCTACCAATTCCTGCATCTCTGCATTAGTTCCTTGTTCCTTGTTCATTTCCACAATCTGACCAGTCATGCTAACTATCGCATATTGTGGCGATTGTCTCACTGTTTTTTTGTAGCTACTGCACGAAGCAATTAGCAGTGTAGAAAGCGTATATAAAATCCATTTATACTTCATGATGCATTATTTAAATAGGGAGATGGTTTTTTCTTGTTTTGAATATTGAAATCTATTGTCCCTCAAAATTAATAATTTTATATCAGTCTTGCACTACTATTAAAGAAATTGAGCAAACAGTCGCTCCTGTTTTAACAATCATTCGTGAGTTGTTGAGGTTTTAAAAAGAGGGCTCACTTATAGTTTGGGACTTCTTTTTTTTTGAGATATACTATAAAACCACAATCTGATGGTATATGTTCATGAGAGGCCGATAATATTTGAAATAGTGCACTTTGATAACCTTGATGCAGTTACTACGTGGACGGGATGTGTTGCTTTGCAAAAAATCAATTGTTATTGGATTTGACAGCTATTTGAATCGCACAACCCGCTCGCACCATTTGAAATTTGCTTGCCCTGTGAAATAGAAAGGAGATTTCATTGGGTATATGGTCTGTGTAAGCAGAGGAGTGCTATCTTACCGTTGGTTTTAACCAACGGATAAAAAGAACTAATATCCAAGGGTTGGCTTTAGCCACATCTTTAATTTCTATAAATGTGTTTAAAGCAAAAAAAGCACTGCGGCGCCATCGTTGTGTAGTGAAAACTCCTAAATCAATCCTTGCGCTACAATTTTCCACCAAAGATAATTGACTCAACAAACGGAAAAAATCGATTCACAAAAAGAGTGCTGTTGCAAGATACGATTTTGTTGTCCACCACAAAAGTTGCGCGCAATAGTCGTTGATTTTTCCATCTTACAGTGATTACGGTTCTTTTACCGATTGAAATTTGTATCCACTGTATAAAAATTGTCGCATAAAGAGCTTTTCTTGACAGATTTCAACAAAAAGAGTCCATAAAAGCGACCGAAAACATTTCTTCCGTCGAAGATTGGACGAACAACAGATGAAAATGCAATCTTCCATCGAAGAAATGTTTAGAAAAGCACAAATGAGCATTTGTATCGAAAAAGATTGGGGTTTTGGGGGATAAATGGAGGGAAATTTGGAGTAAATCTGAATTTCCTCTCTTATTCGTCAATTTTTTCATCGAAGATTTGAATTTAGACACTTTGTGCAGTGAAAATTCATCGCGGATTTGAAATTCATCTGTTGTTTTTCAAAAAAACCGTGGTGGATTTGATTTTCAACACTCTTTCGTCAAATCTTCGGTCGAAGAAATGTTTAGAAAAGATTT
>CAZXGV010000112.1:0-6807 GCA_964640575.1 uncultured Dysgonomonadaceae bacterium
TTATAACTACTTTTAACAACGAACATGTTTGGCTACTATATGATTATAGTTACTTTTACAATGATTATTTTTAAAACATAAAACGCACTATGAAGTTTTCTACGAAAATTTTTATTTTATTCTTTGCCCTCATTGGAAGTCAGCATATATTGGCACAAAACAATATTGTTGAAGAAATTGTTTGGGTTGTGGGAGATGAAGCTATTTATAAGTCGGAAGTAGAAGAGACTCGCCGCGAAATGCTGTTGAACAACCAACGCATCGAAGGTGACCCTTATTGTTTTATTCCCGAACAAATTGCAGTGAACAAGCTCTTTCTTCATCAAGCAAAATTGGATAGTATAGATATTCCCGATGCCAATGTAAGCCGAATGGTCGAATATTACATGAACGAAACCATTCAACGTGCTGGATCGGCAGAAAAACTTGAAGAGTATTATGGAAAAAACTTACGTGCAATACGTGAAGATATTCGAAAACAATTAATAGAAGGGGAGCTCGTGAAAGGAGTTCAAAATAAACTGATTGGAGATATAGTTCTTGCTCCGTCCGAAATTAGAAAATTTTATTCTGCCATACCACAAGATAGTTTACCATTCATTCCCACTGCAGTGGAAGTTCAAATTATTACGCTTGAGCCAAAAATACCATTAAAAGAAATTGATGCTGTAAAAGCTAAGTTAAGAGATTTCACAGAACGAATTAATTCAGGTGATGCTGAATTTTCAACGCTTGCATTGCTTTACTCCGAAGATCCAATGTCTGCTGTGAAGGGAGGTGAACTTGGATTTATGGGCAGAGCTTCATTAGCACCCGAGTTTGCCAATGTTGCATTCACGCTTAACGACCCTTCAAAAGTATCCAATGTGGTGGAGACTGAATTTGGCTATCACATCATACAGCTTATTGAGCGACGTGGCGATCAGGGTAACTTCCGCCATATTCTTTTAAAACCAAAAGTTCCTCAAGAGGAACTCGATAAAGCTATTAATCGGTTAGACTCAGTTCAAACCGCACTGGTGGAAGAAGAGATAAACTTTGATGAAGCTGCTACATTTATATCGGCTGATAAAGATACTCGCAACAATAAAGGAATCATGGTTAATATGAACTATGAAAGCAATTATGCTGGCACTCCTCGCTTCGAGATGGACGAATTGAATCAGGACATTGCACGCAAGGTAGGAGAAATGAAAGAAGGGGAAATATCAGAACCTTTCATTATGCGCGATTCAAAAGATAAGCAAGTTGCGGCTATCGTAAAACTATCCAAAAGAATTGAAGGACACAAAGCTGATATGAATAGCGATTATCAAATCATTAAAATGATGGCCGAAAACGAAAAAAGACAAGAAATATTGGACAAATGGCTTAAAGATAAAATAAAGTCAACCTACGTAAGAATTGATGAAGACTGGAAGAATTGTGAGTTCAGATACGAAGGCTGGATAAGATAACAAAGTGTTTAAGAAAAAAATTGTGTCAGCTCTTTGACAAAATGAAAGAAACAAGACAAAATAAACTATTTTCAATAGAGAGTGCACTCATTTTTAGTGTGCTCTTTGTCTTTTTGTTAGGTGTAAAAGCTCAGCAACCCGAAGAACCTCCCAAGATTATAGAATTGCGTCAAGCAGACGAATTAAGAAAAGCAGCCAAAGACGATGTGCAGATATTAAAAGACAATGTTATATTTTATCACGAAGGAGCTTTTATGTATTGCGATAGTGCCTATCTGTATGAGCAAACGAATAGGTTTGAAGCATTTAGTAATGTTGAAATAGACCAAGGCGATACTATCTTTGTTTATGGCGACTATTTGCACTATGATGGCAACACAAAGCTTGCACGGCTGAGAAACAACGTGAGGATGGAAGATAATCAAGCTACCCTTTTTACAGATAGCTTGAACTATGATAGGATGCACAACCTTGGATACTACTTTGAAGGAGGAATGTTGGTGGACGAGGAAAACGAACTAACTTCTTTTTGGGGACAATATGACCCAGAAAGCAAAGAGGCTTTATTTAGTGATAGCGTAAAGCTAATAAACGAAAAGTATACAATATTTGCAGATACTTTAAAATACAATACTCTCAGTAAAATTGCAGATATATTAGGACCCTCCACCATTGTTTCTGACAGTGGATATATTCACACAACTCGTGGCTGGTATAATACTATTACGGACGACTCTCAACTGCTTGACAGATCAATAATTTATAGTTCTAACAACGACAAAACGCTCACAGGCGATACCATTTATTATAACCGTGCAAGTGGCTTTGGAACAGTTCATGGTAATATGGTTTTACAGGATACAGCGCAAAAGGTAATTTTACACGGAAATTATGGATACTATAACGAAGAGACAGAGTTTGCGCTAGCAACTGATTCTGCCTTTGCAATAGAGTACTCACAAAAGGATAGTCTTTTTCTTCATGGCGACACACTGACCATGCTCACAGACTCTGTTGACAGAGAGGTAAAGGCTTTTCACAATGTGCGTTTCTTCCGCATCGATTTGCAAGGCGTATGCGACTCTATGGAGTATATATCAAAAGACTCGATTCTATACATGTTTGTTGAACCAATTATTTGGCACGAAAACAATCAGATTATCGGAGAAGAGATGAATATCTACTTGAACGATTCGACAATAGAAAAAGTACATGTAAAAAACTATGCTTTCAGCATTCAGGATCGTCAACAAGATGATCAATACAACCAATTAAAAGGGCGTAACATGAATGCTTTTTTCAAAGATGGTGAACTATACCATATACTTGTAGAAGGAGATGCACAATCACTCTATTATTTGGAAGAAGATGATGGGACCATCATTGGACTCAATAAAACTCAAAGCGCCTACCTTTCAATGGACATTGAAAAAAACGAATTGCAGAAACTAAAACTTTGGTCTTCTACCACTGCCGAAACAAACCCATTGAGTTTACTTAAGCCTGAGGAGAAAAGACTAGATGGATTTATTTGGTATGACGATATAAGACCTCTACACAAATTTGACATATTTAGAAGACCCGAAAAAAAACAGTCAGAAGCGAGACCAACTCCTCGCCGATTTGAACGAGAATAAACTGTATGTTGTTTTTTTTGTTATAATTGTTATATTTGTATTCATTCAAAACTCATAAAGATTATGTTCTTTTTCTATAATAACCGAAAACCGCGTAGATTTAATTATAAGCCCATACTATTCGATCCTGAAAAAGATGAATTTAACGAACGCGTACACAAAGTAAAAAAAGAGATGGGGGTGATAGAAGACACCGAGTATAAACCAACCATCAAAGGCGAGTTTATTCGAAACACAGACCATGTGAGACGAAAGATAAATAAAGAAGGAGGCTCTGGAAAGTCTAACGCAAAACGCAACACCACGCTTATCCTATTCTTAGTGCTTCTTATTGTTATTACCTATTTCTTGTATTTTACCTGACCCTTTGCAGAAAAGAATAAAACACTCTTACTTTTTATAAACCTATAAACTCAATCAAAAAAAACGAGAATTGTAGTTATTGCAAGAAAAGCATTTAATCGAAAAGTGCGGAAATTACAGCTTTCATTTTTTTATCAAGAATTTGAAAACGCTGTTATCGTATTGTAATCCCTTTAAAAAATTGAATCTCAAAACATGCCTGATATAATCAATCTTCTACCCGACTCCATTGCAAATCAGATAGCAGCTGGTGAAGTTATTCAACGTCCTGCATCTGTAGTGAAGGAGCTTGTCGAAAATTCCATTGATGCAAAAGCAACTCACATCCAAATTATAATAAAAGATGCGGGGCGAACCATCATTCAGGTAATTGACAACGGGAAGGGTATGTCTGAAACAGATGTTCGCATGGCTTTTGAACGACATGCTACATCAAAAATACAACAAGCAGATGATCTTTTTGCTCTTACCACAATGGGCTTTAGAGGTGAAGCACTTCCATCTATTTCGGCAATAGCGCAAGTGGAAGTAAAAACACGCACAAGTGATAGTGAAATAGGATCGCTCATCACTATTGCGGGATCAAAAGTAGAGACACAAGAACCTGTTTCTACCATCGAAGGAACTTGTATAACAGTCAAGAACCTCTTTTTTAATGTTCCAGCACGACGGAAGTTCCTGAAAACAAATGAAACAGAACGTCGCAATATTCTAATGGAAGTGGAGAAAATAGCACTAGCACATCCAGATATTGAGTTTACATTGTATGATGACAATGTAACCCTTCTACAAATGCCTGCAACAGGGTTGCGTCAGCGGATAACGCAACTCATGGGGAAAAACATAGACCAGCAATTGCTAGAAATAGACAGCGACACCACACTTGTCAAAATATTTGGATACATAACTAAGCCGGAGTTTGCTAAAAGACGACGTGGCAATCAATTTTTCTTTGTAAATGGACGCTACATGCGTCATCCTTATTTCCATAAAGCCATCTCTGTTGCATTCGAAAACTTGATACAGCCAACCGAAAACCCACACTATTTCATTTATATGCAGGTTGATCCAAACACTATTGATGTAAACATCCATCCAACAAAAACGGAGATAAAGTTTGAAAACGAACAAGCTATATGGCAAATCCTGATGGTGAGCATCAAAGAATCGCTGGGCAAGTTTAATGCTGTTCCTAGTATCGATTTTGACACAGAAGGTTCTATCCCTATCCCTGTTTTCGACAGGGACAAAGAATCGTACTCACCACAGGTTGACATTAATCCTAATTACAATCCTTTTAAACAAAACTCTTATACCCGACCACCGAAAATGGATTGGGAGGAACTATACAAGGATTTTGAAAAAGACAAAGAAGCAGAAGATAACAACAACACTCAGACTTCTTCATTGCAATTTTCGCAAGAACAGCAAAGTTTACCTAACATATCAGCCGATACATTTCCTGATTATTATCAATACAAGCAAAAATACATCCTCACTTCTGTCAAATCAGGTTTGATGATTATTGACCAGCGCAGAGCTCACATTCGTATTCTGTTCGATAAATACTTAGAACAAATTGTTCAAAAAAAAGGAATTTCTCAACGTGTGTTATTCCCCGAAATGATTGAACTCACTGCTTCTGAAGCAGCCATCTTTCCTAGTATAAGTGAGGATATGGAATCACTTGGTTTTGAAATAAGCAATTTGGGTAGTAACACCTTCGCAATACAAGGCGTGCCTTCGGAAATAGAAAACCCTGATGTTGTGAAACTCATCAAATCGATGTTGGAAAATATAATAGAAACAGGATTGGATGTAAAGTCAGAAATTCAAGAGAAGTTAGCGCTCTCTTTTGCACAGTCTGTTGCTATCAATTATGGAAATATTTTGTCGGTGGAAGAGATAACTAACATTGTAAATCGCCTTTTTGCGTGTCCAACTCCCAACTATACGCCCGATGGGAAGAAGATTATTTCTGTTATTGATGATGAAGAGCTAGATAGGAGACTCAAATAGTATCAGCCAATTAAAACTAAAGAAAAAAATCATCTAAATATATTTCTATAAAAAAAGCGAACCTATGAAATACTCATATTGTGGTCTCAGTGGTTTACAATTGCCCGCTCTCTCGTTAGGGCTATGGCACAATTTTGGTTTTAACGACGATTTTGCAGAAGCAACAAAAATGGTTTGTTATGCTTTCGAGAAAGGTATAACACATTTTGATTTGGCTAATAACTATGGACCTCCTCCAGGATCAGCAGAAACAAACTTTGGTAATATTTTGAAAGAAAACTTGGCAGCGCATCGCGACGAGATGATTATATCTTCAAAAGCTGGACACCTGATGTGGCCAGGACCTTATGGAGATGGATCATCGAGAAAGAATTTAATAGCAAGCATCAATCAAAGTTTAAAACGAACGGGGCTTGAATATTTTGATATATTTTATTCGCATCGTTACGATGGAATAACACCTATAGAGGAGACCATGCAAGCTCTTGTGGATATTGTAAAGCAAGGTAAAGCATTGTATATAGGCATCTCAAAATATCCACCAGCAAAAGCTATACAAGCTATGGCATACTTGCGTAAACAGCAAGTGCCTTGCCTCATATTTCAAGATAAATACAGCATGCTCCATCGCAAACCAGAAGAAGGTGTTTTTGATGTAGTTCAAAAAGAAGGAACTGGTTTTATCGGATTCTCCCCACTTGCACAAGGCATATTATCTGATAAATACCTCAATGGAATTCCTGCAGATTCACGAGTAGCCAATCCAAATGGATTTCTCAAAAAGGAACAGATTACACAAGAGGTTGTTTCCACTGTTGAGCAGCTCAATCTTATTGCCAAAGAACGCAATCAAACTTTGGCACAAATGGCATTAGCTTGGGCACTACGGCTTAATGTCGTAACCTCACTTATTGTAGGCGCTCGCACGATTGAGCAACTGAAAGATAATTTAAACGCATTAGACAACTTAAACTTTAGTGATGACGAATTGAAGCGTATCAATTTAACTTTAAATGAAGTTACACTATAAAAATCAGAAACAGAAGAGACGACATTTATTGTCTTGATGGATGTGAAAACTAATCGGATACTACCTATAAGTGCTTTTCTAACACCGCAATTTGTATTTAATTGGAGTTAAAACAAGATAAAAAGCTCTATTAAACAAGATTATATGCATTTATCTGTTTTTTTCATCCATTTTCTTTGCCTATTACTGAAAACATGCTTACATTTGCAGTCGCAAAATAATAAAGCTATCAATGAATCAACACGCTTTGAAGTAGATAGTTTCTTTAATTTGAGCAAAATTAAACTAGTGAGTTTAATAC
>CAZXGV010000113.1:0-6796 GCA_964640575.1 uncultured Dysgonomonadaceae bacterium
CACGGCGGGGAAAACGATTTTCATCTTTTATCTTCATTTTCCCGGCATAATAAAAGTGCATAAAAATTCAAAAAGTGAGAAAATGGAGATATAGAGCACTATAGGCATAGCCTCTTACAAAAATTGATGAAGAAGGAAACTATTCTGATATAAATTATTTAAATCATGAAAGAGAGTTAAGGAATAAAATAATTTCTGCAAGCATTTGATTATGGGGTTGCTATAAAGTATTACTTATCGGCAGTTGATACTTTCTTTAATTATATTCAATCTCTCTTATCGCAAAGTTTTTAGGAGTCTCGCTATTACTTTATCAAATTGACTTTCTCCTTCACCATTCCAGCACCTCACCCCCAATATTGAACAACCCCCCCTCATTTTCGAATATTTTGCAAAACAGCTCCACAATACAAAATATTTCTGTATTTTTGTCGATTGTATCCAGAAGGTGGGGATAGGTTCTCGGTATATATAAAAGAGTAGAAAACAAGTAACCATCACCTTACTTTGGAACAGATTACAGGTCAATGTTTATCTAAACATTAACAGCTCTCAGGTTGTTTTTAGATTATTGTTTGTGAGATAATAATAATTAAAAAGCAAAGTATTCCACCCCTGCTCTGTACTTAGAAAAAATAAAAAAGCTCACATAGATATGAAAATAAAAAATAGATGTGTTTACTTGCTTACACTGTTTGTAACACTCTCCTTAGTTGCATGTGTCGATAGCAAATACGATTTAGCGGATATCGACTCCACGGCTGGTGTTAAGGTGAAAGACTTAGCTGTGTCAGTGAGCCTAGATGCAATTATACTTGAAAACATAGTAGATATAGAAGACCACAAACAAATTAAAGTAGTCAATGGGGAGTATGCCTTTTGGGTAGATGGAGTTGTTGAAAAAAACAACTTCGACATCCCTTCGTTTACCATTGCAGCACCAGCAGCCAAATCTACTACAAGGACAATTAGTCTTGCTGAATTTGGTATCGATCCACCCTCGCTTACCGAAGGCGACATTGCTATATATAACGATATCTCTGATAACTTCCGTCTATACCATGCCGAAATTGAAAACGAAGCATCATTCGACATAAAGGAAGAAAATGTGAATGCAGCGGTAGTTAAAATTGATACCATCGGAACAGATAATTTTCAGATGAAAATGTCTATTAGCATTAGTGAGTTGAAAAGTATTCTGAATAGCATCGAAATATATAACCTTACTATTCAACTGCCAAAGGGGCTTACTGTCACTGTTTCTGACAATGGTATATATGACCCAGCGACTGGAATATTGACATTTGACGAAAGCATTAAGCTAGATAGTAATCTAGAAAAAGATTTCACTTTTAATATATTCAAGATAGATGCAAAGCAGGCAGGAATTGAATTAGTGGATGGTGCACTATCATTTACAATAGAGAGTACTATTTCAGGTGAGTTTGCAATATATGGACGAAACTTGAAAAAGCCTGTTACTTTGCAGCAGTTTTTAGATTTGAAAGACCCCACACTCCAACTTGACATGAATTTTCCGAATGGTGACATAGAGATAACGGAATTCTCTGGGGATATCCGCCTTGAATATGACGACATCAACTTTGCATCATTTGCGATTGAGGAGTTTCCTAAAATAATCAATCAGAAGGGCACAGATATACGTATTGCCAATCCACAAGTCTACTTAACTGTCAACAACCCATTATACAATAGATATCAATTGGAGGCTTTGGCTGGAGTGGAGCTATCTCCTACAGAAGTTGTCTTTGAGGACAAACTAACATTTGACAAAGAGGTAAATCGCTACTGCCTATCACCTGTAGAACCCGATAACATGGTTGTGGAAGGCTCTACCTTTGCACCGTTCCCCGATTTGGGTGATATCCTTGGTGGAGAAGACAGACCAAGTCAAATTAGTATCAATGTAATCGACATTGAGGTGCCACAGCAAACTGTGCACAATTTTGTTTTTGGAGAAGAGTTTGGAAACATAAGAGGTGAATATCTTCTTTATGCACCAGCTTCATTTACAGACAAAGCAGAAATTCACTATACAGATACATTAAAAAAGTTGGGCAAAGATGGCTTAGACAAAATGACAATAGAAAATGTTAAAGTACTTGCAAAAGTAAACTCAACCATTCCATTAAGCCTCCAAGCTAAGGCGTATCCTATCGATAAGGATGGAAATAATATTACTAGAGATGGACAACCTATCGAAGCTATTGTACAGTATGTAAGTGATAGTGGAGAGACCAGTGATGTGTTGCCACCTTTTGTGAACAGTTCAGTTTTAATTGAATTTATTGGTCCTATTAAGCAGTTGGATGGCATTTTGTTTAAAGCTATGCTCAAAGGCACCAAAGAGATTCATCCCCTAAAACCTAATCAGGGTATTCAGTTTATCGATTTGAAACTTAATGTAACAGGAGAGTACATTGACGAATTTTAAATCCTGATTAAAGAAGATATGAATATGAAATCTACTATAAAAACAATCATTGTCCTATCGATATGGTTTCTATCTACCCTTGTTGCAACGCCACAAAGCGCACACACTGGATATTTCTCCGATAGCAACTTGTACCAACACACAATGAATCCGGCTATGGGCAACACAACCAACTACTACTCATTGCCTATAGTGGGTAACAATAATTTTTCATTCCGGGGCAATCTTGCATTGAGTGATGTTCTTTATCAGGTGAATGGGAGGACAGCCACCTTTATGCATCCCACTCTGAGTAGCTCCGAAGTATTGAAAAACATAAAAGATAACAACAAAATAGGATTTAATACAGAGCTGCAAGTTTTTTCCATTGGGTTCAACAAATTTGATGGGTACAACACCATCAGCATCAATATGCGTGGCAATATGCACCTTGATGTGCCAGGCGAACTATTTAAGTTGGCAAAGGAGGAAATAACCAATAAAACCTACAACATAAACAACCTCAACACGCATGCCGATGCCTATATGGAGCTAGCATTGGGACACTCACGCCAAATTAATGAACAGCTTCGTCTTGGTGGAAAATTTAAACTTCTATTGGCAGGTGGCAAAATGGAAGCACAATTAAACAGTGCACAATTGGTGCTAAATGAAGACAAATGGACAATTACATCGGATGCGCAAGTAGAAGCCAGCATAAAAGGTTTTGCATACAAAATTGAATTGGACGAAGAGACGCATGAACCTTATGTAAGCGGTGCAAACATAGATGGCTGGGGACTGAATGGAGGTGGACTGGCAGTGGATCTTGGAGCTGTATATGAAGTGAGCGACACTTGGAGCTTTAGCGCATCTATTATCGATTTGGGCTTTATCAACTGGACAAACAACTTTTTGGCGAGCACAAATGGATTAAAAACTTTCTCCACTGATAAATACATATTTAGTGTGGATGACGAACAGCCTAACAACATTGATGATGAACTAGAACGTTTGGGCAATGACCTAAAATCTTTATACAGACTTGAGGTTATTGGCAACAATAGTTTCACCTTCAAAAGCCTTGCCACAACTATCAACCTTGGAGCATCTTACACACTACCCACCTATACACAGTTGAAGTTTGGATTGCTAAACAGCAATCACATCCAAAAAAACTTTAGCTGGAGCGATGTGCGTGCATCAGCCAATTGGACATACAGCCATTTCTTATCAACCAGCCTTAGTGCTGCTTATGGAACTTTTGGAGGCTCACTGGGGTGGATGATAAACTTCCACCCAACATGGTTTAACCTCTATGTAGCTATGGACAAACCAACAGGAAAACTCACCAAACAATATATTCCACTGTCACGAGGGAGCACTTTTCACGTTGGTTTAAATATTCCGTTCTAAATAATTTTATCATAGTAATAGAGGCTTATCAATCTAATGGTGAGTGTACTTTTGTGATGGTTATATAAACTCACAAGAATACAGTTCCGATGTTTGTGGCATCTGGATAAATCATTTCTTTATAAGTTTGTTTAACTCATCCATTAATGCACTACGTCGTGGATAATTTTTTCTAAATATGGCAATTAATCTATTCACCTCTTCTACCCCTCCCAATTTCTGCATCCTTCTCAAATAGCTACATGCTGTTTGATAATGATTTCTACCTACATATCTATCCACATACTTTACAAGGCGTTCACTATAAAGTTGAACCAATTCTTGCGAATAATCTTTTGCTAAATACTGCTCGTTATTTTTGATATTTTGCAATGAAACGTTTTGTTTTAAATATAAAAATAATCTATCCCACCATTTTTCATTAATATAGATTTTTCGAACAAGCTCATTGTATCTCCAACCACTTTCTGGTGTAAGCTCTTCAATTATTTCTTCTAAAAAACCATTCCATTTACTAGGTGCTACTTCTTGTTTCAATATTTGGTAGTAATCTTGCTCTGGGGAAAAATTATCAATCAACAGAAATCGTGCATACTCAATAATTTCTGTTGAGTTGTTTTGGATTTGAGCAATTCTCAGCAGCCAGTTATACCATTTCTTAACAAGCCCTGGCTTATCTTTTTTATTATACTCAATGCCATCTTCACTAAGCTCTATTGCTCTGTCAAAATCTTTATTTCTAACAGCTTTCTCTATTTCAGAATTTCTTATTGATGAGTTTGTAATATTCTCATTAATAAATCTTTGAGCCACCTCCTTGTCTTTATATCTTTTAATTATCTCAAGTTTGAACGATTGAGCTATGTTCTTTTCATATTCTTCTTTTATATTATCTAGGCATTTAATTATTCTATCTGCTTCCTCCTCATTGTCAATCAATTGATATGCAGTATAAAGAATACCAATATGCCACTCCCAACCCTCAAATAGTTTTTTCTCAAACGTTGCAATACAATAGTCCAAGAATTCATTTCTGAAGTCTTCTGGTAGATCTTCTGATGCAATCTCACTCAACATTCCATGAGAACTGTCTATTATGCCACCAATTACACCATCGCTATCGTCGCTAAATTGGAATGCTTCTATCATCTCCTCCATCAGTGCAACACATATAAAATAAGCAGTCTTATAGTTTTTGTTTTCAAACTGGTTTCCTGCAATTATAATTATTGGGTCGAGACCTTGCTCTAAATACTTCATTTCGTGCCAACCAATAAATCCGTGCCTGTCAGTTGCCGAGCTGACAATTAATCTTATTTGTTTTTGATAAAACTCTTTCGATTGACTTTCGCTAATAAAATGTGCGAAACTCGATAAAAACAAATTCCTGAATTGCTTATCTGCCTTGCCCTGAGCTACTATAAACTCTTTCAACTCTCGATGCGATACTTTTTGTAATATCTCATTTAATTGCTGCGTTACCGATGTGCTTTTTTCTATTTTTGTGGAGTTTTTACTTTGATTGTTGAAATAAAAATCATTTTCCTTCAAATGATGCAACGATGCAACAATATGTTTGCAAACGGGTCCCATATCATAAGGACAATTGCAAAAGTATTCTACAACCTCATCATTCTCTATTTTTAAATAAACTGTATATTCCTCTGTTCCAACAACAGTAATTTCGAACTCGTTGTCAGATATTTCTATAAAGTCTGTTACATGTCCATTTTCATAATACGATAGACCTCTTTCAAGAATAGGTCCTTCAAGTATTTCCTCTAAATAATCTAGTGTAATTTTCATAGTTATTGTTATTCATTTTCTACTATTCTGATTAATTCGAAACCTAGTCCGTCAATATTTTTCATTTTTTCAATTCATTAATGTAAAGTTATAATAGTAGTATATCAATTTTTTGCACGATATAATTAAGTTACTCAACACTTCAAAGATACAATAGAAATCAATATTATATCTGAAAAGATATGAGCAAATAAAAAAACCGCTCTTAAGAGTCCAACTAATTAAAGCCAAAATCCTAAAAGCAGTTTTTATACAATCATCAATATTTACATAACATCCCTCACCTCGCTACAACCATTCGTTAAACCTCCTGATATACCAATTCTTCACAACCTGAATCAATAAACTATATGCTACCAACAAACCAATTAACCATGGGAAATAGGCAAAAGGCAGAGGAACCATAGACAACACGGGTGCAAGGGGTGTGAATGGAATGATTATTCCAAGCGCCATCACCAAAGTTGTGGCAGCTACTACAGGTGCTGAAGCCCAACTTTGAATGAAGGGTACTTTTTTAGTTCTAATCATGTGTACTATCAGAGTTTGCGACACAAGCCCTAGCACAAACCAACCTGTTTGAAACAGATGTTGATGATCGGGACTATTGGCTTTGAAAACAAAGAACATGATTGCAAACAGCGCATAGTCGAATATTGAACTTGTAGGACCTATGTAAAGCATAAATCGGAGAATTCCCTTAGGCTTCCATTTTTTAGGAGATTCCAAAAAGTCTTTATCCATTTTATCCCAAGGCAGGGAGATTTGAGAAAAGTCGTACAAAAGATTCTGGAACAGCAATTGAATGGGCAACATGGGTAAGAACGGCAAGAATGCACTTGCACCCAATATACTGAAGACATTACCAAAGTTGCTACTAGTAGCCATCTTGATGTACTTCATGATGTTTCCGAAAGTTTCTCGCCCATATACTACCCCTTTGTGTAATACCTCTAAGTTCTTCTCCAACAAGATTATATCAGAGCTCTCTTTTGCAATATCCACTGCATTATCTACTGTGATACCCACATCGGCTTCTTTCAGAGCAGGGGCATCATTGATGCCATCTCCAAGAACTCCCACAGTGTGCCCTTTGGCGCGCAGTGATTGAACCACCCTTACCTTTTGCAAGGGACTTAA
>CAZXGV010000114.1:0-1998 GCA_964640575.1 uncultured Dysgonomonadaceae bacterium
AAATGTGGGCGTTGACGGATTCGAACCGCCGACCCCCTGCTTGTAAGGCAGGTGCTCTGAACCAGCTGAGCTAAACGCCCGATATGTTCTTGCTTCTTTATTCTCTCACTCTTGAGACGGTTTCTTTTCAAAAGCGATGCAAAGATATATTCTTTTTCATTACATCCAAAATAAATCCAACATTTTTCTAATAAAATTTTCGATTTCGCTTTAAAAGTGATATTTTTGCATTATTAATTGGTTAATTGATAAACAAATCAACAAAACAACGTGTTTTTGAATAATTCTTGCAAAACAGATGCAAGATTATGATGTTGAAAAGTTTTTGGGAAAAACTTGTGGAATAAAACATAGATTATTTACTCTTTAATAAGAAACCAATAGGAATAGCACACAGTGTAAGTCAATAGAAACACATAATACTCAATAACTAGGAAGTAATGATAAAAGCGATTTTGTTTTTACTTTCAAAAAACAAACTAACGATACCCACTCTTACAATGAACACAAATGAACTTTTAGCAGTATCTCCCATAGATGGAAGATATAGCTCACAAACTAAACAATTAGGTGCATACTTTTCTGAATATGCATTAATGAAGTTTAGAACTCATGTTGAAATTGAGTATTTTATTTCGCTATGCGAAGTTCCAATTCCTCAACTAAAAGATTTTCCGAAAGATAAAATTGAGAAATTAAGAAAAGTGGCTTTAGAATTTACTATCGAAGATGGCAAAGAGATTAAAGAGATAGAATCAACCACTAATCATGATGTGAAAGCAGTTGAATATTTTATAAAACATAAGTTTGATAATCTTCATTTACAACAATACAAAGAGTTTATCCATTTTGGATTGACTTCCCAAGATATTAATAATACGGCGTTCCCATTGATGTGGAAAAATGCGCTGCAAACAGTTTATATACCTGAACTTGAATCGCTTTGCAACATTCTCTCCAAACTTTCGACCGAATGGAGCAATGTGCCCATGTTGGCACGAACTCATGGGCAACCAGCATCTCCTACCCGATTGGGCAAGGAAGTGAAAGTATTTGAATACAGATTGCTCACACAAATTCAAAATTTAAAGTCGTTACCTTTCACTGCCAAATTTGGGGGAGCTACGGGAAACTTTAATGCTCATCAAGTTGCTTATCCCGAGATTGACTGGAAAGAGTTTGGCGAAAAGCTTTTGTCTGACAAACTCGATTTAATGCGCGAAGAGTATACCACGCAAATATCCAACTACGATCAACTTGCAGCTTCGTTTGATGCCATCAAGCGAATTAACACTATCTTAATAGATATGACGCGTGATTTTTGGCAATACATATCAATGGATTACTTTAAACAGAGAATAAAAGAGGGCGAAGTAGGCTCATCTGCCATGCCACACAAAGTAAATCCTATCGATTTTGAGAATGCAGAAGGAAATTTAGGTATTGCAAATGCCTTATTGGAACACTTATCCGCAAAACTACCAATATCTCGTTTGCAAAGAGACCTAACAGATTCAACTGTGATGCGTAATATAGGCATGCCGTTGGCTCATGCGTTAATTGCATTAAAAAGTACAACAAAAGGACTTAATAAATTGTTATTAAACAACACTAAAATAAGTTCCGATTTAGATAATAACTGGGCTGTTGTGGCAGAAGCAATCCAAACCATTCTTAGAAGAGAGGGATATCCCGAGCCATACGAAGCATTAAAGGCTCTAACTAGAAGAAATGAACATATCACTGAAGAGAGTATTAAAACATTTATCAATCAATTGAATGTAAGAGATGAAGTGAAAGTGGAGTTAAGCTCAATCAATCCACATAACTATACGGGAATCTGATATAGTTTCTAAAGTTTTAGCATAAAACAAGAACGCCCTGAGGCAAATACTACTAAACCTAACCACTAATTTAAAACAAGCAAGAAAACAAAATGAAAACCAACAACGAAGAAAAGCACACAAACAAGGATGGTGCATCTAAAGAGGAGTTTGA
>CAZXGV010000114.1:2098-6789 GCA_964640575.1 uncultured Dysgonomonadaceae bacterium
GACCTGTGTCAGAAAGAAGAGATAGATATTCATCATCAGGAAGAGACGATAATTTCTCATCGGAACGTGGCGGTCGAAGCCATCAAGGGGGCAATCAGCCAAGAGAAAGAAGAAGCTACAACCAAAGAAGAGAACCTAGGAGAATAATTCCGCTAAAAAAGAAAAAGCCATTCAAACAAATTAAGTATAAGGAGAATGCAGATCCAAATGCTCCAATCCGTTTAAACAAGTACTTGGCAAATGCAGGAGTATGCTCGCGTCGCGAAGCCGACAATTATATTCAAGCGGGGGCGGTGAAAGTAAATGGAGAAGTGGTTGACGAATTAGGCACAAAAATACTCCGTTCAGACAGTGTTACATTTCACGACAAACCTATTGAGCTTGAAAGTAAAGTGTATGTTTTGTTGAATAAGCCTAGAGGCTTTGTAACAACAACTGATGACCCTCAAAACAGAAAAACCGTAATGGATTTGGTAAAAAGTGCTTGCGAAGAAAGAATATATCCTGTAGGACGTCTCGATAGAGGAACGACGGGTGTACTATTACTTACAAATGATGGCGACTTGGCTTCTAAACTTACTCATCCACGATACGAGAAAAGAAAAATATACCAAGTATGGGTAGATAAACCTGTAGCTGCTGAGCACATGCAAGCAATTGCAGATGGTATAGAGTTGGAGGATGGTGAAGTGCATGTGGATGCCATTAGCTATGTTACCGAAGAAGATTTAACTCAAATTGGTATCGAAATCCATTCGGGTAAAAATAGAATTGTAAGACGCATATTCGAACATTTCGATTATAGAGTTCTCAAACTAGACCGCGTGTACTTTGCAGGGCTAACAAAGAAAAGGCTATCTAAAGGAAGATGGCGTTACCTAACAGAAAAAGAAGTAAACATGTTGCGCATGGGAGCTTTTGACTAAACAAACACAATCAGTAAAAACAAACAACAATTATTATAAAATAAATCTCTCTTTGAATGGAGAGATTTAGAAATTATGAAACAAATAAAGAGAACAAAAATTTCGGAAGCATTACAGCTTGAAAACTTCGGAGAAGAAGTAAATATAAAAGGATGGGTTCGCACCCGTCGAGGTAACAAAAATATAAGCTTTGTTGCTTTAAATGATGGTTCGACCATTAAAAACCTGCAAATTGTTATTGATATTGCTAAATTTGGTGATGAGTACCTTAAACCAATCACAACTGGTTCAGCTATCAATGTAAACGGAACACTAGTAGAGTCGCAAGGCAAAGGACAGACTATAGAAATTCAGGCAACTGAAATAGAGATATACGGTACAGCTGATCCAATGACATATCCACTTCAGAAAAAGGGACACACAATGGAGTTTTTGCGCGAAGTTGCACATTTACGCCCTCGCACAAATACTTTTGGTGCAGTTTTCAGAATACGTCATCACATGTCATATGCTATTCACAAATACTTCAACGATCGTGGGTTTTTCTATTTCCACACTCCTCTCATCACAGGGTCTGATGCAGAAGGTGCAGGGTCAATGTTTGAAGTTACTACACTAGACCTCAACAATGTTCCTAAAACAAAAGAGGGCGATGTTGACTTCTCAAAAGATTTTTTTAGCAAACAAACAAACCTCACGGTATCTGGCCAACTAGAAGGAGAGATGGGCGCTATGGCACTTGGCTCCATTTACACTTTTGGTCCTACCTTTAGAGCCGAGAACTCTAACACACCTCGCCACTTGGCAGAGTTTTGGATGATTGAGCCCGAAGTGGCTTTTTCTGACAACAACGATAACATGGATTTGGCAGAAGATTTTCTTAAATATCTTATCCAATATGCGCTTGACAATTGCAATGACGATCTTGAGTTTTTGAACAAGATGATTGACAAAAGTCTGTTGGAAAGACTTCATTTTGTAGTAGATAATGATTTTGTTAGATTGTCATACACCGAAGGTGTGAAAATATTGGAGGAGAGTGGTCAGAAATTTGAATATCCTGTGTATTGGGGTGCAGACTTATCATCTGAGCATGAACGCTACTTGGTAGAGAAACACTTCAAATGTCCCGTTATCTTATACGATTATCCTACAGAAATTAAAGCATTTTACATGAAACAAAACGAAGATAGCAAGACTGTACGTGCAATGGATGTGCTCTTCCCAAAGATTGGGGAAATTATTGGTGGTTCGGAACGTGAAGCAGATTACGACAAACTAACCAAACGTGTTAATGACTTCGGAATAGATGCAGATTCAATTTGGTGGTATCTTGAGTCTCGTAAATTTGGAACGGCTCCTCACGCTGGTTTTGGATTAGGTTTTGAGCGATTGATGCTATTTGTAACAGGCATGGCGAATATTCGTGATGTAATACCATTCCCAAGAACTCCTCACAACGCAGAGTTCTAAAAATGATGCTTCGGAATAAGTAACATCAGAAGAAAATGTACTAAAAAAACTGTCAAAACATAGACAGTACTAAACAAGAAGAAGTATCAAGGTGAAATAATGGTTCACATCATACACAATGATATTTCACAACACACATAAGACAAACAATTAAATGAAATATATACGCAACTTTTGTATTATTGCTCACATTGATCATGGGAAAAGTACCTTAGCCGACAGGTTGTTGGAGTTTACCAAAACCGTTGAAGGCAGTGATATGAAATCACAGGTTTTAGACAGCATGGACTTAGAGCAAGAACGTGGAATCACCATTAAAAGTCATGCCATACAAATGGACTATGACCATTTGGGGGAAAAGTATAGCCTTAATTTAATTGACACTCCCGGACACGTTGACTTCTCTTACGAGGTATCGCGATCTATTGCTGCTTGCGAAGGCGCATTACTCATCGTAGATGCTGCACAGGGCATTCAAGCACAAACAATATCTAATGTTTACATGGCACTTGAAAATGACTTGGAGATAATTCCGATTATTAATAAAATTGACCTTGACAGTGCTATGCCCGAAGAAGTAGAAGATCAAATCATAGATTTATTGGGTTGCGAACGTTCGGATATTCTACGTGCAAGTGGTAAAACAGGTGAAGGTATGGAAGATATTCTGGCTGCCATCATCAATAGAATACCAGGTCCCGATGGCGACCCAAATGCTCCCCTTCAAGCACTAATATTTGATTCGGTTTTTAATGCTTATAGAGGTATTATAGCTTACTTCAAAATTGTAAATGGAAGCATCAAGAAGGGAGATTTAGTAAAATTTATGGCAACCGATAAAGAATACAATGCGGACGAAATTGGAATCCTCAAACTTACGATGCAACCTAGAGATGAAGTTACTTGTGGAAATGTGGGCTACATCATTTCGGGAATTAAAACTTCGAAGGAAGCTAAAGTAGGTGACACTATCACCCACGTAGAGAACCCTTGTGATAAAGTAATTGAGGGTTTTGAAGATGTAAAACCAATGGTCTTTGCCGGAGTATACCCCATAGACACTGAAGACTTTGAAGACTTGCGTGGATCGCTCGAAAAGCTTCAACTAAATGATGCCTCCCTTACATTCCAACCCGAGTCGTCTGTAGCATTAGGATTTGGTTTTCGTTGCGGATTTCTGGGTCTTCTCCACATGGAGATTATTCAAGAAAGATTAGAACGAGAATTCAACATGGATGTAATTACCACTGTGCCTAACGTTTCGTATAGAGTTTACGACAAAAAGGGTAACATGACAGAGGTACACAACCCCACTGGGCTACCCGAAGTGATGCTTATAGATAAAATTGAAGAACCTTATATTCGTGCTACTATTATCACAAGCACTGATTATATTGGAGGTATAATGACTCTTTGCCTCGGGAAACGAGGAGAATTAATAAAACAGGAGTATATTTCAGGCAATCGTGTGGAAATTACTTACGATTTACCATTGGGTGAAATAGTTATTGATTTCTATGACAGGCTCAAAAGTATTTCAAAAGGATATGCATCTTTTGATTATTATATGCATGACTATCGCGAGTCTAATTTGGTGAAACTAGATATACTCCTCAACGGAGAACCTGTTGATGCGCTTTCTACACTTACACATGCAGATAACGCTCAATCTTTTGGGCGAAGGATGTGTGAGAAACTTAAAGAGCTCATACCTCGCCAGCAATTCGACATTGCCATACAAGCAGCTATTGGTGCAAAAGTTATAGCACGCGAAACTGTGAAAGCTGTTCGTAAAGATGTGACCGCCAAATGTTATGGTGGCGATATTACTCGAAAAAGAAAACTGCTCGAGAAACAAAAGAAAGGTAAGAAACGAATGAAACAAGTGGGTAACGTTGAGGTTCCTCAAACTGCATTTTTAGCAGTTTTGAAGCTTGATTAAACAAGAAATAATGTAAAAAACTAGTTTTTACTTGATTGTAAGTTGTATTGATATTGCTTTGACACACAATATAGCCTCCATTAAATTTTGGGCTAATTGACTATTGGATACTCACAATTCATTGCTCGGCTACCTCTCTATGAGCCCTTATATCGAACTTCTGTGCGTCAAAACTTCCAGCTTTGCTGATGGTTTCCTTTCAGATTCATAATCGCTCATGACTATCCTTGCCAATCGATAACGTGTCCTTTCTGGCTCGGCACGTACAGGATCCTTCATCTAGTTATCTTAGCAGCATGCCCGATAGACCAATAGATAGAACGAGGAAAAACCTCCTCGTTCTATTTGAC
>CAZXGV010000115.1:0-6744 GCA_964640575.1 uncultured Dysgonomonadaceae bacterium
CTTTTGTACTTATACGAAAGTATCAAATGGGTAACTTAATGAGCTTTGCACTGGTGCGGAAGCATCAAAAATTTAAATTAATGAGTGTTGTACGTTGCAGGGAACAATGAAAGACGAGAATATTGTTTCATTTATGATGAGAGAGAGTAGGAGGTTTTTGATGATGGGTGATAATTGTGTGATGAATAATGTGATTATTACGACATCTCCTATAGTCGAAACGTACTTCCTTTTCAGAAAAATGCGGTTTTTAAATAAACAGTTTACATTTGAAAAAAAACAAACTTCTTTTTTATTCTTTAATTGAGACCAACTCGGTATATGATTCAAGTCTTCCTTTTTTGTCGTATTTTTCAGATTTTATTGTACCTATACCTTTTGCCAGCCATTCATTAGAAGTTGAAGATCTGTTTATGATAGAGGCTTTGGCAGAAAAAATGCTACTTATTTTATAAGCTTCAAAACTTCCTGCAGATACTGATATGTTTTCCAATGCTTCTACTCTTCGATCGGTGATATTAATAGCTATTTTGATGTTTAAAATACCTTTTTTGACAGCCATATTGACATTCGCATCGGGTAGTGTATCTCCAATGTTTAGATTGGAAGGAGTTATAATATCATTCCCACTAAATTCAAGTTGTTTAGGTATTTCACCCTTCTCTTTTAAGATAGATTGCTTAAACACGCTGGTCATATCTAAGTGTAGCTTCTTGTTTTTATAAGAGACAGTTATTTCTTCTTCAAACTGAATTTTCTTATCCTTGTCCATCGACTCGATGAGGTATGTGATGTCCATATCGTCGCCCGATTTGGTTACTTCAGTAATAGTGTAACGTGTCATTCCAATCTCTCTGTTTTTGTTGTCGTAATTTTTATATTCCAATACTGTTCCTTTTTTAGACGGGAAGAAAATTTCTACTGCTTTTGTGAATGTGGTCGAAAAAAATAATGTAGCAATTAATAAAAATATTTTCATTGCGATGATATTTACTTGAGTGTAGGAAATGAGAGAGTTGTATTAAAAAGGCAATATATGGTATTGTTCTTATAGTAACAAAAATATGACGATGAAAAGTATTAATTGCTTGTTACTTTAGCTTTGAGTCAAAAAACCGTACTCCTTTCAAAGAACAAGGAGTGCGGTTTTTGAAATCGATTTTTGAAGTTTAATTTTCGTTTTGTTGTAAGCATGCTAGTTGATGTTGAACCGAAGATTCAAAGCAAAACCATCTGCCCAGATATGGTTGTCGCCAATAAAATTGAATGCAGGTTTGTAGTCGAGCCCAATAGTGAAGGGTGCTTGTGGAAAAGTGTATTCCAATCCTAACACTAAATCGAATCCTACTACTGTAGAGCTGTCATCATCATCATCGTCATCCCATTCGTAATCATCAAAAATTCCGATGTGACCACCCAGTCCAAGATAATAATCAAATCCTCGCGCATTAGGCAATGGATTTTGCCATTCGTAGAGTCCAGTTATAATTACGCCATCCCAACGGAAACTCAAAATACCTTCAACAGCATTGTTGGGGTTTAGAAAGTGCTTTACTGTGATTCCGTTGAAAAAACCAACCCGTCCACCAATTCCTGTTTTATAATTCTGTGCACTAATGGTTGATGTGATTGCAAGCAGAAGACCTGCTATTAAGAATGTTCTAAATTTCATAATTTAAATGTATTGATTAATGTTCGCAACTAACTACTGTACGAGTTATTTAACAATATTGGATGTGAAAATGTTTGATTGCCTTTGGTTTCTCTCCGAGGTTCACCGTTTTCCGCTTTTTGAAGTATCCCTTTTTAGTTGGGTATTAGAGTGCACTCTGAAAAGTTGATTTCTCTACTTTCAATTGAAGCTTTCAGAGAGGACACAGCATTCTAATTTTGTAAAACAACTATCTTATCTATCATGTGGAACAAGTGACTATACACAAAAAAACCGTGTTCTGACTCTATAGAACACGGTTTTTGTAATCGTTGAGTATATTTGCAATTCTCTATTAGTTGATGTTGAACCTGAGGTTGAGTGCCAATCCATCTGCCCAAACATGATTGTCTCCAATAAAATTAAAGGCGGGTTTGTAGTCGAGCCCAATTGTAAATGGTGCTGTGGGGAAAGTGTATTCAAGTCCAGCTACTAAGTCGGCACCTATTATTACTTTGGATGCATCATCCCATTTGTAGTCGTCTTTGTCGAAGACACCAAGGTGAGCTCCAACTCCTAAGTAGTATTCTAATCCAGGAGCACTGTATATGGGTTGTTGCCATTCGTACAAGCCTGTTATAATAGCTCCGCCCCAACGGAAGTTCACGATGCCCTCCAAGGCATTGCTTGGAGAAACGAAGTGTTTAACCGTTACTCCATTAAAAAATCCGAGACGTGCGCCAATCCCTGTTCTGTAACTTTGAGCATTAATTGTTGAAGCTGATAAAAGCAACAGTGCTGTAAATAAAAATGTTTTTAATTTCATATTACTACTATTTTAATTCTATTGAATAAATATAAATTGTTTGTTTCTTTGTTGTCTTCTTCAATCTGTTAAAACAAACACATCAAAAATAAGTTTGTTTATTTTATTGATATCAGCACTTAATGCCAAAAACTTGAACTATTGTGTCAATTTAGCTATTGACGACACAGAACTGCTTTTGTTTAATCTCGTCTCAGTTTTTTAACAAAGGTTCATGATTGATGAACAGGTTAATTTCTTCTTTTGCCATTTATCTTTCTGTTTCTGTTCAATATAATAGGTGATAGATAAAATGCTATATTTATCTGAAGAATCATATTATTTTGTAGTTTTGTAATCACAATAGAAAAAACAGATGGGTGTCATAAACTTAAGAGTATCTAAAAAAGTCGTCAGAACTATATTTCCTTTAATAGTAGGAATTGGAGTATTGTGGCTACTCTACAAAGATATTGATATGGTAGAGTTGTGGCATATAACCAAATCTGCCAACTTCTCTATTATAGCTTTCTCGCTTCTATTTGGGTTGGCTGGCAATATCTTTAGAGCATTGCGTTGGGAGCTAACCATTCAATCCGTTGGGTATTATCCAAAGCGCATTAGTTTGATATATGCTGTAATGGGCAATTATGCAGTAAACTTTTTATTGCCTCGCGCGGGTGAAGTGTGGCGTTGTGGTGTTGTTACCAAATACGATAAGATTCCTTTCTCCACAACCTTTGGAACACTTATAGTAGACCGATTTTTCGATGTTGTGGCTATGGCTTTCATTTTGGTGTTGTGTATTTTGCTCGACTTCAACTTCTTTTTCTCTTATTTGAAAATGAATCCAGCTGTAGGCTCGGGAGTTGTTTCAACATTTAGCTCCTTCTGGTTTTATGCATCCATCTTGATTATTTTCACTGTGTTTTATGTCCTGTTTAGATTTTTACCTAATTTTCATCTGATAAAAAAAGCAAAGCTTTTCTATCATGGAATGAAGAGAGATATATTGACTGTGTGGAAGATGAAGCGTAAAGGATTGTTTATTTTGTACACATTCCTATGTTGGTTTGGTTATTATTTGTATTTTTACCTTTGCTTCTTTGCCTTTGGCTTCACAGAGCATCTTGGACCCGTAGCTGGACTCTTGGTTTTTGCTATGAGTAGCTTGGGGGTTGCAGCACCAACACAAGGTGGAATCGGTGCTTGGCACTTTATGGTGATAACGTCGTTATTGGTATATGGTGTTAGTTATGAACAGGGAAGCGCATTTGCAGGAGCTGTTTTCACAATCCAATCGGCTTGGTTCATATTAATAGGACTATTCAGTATATTTGCAATACAATATGTTAAAAGAGATTTGCCCAAAACGGTTGAAGTCTCTAATTTTGAAACGAACGACTAGAAAAAATCACATAAAAACTAAATTATTATGTCAACATCAACTATCTTAAACTTAAAACCGAAAAGTGTTTGGAAACATTTTTATGCCCTTACTCGTATTCCACGACCAACAGGACAGATGAAAGAAGTTTCTGAATACGTCAAAAAGATTGGGAAAGACCTAGACCTTGAAGTTAAGCAAGACAAGGTGGGCAACGTAGTTATTATAAAACCCGCCTCTAAAGGATATGAAAGTAAGCCTACAGTTATTTTGCAAGCTCACTTGGATATGGTTCCTCAGAAAAATGCTGATGTTGATCATGATTTTTCTAAAGATCCGATTGATGCATATATAGTAGACGATGTAGTGAAAGCTCGCTCTACTACATTGGGCGCCGACAACGGTATTGGTGTAGCCATGATGTTGGGTCTTCTTGAAGATAAGTCGCTTGAGCATCCAGAAGTTGAATGCCTTTTCACTATTGATGAGGAAGAAGGGATGGATGGAGCATTTGGACTTGAAAAAGGGTTTGTGAAAGGAAAGTATATGCTTAATCTTGATACAGAGGAAGATGGAGAGATTTGTATTGGTTGTGCAGGTGGTGCTGATATGAACATAACATTTGGCTATAAAGACGATGCCAAAATTGAACCAGGTAGGGTAGCAGTAAGAGTGAGTCTTACAGGATTAAATGGAGGACACTCTGGAGCGGATATTCATGAGGGACGTGCTAATTCAAACAAGTTGATGAACCGCTTCTTGAAAGAGACTGTTAGAAACTATGAGGTGCGTTTGGCAAGCATAAATGGAGGATCGTTGCGCAATGCTATCCCTCGCGAATCGTTTGCAGTAGTTACGGTTCCTGATAAATTGGTGGACGACTTGTTAGACTTAGTACTTGAGTATGAAAAGCTTTTCAGGAAAGAATTTATCGGTATCGAAGAGTCTATCAGTTTTAAAGCTGAAAAGACAGACTTGCCCGAAACACTTATTCCCGAAGAGGTGCAAGACGATTTAATCAATGCTGTTGAAGGATGCCCAAATGGCGTAATGAGCATGTTGGCTGATTTTCCCGATACTGTCGAAAGTTCTTTAAATCTTGCTATGGTGCAGTCTTCTCCTGGTAAAACAGAAGTAAAACTATTAGTGCGCAGTTCATCCGAAAGTCGCAAAGCATGGGTTTGTTCTCAAGTTGAGAGTATCTTCCAATTAGCAGGTGCTAATGTGAAGATAGAAAATGAATACCCAGGATGGCAGCCAAATTCTAACTCACCCTTGGTGAAGACAATGGAAAAAGTTTACTTAGAGAAATACAACGAAAGACCTCATGTGAATGTAATTCATGCAGGATTGGAGTGTGGTATTATACAATCGAACGTAAACAAAGACTTAGATATTGCTTCGTTTGGTCCTACTATACGTGGTGCACACTCGCCTGAGGAGTATGTTGAGATTGCTGCAGTTGAGAAATCGTATGATTACATGCTCGCAATTCTTAAGGAGTTAGAATAAATATAACAGTTTGAGGTGTTCTGCACAATCAGATTATTAATTGCCTGATAATGTTGGACACCTCTTTTCACACAGTTTTTCATTATGAATACAAGTAATACTTTAATAGTTTATGCCACACGACATGGTACAACAAAGGAATATGCAAAAAAACTATTTCAATATCTGAATGGAAATGTGGATTTGTGTTCTTTGAATGAACGAGCAGACTCTTTGCCGGATTTATCAGTGTATAACACCATTGTTATAGGTGGGTCAATACACTATGGTAAAAACAATAAGTTGATTATCGATTTTATGAAGAACAACTTAGAAGTGCTGAAAACAAAACGGTTAGGATTGTTTGTAGCTTCTTATTACGATGGAGAGAGAGGTCTAGAGCAGTTGCACAACGCTTATCCTGCAGAATTACTTGAAAGAGCGGTCGTATCAGATTTTTTTGATGGAGAGTTACTCTATCCAAAAATGAATTACTGGGAGAAGTTAATTGCCAAGCTGGTATTTAAAGCAGATGAGATAAATCCTATTATTTCAAAACCTAAAATTACTGACTTTGCAAATAAACTCAATCAACATGAAGTTTAAACCCAAAAAATATATTTTTCTTCCCGTTGTTATTATCATTTATACCATTATAATAGCTGTATATGCAGGAGTGAAATATTATACGCCCGAAAACAAAGGCTCCTATTTTTTAGTAATAGGGGTGAACTTGGCTTTGGCCGTTGTGCTCTACTTTATATTGAAGAAAAGAGAAGATTTTAGGAATAAAAACAAGAAGTAAACATCTAACTTCCTTAATAAAATCTCTTTGCAAAAATAACATGTATATTAATTGTAAACTAAAATGAAAAGACTGCTTATAGTGTCTGTTTTTCTTACGAGTTTTGCTTTTGTGTTTGCGCAAAAGATGACTCTTAAAGAGTTTGGCGACAGAGAAGGGGTAACAACCGTAACGCTTTCTAAAAACATGTTGTCATTGTTCCCCAAAAATGCAGATATCTCTTATGGAGGAATCAATGTTGCTGATTTTTTAGATAAACTTTCGAGTATAAATATATTTGCTTCGCTCAAAGGAGAAGCAGCGAACAACCTTGTTAAGGATGCCACACAGTTTATGGAGACTTCTGGTTATGAGAAGTTGTTGAGTGTAAAGACCAAGAAAGATGAGAACGCAAACTTTTACATCCATGGCAGTGAAGAGTATATTTCTGAACTAATTCTGATTGTGCAGGGAAAATCGAAAGAGAGTGCAGTGATGCAATTTATAGGCAAATTTACAATTGAAGATATTCAACAAATGATTGCAGATGCTAGGAAATAGTTCAAGTAATATTAGTGCAAAAATAAATAATTATCATTATGACAAACAGAAGAGATTTCATTAAG
>CAZXGV010000116.1:0-6653 GCA_964640575.1 uncultured Dysgonomonadaceae bacterium
CAACTGTTTTCTTCATTTCCCCGGCATAATAAAAGTGCAGGAATACTTCCCCGCTTGCGCCGATTTCCGAATCGGTGTGCTGCGAAGCAGAAAGATAAACAATGCATCCCCCTCTCAGCTGGCGCGGATATTCATCCGTGCCATTGGCAGTAGCAGAGATGGTTTTCCATTGCCGTTGCTTTTAACCAACGGATAAGAGGTCTAATAATATGAGGTGGCTTTAGCCACATCCTACCTGACGTTTGCAACGAGGAGGAGTATAAGCAGTTGCGCTATCTCTACCATTGGGCTTCAGCAAGGGCACTGCGGCTTCAGTCCGCAAAGCCCGTAATTTAGGCAGTTATGCCCAATGCGAACCTTAGCCGCAGTGTGCTGTTTACGGAAACAGATGATAACCTAAAATTATTTATCCCTGATACCAATTGTTTTCTATCTTATTATTGTCTTGTATTAATCACTAAATCAGTTGGTTCAAAAGCTACACACTCCATAGTTGCGCTAATGTTTTTATTATTCTTATCCTGCATTTCCATATACATCATCAGTCCGTTCTCAAAATCTTTAGAGAACTTCTGCATTGATGGGGGTATATTGGTGTGTTCAGTTTTAAACATGTTTCCGAAGCCTGCTTCCATATTAGGCGCAATATAGACGGTAAACTTATATTCGTTGTTTTCCATTTCTCGACCAATACAGTCATATCCTAAAAACTGTCGATTGGGCAACTCTTTAAATGTGTAATCGTTATACACATCTATCTCTTCATTGTCCACTGCATTGCTTAAATCCATTTCGGTGGCTATCGCCATACCATTCACGTAAGTGAATATTGTTTTATTGCCTTCGTCGAATACCATTGACATATTCATGTTTTTGTCTTCTCCCATGTTCATTTTAACTCCCATGTAGGGTTCCGTTTTACTGAGAAAATAATCCATACCAACCTCTCCATCTTGGGTGCTCATTTTCATGGCATAGAGATAATCGAAGTTGTAAGATGCTGGCAATTTTGACATGTCTACTTTCTTGCCCGTTGGATTCATAATTGATCCAAAATCGGGGTTCAGAAGTTTATCCATAGCTTCACCTGTTTTATTGGCAGCTTTATCTGCCACTTTGTCGGCTGCTTTTTCAATCACCAAGTCCTCAGTTTTTTCTATTACGCGCTTTTTCAACTTATTTAAAAATTGAGCGTTAGAATGGCTTACTCCGATACTGATAAGCAAAGCTGTAATTAATAATGTTCTTTTCATCTTGTTTTGTTTTTAATGTTACTCCATTTATTCTTGTTTTCATAAAAGAGTCTGTTTTCATTCTTCTGTCAAATCAAAGTTACTACAAGAAGCATAAATCTACTATAACTATTTTCTCAAATAATTGTATATAAGATTCATTTCGCACTACCATTGGAGTTAAACAAAAAAACAATCGTAAAAGCCACTTCTAAAAATAGATTACTTCACTTAGTAAAAATTCAAATATCATTACAATATTGCAATAACTGCTTTAAAAACTATTCTTCTTGTAATACGTTATATAGTAGAAGTTTGACAATATTATCAACCAATAATTACAAAAAGAAATCTTTGAGCACGATAATATGAAGGAAGTTCTGTAAATGATTATTAGTTCAAATAAAACTTTTAAAGTCAAGTTTCGTCCAATCTACTAAAAAGTAGATAGCATGAATGCTTATTAAAAAGAACGAATTTATAAACACTAAAAAAAAATATCATTATGAGTTATTATTTTAATACAACAATTGCATCCGATTTCGAATCTGTAAAGAAAAAAGTAATTGACGAGTTAGGGAAAGAAGGCTTTGGCATTCTATCAGAAATAGATGTACAAACCACATTCAAGAAAAAACTCAATGTAGATTTCAGAAAATACCAGATACTGGGAGCCTGTAATCCTACTTTTGCACACAAAGCCATCGGAGCTGAAGATAAAGTAGGTACTATGTTGCCCTGTAATGTCATTTTGCAAGAACTTGAAAATGGTCAGATAGAAGTAGCTGCTATAAATGCAACAGCAAGTATGCAAGCTATCGAAAACCGCAAAGTAGAAGAGATTGCTAAGGAGATTAGCAAAAAGCTGCAGAAGGTAATTGCTGCGTTGTAATAATTTATTGGTTTAGTTTCTCAATCTACGAAACTTGACAAAAAGTTCTCTATGTCAGAATAGAATTTAACCTGTAATTAATTTGAGTTGAACGTCAAAACAATAACAGAAAACACTCCACAAGAGTCAAATGCATGGTAGGGCATAAACAATAACACAAAACTCATAATATAATGTGTGTTGGCGAGAAAATAGTTTCTGAATGCCCTTCTCCTGACTGATGAACAAACAAAAATTATAGCAGAAAATGAAACCTAATATTTTTATAGTAACTTTTTTATTTATAATACTCTTCGCATCATGTAATAATTCATTCAATAAAACGCACAACTCTGTTTTTAATAAAGCCGATACAACCAATGTAGCAAATCTTGAGCGAGTAACTCAAAAATTAGTTGCTCCGCCAGCTCTTCCAGAACATCAACAGATAGCCGATGGTGAGCCAGTTGTGGTGAAAGTGGAACTTGTTGTTGAAGAGAAAAAGATAGAAATAGCTCCTGGAGTATTTATTTGGGCACTTACCTTTAATGGAACTGTTCCAGGACCAATAATTGTGGTTCATGAGAACGACTATGTTGAACTAACACTCGTAAATCCTGCGGAGAGTACGCTATTGCACAACATCGATTTTCATGCTGCTTCAGGTGCTATGGGTGGTGGCGACTTATCTATGGTAGCTCCAGGAGAACAAGCAACATTTCGTTTCAAAGCTACTAAACCAGGAGTGTTTGTTTATCATTGCGCTCCAGGAGGAATGATGGTTCCTTTGCACGTGGTATTGGGTATGAATGGTGCCATTATGGTATTGCCACGTGAAGGATTAAAAGATGAAAACGGAAATTATGTAAAATACGACAAAGCATGGTACATTGGGGAGCAAGACTTTTACGTTCCGAAAGATGAGAATGGAGGTTTTAAAGATTATGACACGTTGAGAGAAGGAATCTCAGACTATTTTGAATCAATGAAAACACTTATTCCCACACATATTGTTTTTAATGGAAAAGTGGACGCTTTAACCGGAGAAAATTCATTGAAAGCCAATGTAGGAGATAAAGTTCTTTTTATTACTTCACAAGCTAATCGAGATACTCGAATGCATCTAATTGGTGGACATGCCGACCTATTGTGGCAAGGTGGTTCCTTTAATGACAAACCAGCAACAAACTACGGAACTTGGCAAATAGCTGGAGGATCAGCAGTAGCTGCTCTTTATGAGTTCAGACAACCAGGAGGATACATCTTTCTAAACCATAATTTGATAGAAGCATTTGCTTTTGGTGCAGCAGCTGAAGTGGAAATTAGTGGTGATTGGAACAACAATCTTATGGAACAGATTGAAAAACCCAAGCCAATTGAAAATAATTAAGAAGGCAAGACTTTACAAAATCCAATCCTTAGAGAGGATTAAAAAAAGAACCATATATAATTTGAGTTACAAAAAAAACAAACGAGGGTATCGATGGTCAATTATAACCATCAATGCCCTCGTTAATTTAACAATCTCTAATTGCTTACTATTACGCTAAGTCAATTTCTTTGTTTAAATAAACGTCTTGAATTAAATTCAATAATTTAACTCCCTCTTCCATTGGACGCTGAAATGCTTTTCTACCTGAAATAAGCCCTGTACCTCCTGCCCTCTTATTAATGACAGCAGTACGAGCAGCAGCAGCAAAATCGTTGTCTCCTGAAGCTCCACCCGAATTAATCAATCCAATTCTACCCATATAGTTGTTTACTACTTGATACCTACATAAATCAATTGGATGATCGGTTGCTAATTTATCATACATTCCTGGGTCTATTTTACCAAATTTTAGATCGCGAAATCCACCATTAGTCTCAGGAAGTTTTTGCTTAATAATATCTGCTTTAATAGTCACACCCAGATAGTTGGCTTGACCTGTTAAATCGGCAGCTGAATGATAATCCTTTTCCGATGTTTTAAATTCATTGTTACGCGTGTAGCACCACAATACAGTTGCCATACCCATTTCATGAGCTTCTTCAAAAGCCTCGGATACTTCTTGTATTTGTCTATCTGACTCATCCGAACCAAAATAGATAGTTGCACCAACCGCTGTAGCTCCCAAGTTCCACGCTTCTTGCACCGATCCATACATTATTTGATCATAAGTATTGGGATAAGTGAGTAACTGGTTGTGATTTAATTTTACTAAGAAAGGAATCTTGTGAGCATACTTTCTGGCGTACAATGCCAATCCTCCAAATGTAGTTGCAACAGCATTACATCCACCCTCTATTGCCAGTTTTATTATATTTTCTGGATCAAAATAAAGAGGATTCGGAGCGAAGGAAGCTCCTGCAGTATGTTCTATTCCTTGGTCGACAGGTAGTATCGACAGATATCCAGTGCCACTCAAACGACCATGATTGTATAGTTGGGACAAGCTCTTAATAACTTGAACGTTACGATCGCTTATTCCAAATACTTCGTCTACATAATTGGGTCCGGGATGAGTAAGTTGATCTTTACTTACAGTTCCACTGGTATGATTCAATAAATCATCCGCTTCTTTACCCAAATACTCTCTAATTTTTTCGATGTTGTTTTCCATATTGTTGTTTTTATCTATTAATTAATACTGTTAGTAATTGTTTTAGCTGTTATATAACATACAAAACTAAATTGAATTATCAATGGAATAATCTCTATTATATTGAAAATGTATGTTTTAATGACTACATCCTTCTATTTATTTCGATTATTTTTATGAGTTTCAATCTTTCTCTCAATTTTTTTGCTGTTTACTTTTCTTATTCGATAAATAATTAGAAATATAAACGCAACAATTACAATTCCGATAAGAATAGTGAGAATACTTTCCCATTTAATAACTCCTTCTTCATACATATATATTATCTCTTTTATAGTTACGTGTTAAGATGCTACCTCTGAAAACATACAGTTGTTGATAAATCAAATTGTTTTTTATCACTAAATACTTCAAAGGATTAAGTGTTGATAATTACGCTTTTCTCTGACTACAATGAAGAGTAGAAAAAAGTTTAATATATCAGTAGTCGAGAATTTTAAAAAGTGCATACTATTTATTCAGTCGTTTTTGATGCGATAAATTTGCCAAATATCCCACCACACATTTTCAACCTTTATCTGGGAAACTTCGAAACCTGCCTTTATTAAATTCTTGTAAGTTCTTCGGTTGATGTTATCACCATACAAAGCAAATGTTATAGGATTAAGTATATCCATCATTTTACCCACCACTCTTTTCTCGCTTCTAACATGTTCGAGTAAGTAAATATTCCCACTGCTTTTGCATACTCGTTTCATCTCCTTAAAGGCTTTTACAGGATTGCCAACTGAACAGAATACACACGAAGAAACAACTGTATCAAAAGTATTGTCAGGAAACAATAAATTCTCGGCATCCATTTCTAATAACTTTTCCACCTTTTCGTATCCATTTGCACGCTTGCGTGCATACTTCAACATGTTGCTGCTGGAATCAATTCCAGTTATATAAACGCCATTGGGATAATCATTGAAACTTTTCCCCGTTCCTACACCTATTTCAAGGGTTTTTCCTTGAGCATCTTTCAGTAATTTCTTTCGCCACTTAGATAGTGTTTTCTCGAAAGGTGATAAAATCTTGTCATATACAGCTGCATTTCTATCATAATAATGTTTGGATCTGTCTTTCATAAAAAAGAAATCTATTTTCTTTTGATTATTTTTAGTATGCAAGATTTTATCTTATTCGCACTGTTTAGTTTTTTGGGATTAGTGCAAGAACTATTGTACTATCTATCATCAACTAATGATCTGAGAAAAATAGCAGTTACACTGCTTATTATCTATAACATTATCAAAGGCTTCAATGTTCGCATATTGCTGATGATAATTTTGAGAAACACTTCTATATTACCCAAAATAAGCCTTTGCATTAAAATATAATAAGCCTGTAAGCTTTTGAATATTAGATAGTGATACACATAGTTTATAAAAGTGTGATGAATAATGTGGGTTAATAAGCTAATAAGATCTTTTTAGTGAGCAGCTTGACTCTGATTGCTAAGGCTATCCTAACTCATTAACTACTGGTTTATTTGATACAATGTTTTCGCTTCTCTATCACTTTTGCAATTCTAATTGAATTAATCAACTTAAGGTTCAGTCTCTTTTCGAAACCTTAATAATCCGCTATAAGTTACTACAATTCAGAGCTTATCACCTACTATATAACTAAACCTTATTCTACTGTATATGAGCACTTTTCGAAAATGGGTTTAAAGTTATTTCTTTTGATGTTCGTTTGAAAAACGTGGTGGACTTATTAAAAAAACATACTTGCAGAAATGAGATAGTTTAGCTTTCACCTTTTAATAGACTCGTTCTTTATTCAACCAGATAGTATCGCAGATGATTCGTAAATACAGCTTATTGGTATATATATCATTAGTATGTAAAAACCACTGAAGAGTATACTAAAAGAGGGTAACCAAAATTAATTGATTACCCTCTTTTATAATACATCAACAAA
>CAZXGV010000117.1:0-6540 GCA_964640575.1 uncultured Dysgonomonadaceae bacterium
AAACTCGGGCCCATCTTGAGGATGAGTTTCCACATTATTACTACTAATAGCAATAAATTTCACACCTTTCTTTTGATATTTATTTGCAACTTCTACCATTTTAGAGTTGAGGTGTTTTACGTAAGGACAATGGTTGCAAATAAAAAGAACCACTGTTGCAATATCTGACTTCAACTCGGATAGTTTCAAGGTTTTATCGGATACTGTGTCTAATAAAGCAAAATCAGGAGCTACTGTTCCTAGTTCCATCATTTTTGATAATGTTACAGCCATATTTGTCTTTTTTAGAATAGAAGTACAAGTGTGGAAGAGTCTCTTCCATCCTTTACTTCAAGTTTATTTAAATTGTTTCAATGAATTATTGAAACTGCGATTGAATAATAAGAACAATGGAGAGGAGGTATAGTTTGATTTTTGAACATACTTAACGTGTGTTGTAAAGAATTGTGTAGTTACTGATACTTTATTTCTTTTCTACGCCTATACTTTTGATGAAAGAGCTTTTCCCCGATGATTAAACTCAATAGTTACTCTTTTTTTTATTTGTGATTAAATCTCTAATAGTAATGCTGTTTACGAATGGGTTACTTTTTCATAGATGAGCTACACTTCTCTGAATATTAACTGTTAAGGTTGATAATTAGAAGAACTTTTTTCTAGCTGAAATGTTTATTCTTTTGAGTTGAATTAGTGTAAATTAAACAAATGTTTTTTATTTTATGAATGTTTTGTTTTAAGAAAAGCTTAGCCCTGTCTAATGTATGGGAGCTTAGCATCTAACAAAAAGGAGTAATTTTTTTATTATTAGACTTGTTATGTAGTAACTTATTTAAAATTATTTTTATGAAAAAGAAAATCTATCTTTTATTCTTTTTACTCTTTGCGAGTTTGGGAATAATTTTTGCCCAAACCCGTGTAGTAGGTAATGTGGCAGACGAAAATGGTGAACCAGTTATTGGCGCATCTATTCAGGTGAAAGGTACAACAATAGGAACTGTGACCGATATTGATGGAGCTTTTACTTTAAATGTACCCACTGGTTCTAATACATTGGTCGTATCTTATGTTGGCATGCATACACAAGAAGTTGACGTCAAACCTGTTTTAAATATCACGCTTGTTTCCGAGCTTGAACTGTTGGAGGAACTGGTAGTTGTGGGCTATGGAACACAGAAAAAAGCCAACCTTACAGGTGCAGTTACAACTGTAGATGTGAGCAAGACACTTGAAGCACGTCCCTACTCAGATATATCCAAAGCATTGCAAGGAGCAGTGCCAGGACTAAGCATTATTAGTAGTAGTGGACAACTAGGAAAGCAACCCTCTTTATCAATTAGAGGATTGGGCACATTGAGTAATGATGCTACAAGTAAACCACTAATTATTGTTGATGGGGTTGCTATGGAGGATATCTCTCTGCTCAATACACAAGACATCGAGAACATATCTGTGTTGAAAGATGCTGCATCCACTTCTATTTACGGAACACGTGCTGCTTTTGGTGTTATTCTTATTACTACAAAATCGGCACAAAAAATGGATCATGTATCGGTCAACTATACGAATAACTTCTCATTTGATACACCCACTATTCTTCCCAATTATCCTGATGTGCCCACTCAGATAAAAGCTCTGATAAGTGCAAATAATCGAGCAGGTTTGGCGAATGAGTTATTTGGAATGTATTTAGATGAAATGCTACCTTATGCAGAAAAATGGAGAGATGATAACAATGGGAAAAAAGCAAAGTACAGAGAGATGGTGTTGGGTGAAGATTTTGTTTTAGACAAAAACGGAGTGGGTATGTATTTTGCAGACTGGGACGTTGTTAACATTATGTTTCGAAAATGGAAACCGGGACAAAGTCATAATTTATCAGTACAGGGCACAAGTGGAAAAACTTCTTACTATATGTCAGTAGGGCATAATCACGAAGAAGGTGTAATGACTTTCTTTCCCGAAAAGCTGAACAAATGGACTACCATGCTCAATTTAACTTCCGATGTTACTGATTGGTTGCAAGTGGGAGCAAGGTTCAATTACAGCAATAAAGATTTTGTAGGACCAGCCACACGCCGTACAACATATCAGTATATGTGGCGTTGGGGTAGTTTCTTTGGTCCTTATGGCACTTACCAAGGAGATGATTTCCGCAATGATATAGCATACCGAAAGCAAGCAGGCGATTGGACAGACAATGACAGCTTCGTGCGAATAGGTGGATTCGCCAAAGCAACTTTAGCAAAAGGTCTTACTCTGAATTCAGATTATACCTATAACGAAGAGAACTATACTCGTAAAGAGGCTTATATTCCTTTGGGTGGATGGAACTCGTGGGGAGGGGAAATTGTAGAACGTGCAACTTTTACTAGTAGTTCATCGCTACAACAAAGATCAAGCAGGAATAAATCATTTGCTTTGAACGTGTTTGGCAATTATGAATTTAAAGTAGGTGAGGGTAACAATTTCAATATTATGTTGGGTGCTAATGCCGAAAGCGAAACTTACTTCCTTCATACTGCTAGACGTGCCGATTTGCTAGACTACAATCTACCCGAATTCAATCTAGCAACAGGTGATCAAACTGTAAGTGGTTCTCACTGGGAAAAGGCATCGGCAGGATATTTCGGACGTGTAAATTACGATTACAATGGAATATGGTTGCTTGAGTTGAATGGACGTTACGACGGTTCATCGAGTTTTCCATCCAATAGCCGATGGGCTTTCTTTCCATCTGCATCTGCAGGATATCGCATGAGCGAGGAGGCATATTTCGAGCCAATTAGGGATGTTGTAAGTAATGCAAAACTACGTGCATCTTATGGTGAAATAGGTAACCAAGCTGTAGGAAGCAATATGTTTAATGCAACCATGACAAAACTAACCGACGCAAACACGCATTGGTTGACAGATGGTGGCACAAAAGTGGTAGCCTACAATTTACCTAAGCTGGTCACATCTACGTTGAAGTGGGAGCGCATTCAAACACTGGACTTTGGCGGTGACTTCGGATTTATGAACAACAACTTGAATGTAACTTTCGATTGGTATCAACGAGATACAAAAGATATGTTAGCACCTGGTAGTACATTGCCAGAAGTGTTAGGAACAACCGCCCCTTATACTAATGCGGGTGAACTAAGAACTAGAGGTTGGGAACTGAGTGTTGACTGGCGTCATCGTTTCAACGATATATTAATATATGCCAATGCGAATATTGGTGATTTTGTAACTGATATTGTTACATGGGATAATGAAACCAAACTGCTCAATAGCAACTACAGCGGTAAGCGCTATGGTGATATTTGGGGTTTTGAAACCGATAGGCTTTTCACTAAAGATGATTTTAATACGGATGGTTCATATAAGGAAGGTGTTGCTTCGCAAAAAGGATTACAGCAAGGCACTTTTGTGTTTGGTCCGGGTGATGTTAAGTTTAAAGACCTTGATAATAGTGGAACGATAGATGGAGGTAAAGGTACTGCCGATGATCATGGCGACCTTAAAGTTATCGGAAATTTCACACCACGATATCAGTACGGATTCAGATTGGGTGGCGAATACAAAGGATTCGATCTCGATGTGTTTTTCCAAGGTGTAGGGCAGCGTTCGATGTGGACACAAAGTGCATTTGTGATGCCATTCATGCGTGGAGCTGATGCCATTTATGCCAATCAAACGGATTATTGGACAGAAGATAATTTAAATGCAGAGTTTCCTCGTCTTTTCCCTGGAAATGCCGGAAGAGGAACAATATCTGTGCTGGAGCTAGGAAGAAATAACTTCTATCCACAATCAAAGTATTTAGTAAATATGGCATACTTGAGATTGAAAAACCTGACTGTCGGGTACTCTTTGCCAATCAACATAGCTTCAAGAATTTACTTGCAAAAAGCAAGAGTCTATTTTAGCGCAAACAATTTAGCTGAAATAATTAATAAGAGTAACGCTCCTGTTGACCCCGAAGTAAACGATAAGGAAGAGGGTGCAAGCTTGGGCAATGCCACTTGGGGACGTATCGATCCTATGTTTAGAACCATGTCATTTGGTGTGCAACTTACTTTTTAAATCAATTAATAAAATCTTTTAATAGACAATAATATGAACAGATTAATATTAACATACATCGCATCCCTTCTGCTGTTTTTTACAGCTTGCAACGATTTCTTGGATAAAGGACCGTTGGATACTTTTACGGATGAAAATTTTTGGACCAGCGAAAATAACGTAATTGGCTATACCAATACTTTTTACGAAGATTTTCTTGGTTATGGTAATGCAGGCGGTACTGGATTGTTTTACTTCAGAACTCTCAATGACGATCAAGCAGGCAATAGCTTTACAGATTGGTCTTTCCAAAATGTGCCAGCTAGCAGTACAAACTGGCGTGATGGTTGGATTGAGATAAGACGTGCTAACCTTCTGTTGGAAAAGGTGGACAAAGTGAACATGAACGATGTTGCAAAAAACCATTGGAAAGGTTTTGGTCGTCTGATGCGTGCTTGGCATCACTATCAACTGGTGCGTGCTTATGGAGATATACCTTGGGTAGAAAAATCGCTAGTCATTTCCGACGAAGGTGTGCTATATGGTGCACGCGACAATCGTGACATGGTGATGGACAAGGTGTTAGAAGATTTGAATTTTGCAACTGCAAATATGTATGATAATAGTTCTAAAACGACATTAAATCGCAACATTGCTCATGCAATGAAAGCTGAGATTTGCCTGTTCGAGGGTACATTTCGTAAATATCGCAAAGCCGCAGATGGACAAACTGCTCCCGATATGGCTGGAGCTACTAAGTTTTTGACAGAAGCTAAAACAGCAACAGCGTATTTGATGGATAAAAGTTACACATTGAATGAGTCTTACCAAGGAAACTATAATTCTTTGGATTTGTCTAAAAATCCCGAAATTATTTTCTATAAGGCTTACAAGCAAGATATTTTGCAACATTCACTGATTGCATACATTAGCTCATCCACACAAATGAGTGGTATGACGAAAGACGCTTTCGAATCGTATCTTTTTACCGATGGTAAACCATTGGCTTTGACAACTCTTGATAAGAGTGACGCTGCAAAAATGTTTGTAGGAACAAAAATGGTAGCTGGAAAAGTAGTTCCGGACACTGTTCTTTCTATCACACACATGCTAGATTTGCGCGACAAACGATTGGAACAAACCATCGATACTGCATTGTCTTACGTCGGCAGAGGTTTTACACGTTTCGGAAGTGGAATTTCAAATACTTCATCTACTGGTTACGGAGTGAGTAAGTATGACAATAAAGAAATTGATAATATGTATCGTAATCAAACAACTAGAAACTTTACTCATGCACCCATTTTCTGGCTATCTACTGTTTATCTTCAATATGCTGAAGCATGCGCAGAATTGGGTACAGCAACGCAAGCCGATTTGGATAAATCAGTGAATAAATTGAAGGCAAGAGCAGGGTTACCTCCACTCACGGTTGATGTAGGTTTTTCTGACCCAGCAAACGACATGGGTGTTAGCGACCTCATTTGGGAAGTTCGTCGTGAGCGACGTATCGAGTTAATGTTTGACAATTGGGCACGTTATTGGGATTTGATCCGATGGCATCAGTTGGATAAACTTGATTCAAAGCAGCATCCCGATATATTGTTGGGAGCCAACATTGTAAATGATCCATTCGATAAAGCAGTTCCACGCATTGGAAACTACATTGATGGTTCGAAAGGCAAAGAACGTATCTACGACAAAAAACACTATTGGTATCCAATACCATCCAACCAAATATCGCTGAACGATAAACTTACTCAGAATCCAGGTTGGGAAACACCTTAACGCATAAAGCAAAACCCTTCAATTAATTTAGGGTAAAAAGAATGGAGGCAAAGCGAAAGGGTTTCTGTCTCCATTTTTTATTAAATCACGTTGTGTAGCCTAAAAAAACAAGAAGTATAATTTATAAACTTGGAGCAAAACAGGGGAAAGGATGAGCTTTCTCTACCGTTACTTATATTATTACACAGTCCCTAAAATGCGGGGTCTATGAATAGGAATGTTAGCTGGAATCCTGACGGGATTCAATTATTTATTAAAATATTAGTTATACAGATTAATTCTCATTCAAAGGGTTGAACCCCTCAGGGTTCGTGTGTGTTTTGATTTGATTACCATGGGTTTACACCCATGGTTATTCATGTTCAACCACGTTGTGGTTGGGGGTTATTATTCATTGTTCTATTTATTTGCGATATGATGTAAGATAGAGGTAGCCCCGCTCACGATTTCCGAATCGGCTTGCCCTGTGAGATAGGTTTACATGAATTTCACAGGGTTCACCATGTGGAATAATGCGTAGCATTATTTCATTGGGGTGAAGCGTTTGCAAAGCAATTATTACATCAGCTGACGCAGATATTCATCCGTGCCATCACAACAGTAGAGTGAAGACAATGGCACGGACAAGATATCCGCGTCAGTAGAGGGATGCAAAACAATACCATCAGCAGTTGGCAGATATTCATCCATAATAACTAAACCTTA
>CAZXGV010000118.1:0-2294 GCA_964640575.1 uncultured Dysgonomonadaceae bacterium
TGTTGCGAATGCAGAAAGTATATAAGAGGAAAACGTTTCGCTAATGCGACATTCAGCGGCGATTCCATAAATGAACCCACTATCGGGATTCACCCTGATTTATTATTGCTACCACGGGTTTGCACCCGTGGCTATTCACCTTTAACCACTACGTGGTTATTATGGTTATGTTAAATGAGTTCGAAGCACCTATCTCTGAAAGGTTAAACTTAATCTTCACCGCTCGTCGATTTAGTTCAAAATTGCTAAAGCTAAATTGCCTTTTATTAAAACTTCTTCACCAATGTAGTTTCATTCATCTATATTAAGTATATTTGTACTTATCGGATAAGGTTGTTTGCGCGTCAGGTAACTCTTAGTTTCAAGTCTTTTCTTGCAAAAACTAAATATCTTGGTGTGCAACAACTTATTGTAGAAACAAAACTAAATGGGACTTGTAGGTTTTCGTCCTTTTGTCCCTAAAAAATAAAATAACTATTTAAATTTTCAACAATGAGAAAAGTCAATTTGGTTTTATTGTTTTTATGTACATGTATCTTTATTAGTAACGGACAAAACAGACAGAAAAGTTACGACATAGTTATCTATGGTGGTACATCAGCAGGGGTTTCAGCTGCTATCCAGAGTTCACGCATGAATAAATCGGTACTATTGATTGAGCCCTCTTCACGTATTGGAGGTTTGACAACTGGAGGATTGGGTGCAACCGATATTGGAAGTAAGAAAGCTATTGGTGGAATCTCGAAAGAGTTTTATCTCAATATTAAGAAATACTATTCAAAACCAGAAAATTGGAATTGGCAAAATCCTGATGAATATGAGCAATCAAGAAATGATAAAAACGAAGATGCTATGTGGACATTCGAACCATCAGCAGCATTGAAAGTGTATCAAGAGATGATGCGCCCCGAGCAGATTGATGTTGTTTACAACGAGCGACTAAACCGTGAAAGTGGTGTGAAGAAACAAGGACAAAAGATTGTAGAGATTGAAATGGAAAGTGGTCGTAAGTTTAAAGGCAAAGTGTTTATCGATGCCACTTATGAAGGAGACTTGATGGCTGCCTCAGGGGTTACCTATACTTATGGTCGTGAGTCGAACAAAGAGTATGGAGAAACCTTGAATGGTGTTCAAGCTAATAATGTTGGTCTGACGCTAAAAGGTGGGATATCAAAAAACAGTCTTCACCACAATTTTGTTAGCCGTGTCGATCCTTATGTAGTAAAAGGCGACCCCTCAAGCGGATTGCTACCTTTTGTCGAAGAAGGAGCACCTGGTGTGGATGGAGAGGGTGATAAAGGCATTCAAGCCTACTGTTTCAGAATGACACTTACAGACCATCCAGATAACAGAATTCCTTTCAAAAAACCAGCAAACTACAATGAACTCGACTATGAATTATTATTCCGAAACTATGAAGCTGCTGATGGACCAATCGAAGACATGTATTATTATGGAGAGTCTGTAGTGCCTTGGATAAACACCCCAATGCCCAATCGAAAAACAGACACCAACAATCAAAAGGGTTTCTCAACCGATTTTATTGGACAAAATCACGACTATCCAGAAGCAAGCTATGCCGAACGTGAAAAGATTGTACAAAGACACAAAGATTATCAACAAGGACTTATGTGGACGTTAGCCTATCATCCACGAACTCCTGAAAAAGTGAGAGCAATTGCTTCTCAATGGGGAACATGTAAAGATGAATACGAAAGCGAAGATGGTTGGCAAGAGCAACTCTATATTCGTGAGGCGAGGCGGATGGTTAGCGATTATGTGATGACACAGAGAAACTGCGAGGGATTAGATGTGGCAGAAGATGCAGTTAGCTATGCGGGTTATGGAATGGATTCGCACCAAGTGAAGCGCTACGTGGATGTGAATGGATATGTTCAGAATGAAGGAAATGTAGAAGCAAGAGGAATGCCTCCTTATCCTGTTAGTTATCGCTCTATTGTTCCCAAAGTGGGAGAGTGCAACAATTTGATTGTACCAGTTTGTGTGAGTGCCACTCATATTGCGTTTGGTTCTATTCGCATGGAGCCTGTCTTTATGATATTGGGACAGTCGGCAGCAACGGCAGCAGCCATAGCAATCGATAGTGATGTGAAAGTGCAAGATGTAGATTATACTATCCTAAGAGAGCAATTATTGAAAGATAAACAGATTCTATCACCCGTTAAATAAGTGTTGTATCTTTTCTGTAAACTGTATCAAATAATAAAAAACTAGACAAATCTACTTCAAATTCTATACATAGATACGCAATTATTGTATATTTGTGCCGTTTT
>CAZXGV010000118.1:2394-4654 GCA_964640575.1 uncultured Dysgonomonadaceae bacterium
ATCTACTTCAAATTCTATACATAGATACGCAATTATTGTATATTTGTGCCGTTTTGTGAATAGGATTGACAATTAACAGAAAAATAATATAGTATTAATTAAAACAAGATGACAGAAAGAATTCAAAAATCCCTGAGAGACACAACATGGGCGAGGTGGGTAGCGTTAGGATTAGTTTCTCTTACAATGTTTTTCGCCTACTATTTTGTAGATGTTGCAGCACCACTCAAAGGTTCACTTGAAAGATATTATGGTTGGTCTAACCAGCAATTTGGTTGGCTCGGAGGATCCGAGTTTATATTAAATGTGATGGGTTTCCTTATTTTATCAGGTATCATATTAGATAAAATGGGGATACGGTTTACGCTTAGAACCTCTGCATTAGCGATGTTTATTGGTGGAGGCTTAAAGTTTTATGCTTTAGGTTTCATCGACAGAAGTTTAGTAGTAGATATTTTTGGTATGGCACTACCCACTACTGCTATATTATCTTATGTTGGTTTTGCTATATTTGGTATAGGAGTAGAGATGGCAGGTATTACAGTGTCTAAAACCATTGTTAAGTGGTTTAAAGGGAAAGAGTTGGCTTTGGCAATGGGGCTTGAAATGGCAATCGCACGATTAGGAGTATTTGCTGTGTTCCAACTATCTCCGCGTTTTGCAGGTATCACCGAAGCTACCCCTCTTGGGATGGAGCCTGGAGTTAAACTGGCTATGACATGGGCTATGGCTTTTATAGCTATTGGAGCTCTATCATTCTTCATCTATACTTTTATGGATGCTATGTTAGATAAACAAACAGGAGAATCATTAGAAATAGACCCAGAAGATCAATTTAAATTTTCAGATTTGGGCACTATTTTAACGAACCCTGGATTCCTTACTATTGCTGGTCTTTGCGTATTGTTCTATTCTGCAATATTCCCATTCCAGAAGTTTGCCGCAGAGATGTTGTCTTCAAAACTGGATGTATCCATGGACGTGGCATCTTCTCTGTTCTCTTGGTTTCCCATTGGAGCGATGGTGCTGACTCCCTTAATAGGGTATTTCTTAGATAAGAAGGGGTATGGAGCTACAATGATGTTATATGGTGCAGTGTTATTAGTTGTTTCTCATCTAATTTTTGCGTTAGTTCCCGAAGAGTCATTTACAATGTTTACAGCAGTTCTGACGATTGTAGTATTAGGAACAGCATTTTCATTAGTACCCGCTTCTATGTGGCCCTCCATTCCAAAGATTGTTGAGGAGAAACTTCTTGGTTCTGCTTATGGACTTATCTTTTGGATTCAAAATATAGGATTAATGGCTGTGCCTGTTTTAATAGGGTGGGCACTCACTAAATCTAATCCTGGAGTTGGCGAAGCAATTGCTCGAGGCGAATTGGTTAAATATGATTACACCGTTCCAGAATTTATCTTTGCTGGCTTTGGAGTATTAGCTATAGTATTGGCATTGGTGCTTAAAGCAGTTGATAAAAAGAAAGGCTATGGACTTGAACTTCCAAATATTCAGGAAGAAAAGGAGAAAGTATTAGAAGAAAAAGGTAAAGACTAAACACAGTTTAGTACTAGATGATATAGCAAAGAAGCGGACTCAACAAAGGGTCCGCTTCTTGTATTTATAAATGTGTTATAGTTGTTTACTAACCTCCAGTCAGTCATAGCCCTGGCTAAGGATTAACTTTCTTACGTTTGGTTGGCTTTTGGACATTCAAAAGCTCATAGCTGACTACTTCTTTGCCTGTCTCTAATTTTGCTCTATTGATTTTGACATAAATCATCACTTCTTTATTTAGAAATTCACCTCTCAATGCTTTGATTCCTTTATCGGTAACCTTAGATTGAAACAGACCAGAAATCTTTTGTTTGTTTTTATCAATTAAATCGAAGCTACGTGACTTGAGCGCTATTTTTGTAAGTTTCCCAACTACCACAACACTATCTTCTGCGTGCTTAATATCGTCAATGTCATCTATTACACGAATTGGTGTGGGTCTGTTACTTCTACTTGAATTGTAATCTTGCACAGGCTTTGTCACAGAGTCATTATCAATTATATCATCTGTTCTTATAATTGGACTTGGCTTATTACTTCTACTCGAGTTGTAGTCTTGAGCAAGTAATGGCACGGAATCATTTCCTACTCCAGAGTCTGGCGGTGTAATTGACCTTGGTTCTTTTGGTTTTTTTGCGTCATAGTCTCTTCTGCTTGCATTGTATTCTTTTACAAGCTTCGGCACAGTGTCGTTATCTACCACTGC
>CAZXGV010000118.1:4754-6521 GCA_964640575.1 uncultured Dysgonomonadaceae bacterium
TTACAAGCTTCGGCACAGTGTCGTTATCTACCACTGCATCCGACCATGCAATTGGTCTTGGTTTGTTGCTCCTACTTGAATTGTAATCTTGTGCATACAAAGGCTTTGTCACAGAGTCATTGTCAATTATATCATCTGTTCTTATAATTGGACTTGGCTTATTACTTCTACTCGAGTTGTAGTCTTGAGCAAGTAATGGCACGGAATCATTTCCTACTCCAGAGTCTGGCGGTGTAATTGACCTTGGTTCTTTTGGTTTTTTTGCGTCATAGTCTCTTCTGCTTGCATTGTATTCTTTTACAAGCTTCGGCACAGTGTCGTTATCTACCACTGCGTCTGACCACGCAATTGGTCTTGGTTTGTTGCTCCTACTTGAATTGTAATCTTGCACAGGCTTTGTCACAGAGTCATTATCAATTATATCATCTGTTCTTATAATTGGACTTGGTTTATTACTTCTACTCGAGTTGTAGTCTTGTGCAGATCTAACGGCTGAGGCTTTCCCCATACTGATACTTATTCCAGCATTCACATTGAAAGAAGAAAAAGCAAGACTTTTTTCCTCAAAAGGGGTTTCGCTAATCAACTTTGTATCTACTTCGCCCGATGGGTGGAATGCTTTAGAGATGTCTCGCGCACTGTATTTCACAGGATTATCTAAGCTGGTGCTATAGGTGGAGCCCACAAATACGCCTATTTTTCTCGAAAGCTGTGCACCCAATTTGATTCCTACATCTGTGTGAAAAGATGTGGTATTTTTACTCTCGAGTTTGAAAGTATTAAAGAAACCCGCTTCAAATTTTTCAAAATAGTCAGGAATGTTTTCAGCGTCTTTCGTTATTCCTGGAGTTTGGAGTAGTGACATACCAATGTGACCATAAAGTTGAATGAAAAACATATTCATGGGCAACGTGTATTGTGGGCCTACACCAAATGAGATGTTTGTCCATGAGTTATCGGGACTTTCAAAATTGTCTTTAAGTCCGAAGTAATCATAGTTTGCACTAACACTTAATCCTAAGTTTTTATACATTGCTTTGTTGAGCATTACTCCTGCTTGAAACCCATTCTTTGCATACTCTTTATAATCACTTGACGGAGCACTCATACCCCCTTTAACATCTAATGTTAAGGGGCTTCCATTTGATTTTTTGATTTGTGAAAAACTACAAAGGAAAACAAAAAGCAAAGTAGTAGCAGTGATTGCCTTTAATTTATAGGTTGATTTACCATCTTTATTTGAAGTCATAATCGAAAGCTTTTAAGTTGTTATGTTTGCAGCAGGTCAAAAAAGTATAACTTAATAGCACGAAGAAGTTGACCTAAAACAATCTATTTGCGAATATAAAAACCTTAACAAATATTAATCATGTATGGTTCACGTTACTGCTTTCTTTAACAATTTGTATTAGGATTAAAAAAGACATTTTATGAAGCTCTATTAGTTCTAGATACAGGTTTCACATCCAGTTGCTAACGCAGTCTGCTCTATGGCATATTAGCAAGGGCGGGAAAGTCAATTGTTATTTAGAAGCCCGAAGGGCTGTTATAATTCAGCCCAATGGCAACGCCTTGGGTTACAGTTAAATAGTATGACATGAAGGCTGAAAGCCTGACATAAAAATATAAATACTTAAAGATCATTATATTGCAAAATTATCTTTTTGGTAACGCAGTGTGCTCTATGACATATTAGTAAGTGCACTGTGGCTAACGTCTGCGACGCATTGCAAATGCGCGCGAACGGCAGTTTGTAACGCAAAAAAA
>CAZXGV010000119.1:0-6476 GCA_964640575.1 uncultured Dysgonomonadaceae bacterium
ACAATTACAGCATCACTTTCTGCCCGAAAATGCAATTTGCCATCTTTATAATCAGTTTGTAACCAAACACGACTTTGACACCCTTCAATTATATTTTGAGGCGTTTTATACACGTCATCTAATTTCTCAAGAGAATTACCTTGCTCAATAATAAGAGCATATTTATCCATCCAATCATCAAATAGTGAAAACTCATCTATAATCTCATCTTGTACTTGGTCTATAGTCTGCATAATCTATATCTATATTTTTTTAATCTGACACAATTTGTTTTATTACTCTGTATACAACACCTCTAGCACAGTTTGACCAACAGCTTTCAGTGTAGCTTCGTCAATTACATTCATATTATCGTTGTGAGTATGCCAAAACTCACCAAAACCATGCGAAGTGTCTTCAGAAGTGTGGATAATGTTGACACTTGGGGCACGATGCAATTGATTAACTGGAACATGATCATCAATGATATATCCTCCTTTTTTATTTATAAAAAAGCGACCATAACCTAAACGTGAAGCAAGACTCCATATTTTTTCTGTTACATTAGAAGCATATTTAACAGAGTAGCCTTCTTTATAAAAGGTAGCATTAGGTGCACCAACCATATCTAATAAAATACCAAAGCTAGCACGATAATTGAGTGTGTGTGGGTTTTTCGCCCAATATTGAGAGCCCAAACAATACCATTCACCTGGTATATAATTAGTTTCATAACTTGGTTGTCCCCAATCTTCAGCATCGAAGAAAATAATATCTATTCCAATATCAAGTGGTGCTTTGTATAACTGCCGAGCTACTTCAAGCAACACCCCCACTCCACTAGCTCCATCGTTTGCGCCAAGAATTGGTTGAGTTCGTTTTGCAATATCTTCATCTTGATCGGCAAAGGGGCGAGTGTCCCAATGTGCAAAAAGCAAAACTCTTTTTTCATTGTCTGGGTTATAAGAACCAATAATATTGCGAGCGTTTAATGCTATATTATCATAAGTCATAAGTATTGATTCTTGTTCTATCACTTGCGCCCCATATATTTTAAGCTTCGAAACCAAATAATCTCCACACGCTTTATGAGCCGCACTATTTGGAACACGTGGTCCAAAATCTACCTGTTCCTTTATAAATAAAAAAGCACTATCTGAGTTAAACTCAGGAGAAACCTGTATATATGAAAGTTCATTAATGATTTCAGGTTGCTTTGTACTATTCTTATTTGAATTGCAAGAGAGGCATGATACCATCAACAATGTACACATAAATAATGACGCAAGAAACACTTTTACCTTGAACCTCATGGAAGTATTACTTATTCTTATGATATGAAAAATCCGATATACCCATACTTCGATATGTCTCTTTCAAAGCCTCTTCATCGTCCGATATTACAAGTAGTTTATCTCCTACACATAGTTTTGTTTGTCCTGTTGGTATGAAATAACGCTCACCTCGTTTTACCATTACAGCTAGAGTTTTGCTGGGAAGGGGCATTTCCATAAGGTTTTCACCATGTTTTATCGTATCTTCAGTAATCAGTATCTCAGTCATAGCTGACTTAATTTCCTCAGAAAACTCAACATCGAAATCTTCAAAACTAGGATATAGAACAGGTTGTTTTGAAAGCTTGAGCCACGATGCCACACGATTCAAAAACGTACCTTGAAGAATTAAAGAAACAAGAGTAATAATAAATACAATATTAAATAGCCATCGAGCATGAGGTACATCGGCAGCCAATGTAAGAATAGCGAAGATGATAGGCACTGCGCCTCTCAAGCCTACCCATGAGACAAAAGCTTTGTCACGTGAAGATATTTTTTTGAATGGAAACAAACAAAGATAGACAGTTAGTGGTCGAACAACAAGAATGATAAAAAAGGAAATAATCAAACCTGGAACTAGCACATCGGCACCTAGTAACTCGTTTGGATTTACTAAAAGTCCTAATGTTAAGAATAATATAATCTGACTCATCCATGCCAAACCATCCATAAATCGCATAGACGTGCGTTTATGTACAAACTTAGAATTCCCTATAACTAAACCAGCAATATAAATAGCTAGATACCCATTACCCTTAAGGAAATAGGTGAGAGAGAATATAAACATGCCCAGTGTGAAAAGAAGAATAGGGTAAAGTGCTCCATTATCAAGCTTAATTCTATTAATTAAAATAACCGATAATTTGCCGAAATAATAACCTACCACCGTACCAACAACCAACTGAATTATCACCATCAATGCAACTAACCAGAAACTTACTCCTCCTGAATTGATAATGGTAATAAGAGTAACTGTCAGCATATATGCCATCGGGTCATTACTCCCACTCTCAAGCTCAAGCAAAGGACGTAAATTATTTTTTAATATCGTTCCTCGCGAACGTAATATACCAAACACAGATGCTGAGTCGGTAGATGATGTTGTAGATGCTAACAAAAGTGCAGTTGCCAATCCAATTCCCAATGAAGGAGCTAATGTGCCAGAAAGCCACCATATAAAGAGACCAGTAAACAGAGCGGTTAGTACTACACCTGCTGTTGCTAATATGACACCAGGAAGAATAATTGGTTTTATTTCCATAAACTTAGTATCCAATCCTCCTGAAAAAAGAATTATACTTAAAGCAACAGTACCAATTATTTGAGCAGTTTGAATATTTTGAAAATCTAAACCGAATCCATCTTGACCAAAAGCCATACCTACTCCAAGGAAAAGAAGCAGTACAGGAATTCCAAATTTATGACCAGCTTTTCCAACTACCATACTAATAAAAAAGAGCACAGAGCCCATAAGTAATATAAGTTCTAAAGACATAGTTATATTTAGTAACGTTGTTTGAGTAAAACAGTATCTTTTTTTATCGTTAGTGTAGCATTTCCTCCCATTATTATGGGTAAATTTATCTTTGTATGCCCAACAGGAAATCCAAAACAGATAGGGAAATCAAATTCTTTGACAGCTGACAATATAGATTCGTACAGAGTGCTATACATAGAGTTGTCTTCTTCGTATTCTGTAAACTGACCAACAATGAGTCCTTTTATTTTATTGAATATTCCAGATATCTTCAATTGATATATCATACGGTCGATACGATAAGGCTCTTCTCCAATATCTTCTAAAAACAAGATTCCATCTCTTGGAATCTTAATATATTCAGAACCAAAAAGGCTTGTATAAACTGACAAGTTGCCACCAAACAAAGTTCCTGAAGCTTTGCCTACTCTGTTTAAGAGAGGATATTCTACAGGAATTTTATAATTAAGCTCCTTGTCCGACATAGTTGCATCTTTTGTGTATTGAACGGAAAGATTTGCTGCTCCTTCTTCCGCAAAATGTTTTGCCATAGGTCCATGAATAGACATTATACCATGACTTTGGAAAGCTGTGTGCAATGCTGTGATATCACTAAAACCAACTAACCATTTAGGATTATCCTTAATTTGGGAAAAGTCTAGCTTATCGAGTAAATGAACAGCGCCGTATCCGCCACGAGAAGCAAATATTAATTTCACATCAGGATTATCCATAGCAGATTGCAAATCATAGAGTCTTTGATCCACCAAACCGCTAAAGCGTCCTATTTGGCATAGAGCGTTTTCAGAAACACTCACCTCTAAACCCCATTCTTGAAAAATATCCACTGCACCATTTACATGTGCTGGAGAAACATTCCCTGACGGAGATACAATAACAACTTTGTCGTTTGGTTTTAAAAAGGGAGGGCGTTTCATCTTATATTGAATTTAATAAAGGTAATGAGCTAAATATATTTCTCTCATTACCTTTTACCTACATATATCCTGTAGTTGTCATCATTTTATTTCACTCGCCTTAATGTAATGTTTTATTTACAATTAAGTAAGGCATCACAAAAAACGATTGCGCTTACTGTAATTTAAGCATCAATGTTTGCATAAGTGGCATTCTCTTCAATAAACTCACGGCGAGGAGCAACATCTTCTCCCATAAGCATAGAAAACACCATGTCAGCATCAGCTCCACTTTCAATTGTTACTTGTCGAAGCGCTCTGTGTTCAGGATTCATGGTTGTTGACCACAGCTGCTCAGCATTCATCTCTCCTAAACCTTTGTATCTTTGAGTATGCACTGCATTTTCGTTACCATCAGCATATTTGGCAATAAAAGCAAGACGTTGAGCATCGTCCCAGCAGTACTCTTCTATTTTTCCTCTTTTCATTAAGTATAATGGAGGTGTGGCTACATACACACATCCTTTATCAATGAGTGGGCGCATGTGACGGAAAAAGAAAGTAAGAATCAATGTTGCAATATGGCTACCATCTACGTCCGCATCAGTCATAATAATAACTTTATGATAGCGCAGCTTTTCCATATTCAGCTCTTTAGAGTCCTCTTCAGTTCCTATAGTAACACCTAGTGCTGTATAAATATTTCTAATCTCTTCGTTTTCAAGAATTTTGTGAGGCATTGCTTTTTCAACATTCAAGATTTTTCCACGCAGTGGAAGTATTGCTTGAAACATTCGGTCGCGACCCTGTTTTGCTGTTCCACCAGCCGAATCACCCTCGACAATAAACACTTCGCACTCTGCAGGATCTTTGCTAGAGCAGTCGGCTAATTTCCCTGGCAAGCCCCCTCCTGTTAGAGGTGATTTACGTTGAATCATCTCTCGCGCCTTACGTGCAGCGTGTCTTGCAGTTGCAGCCAATATAACTTTTTCAACAATAATCTTCGCTTCTTTTGGATGCTCCTCTAAGTAATAGCCAAGTGCTTCGCCAGTAGCCTGGTCAACAGCACCCATCACTTCAGAGTTACCTAGCTTGGTTTTGGTTTGTCCCTCAAATTGTGGCTCTTGAACTTTCACAGAAAGAACTGCTGTGAGCCCTTCTCTAAAGTCGTCTCCACTCACTTCAATTTTCAAACGCTCCAACATTTTAGAGTCGTCAGCATATTTCTTCAATGTTCTTGACAGACCTCGTCTAAAACCAGTTAGGTGAGTTCCACCCTCTATAGTATTAATATTGTTTACGTAAGTAAAAACGTTTTCATTATACGATGTATTGTAAGTCATCGCAATTTCCACTGGAATTCCGTTTTTCTCTGTTACAATATGAATTGCATCTTCAATAAGAGGTTCTTTTGATCTATCTATATATTTAACAAACTCCTCAAGACCTTTTTCTGAATAAAAAGATTCTGACTTAAAAGAGCCATCTTCTTTTACAACTCTTCTATCTGTTATATTTAGACGAATACCAGCATTCAAAAATGCTAACTCTCGTAAACGAGTAGCCAAAGTGTCGTAACGATATTCTAAAACAGTGAAAATCGAATCATCTGGTTTAAAAGTAACGATAGTCCCAGACACATCTGTAGTACCCACCTCAGCCACTGGGGCTGCAGGTTTACCTTTGGAGTACTCTTGAACATACACTTTGCCTTCTCTGTGCACCTCGGCTTTCAAATAAATCGACAATGCATTAACACACGAAACACCTACACCATGCAAACCACCTGACACCTTGTAAGTTCCTTTATCAAACTTACCTCCTGCATGCAATACAGTCATCACCACTTCTAATGCCGACTTACCTTCCTTTTCGTGAAAGTCAACTGGAATACCACGTCCATCATCTCTTACAGTAATGGAGTCGTCTTCGTTTATATATAAATCAATTTCCGAACAATGTCCTGCCAATGCTTCGTCAATAGAGTTATCTATCACTTCATTAACAAGATGATGGAGACCCTTTTCACTGGTATCTCCAATATACATTGCTGGACGTTTTCTAACTGCCTCCAGTCCTTCTAATACTTGAATATTAGATGCCGAATAAGCATTATCTGTCAAACCTTTATTTTCTTCTATCATTTTTTGTATCAATTATATCTTATTGAATATAAGATTTTTACACATTTACTTCTGCTTTAAAAAGAACAAACAAATATAGTGATAATTAACGATAACACCAACACAAAGAGACACTAATACTCAGCTTTTTTCATATTATTGAGATATGATCAAAAGCATTAAAAGGAATTAACGCAACATCGTCAAAAGCCTTTTAAACTCATGAGTTGTGATTATAATTAACTGCCAATAATTAAGAAGTTAAGTTCGTTTTTTTTGAATAAAAAAAATATGAACAAAGGAGAGCTTTTAAGCATGACTACCATATACGCAAATCTAATTAATTCGTTCTAGGTTTTTGAATCATTGTCCTTATCAAACAATTCTCGATCTTAATGTTGAGTATAAAAACAAACTTTGCTTTTCAATTTAACCAATCCCTTAGGAATTACTAGTGAAACTATGTATTGGAGCACAGAACAAATCTATTAAAAGATAAAATTATATTATCGCATTGTTGCAAATATAGATTTTTTTAGAAACAAGGTAATAAGTCCACCACGTTTTTCAAACGAACACCAAAAGAAATAACTTTAAACTCGTTTTCAATAAAAAGCTCATATACAGCAAAATAGAGTTTAGT
>CAZXGV010000120.1:0-6463 GCA_964640575.1 uncultured Dysgonomonadaceae bacterium
GACGACAAAAAACCTTATTTGTATTTTCCCCAACCTTAGTAACTTGGAATATACCTACAACACTAACCTTATTAGCTTATTCCGCTCGCGCCGATTTACAAATCGGCTTGCCCTGTGAAATAGGTTCCCCAGGCTGGCGCGGATATTCATCCGTGCCATTACAACAGTAGGGTGCAGATAAAGGCACGGATAGATATCCGCGCCAGCAAGGGGCTAATTTATGGGTTGTTGTCAAGCAGAAGCGCCCGACCGTGAATAGCTCTCTTCGTGAAATTGGAAGTTGGATGATATTCTGTTGCAATTTTTTTCTATCTTTGCACTTCACTCTTGACAGCATGTGAGAAGAGCACAAAATTGCTACTTATAACAAACTGTTTATTAACCATTCCGCAAGAGAAATATCTTATTAATGATTAAAAAAAGCCGTTTTGCTCGAGTATTAGATACCATAGAAATGGTAGGAAACAGACTGCCACACCCTGCTACACTCTTTTTGATGATGGCAGCTTTAGTAGCTTTGCTATCTTGGTGGGCTTCAGCTGTAGGACTTCAAGCTACTCATCCTGCTACAGGTGAGCTTGTTGCAGTGAGAAATCTTTTAAGTGCCGATGGCTTTCGGTGGATATATACTAATGTAGAGAGCAACTTTGTGAACTTCCCACCGCTCGGACTTGTCTTAGTCATTATGATAGGAATAGGGGTTGCTGAAGGTTCTGGTCTTTTCACAGTGCTTGTGCGTCAGTTGGTGCTTGGTGCTCCTCCCAAGCTAATTACCGCCGCAATTATCACTGCAGGTATTTTTTCACATCTTGCATCCGAAGTGGGATATGTGATACTAATACCTTTAGGAGCAATGATATTTCACGCATTAGGACGTCATCCTTTGGCCGGATTTGCTGCGGCTTTTGCGGGAGTAAGTGCAGGTTTTGGGTCTAATTTTTTAATTGGTTCCGTTGATCCTATACTTGCGGGCTTATCAACTTCGGCTGCTCAAATAATTGATCCTACAATGGATATTAATCCAATGGTTAACTACTATTTTATGTTTGCAAGTGCTATTATGGTGATAGCTGTTGGAACTTGGATTACAGAAAAAATTGTGGAGCCAAGATTGGGCAAATACACAGGCAATGAAAAGGCATTGGAGATAGAACAGATTACTCCATTGGAGAAAAAGGGATTGCGATGGGCAGGTATTGGTACACTTATTTTTATTGCTGTCATGGCAATGACTATTATTCCAGAGAATGGATTGCTGAGAGATCCTGTAACAGGGAGCATTCTAAGATCTCCCTTCTTTTCGGGTATCATAGTAGGGTTGCTACTTCTTTTCTTTGTGCCAGGAATTATATATGGCATCATAGTGAAAACCATTAAAAACGACAAAGATGTAATAAAACACATGACCAATTCGATGAAAGGGATGGGGAGCTACATTGTGTTGGTGTTTTTTGCAGCACAGTTTATCTATTGGTTCAACTACTCAAACTTGGGCTTAGTGTTGGCAATAGATGGAGCTCAGTTTTTGAGCAATGTTGGTTTTACGGGCATTCCTCTTATTCTGACCTTTTTGCTTCTCTGTGCTTTCTTGAACATGTTTATGGGAAGTGCTTCAGCAAAATGGGCTATTATGGCACCTGTCTTTGTTCCCATGTTTATGATACTTGGCTACCACCCTGGTTTCACACAAGCAGCCTTTCGTATTGGAGATTCGGTTACAAACGTAATTACCCCAATGATGAGTTACTTTGCTTTAATAGTGACCTATGCACAACACTACGATGAGAAAAATGGGATTGGAACAATAATCTCATTAATGATTCCTTATACTGTTCTTTTTACATTAGCATGGGCAATTATGATAACTATATGGATGTTGCTTGGTATTCCAGTAGGGATTGATGGTCCAATACTTTTGCCAGTAATGTAAGCTGGTTTTGTTCTCTTATTTAGTTGCAGAATTTGAATGGTCTTATTCAACTAATTGTGGTCTGTGTTATGAATTAGTCGTACTTATTTGTAAACACCAATCAAAAAAAATAGACCAGCTCGGCCGAGCTAATCTATTTTTCCCTTTTGGTTAATATTGGTTATTAGTTGTAAGGTAAAAAAGATTGTTTTAGGTTATCGATACAAAGATAACTTTCCTCTGTGTATTACCCAAATAAAAAAACATGTTGTAAAATAGTGTTATATAACATCTATTTTCAAACATCCACTTCATAATGAATCCTTACATATTTGAATTTGATTCGCTGCCTTGTTGTCTCCTCCACCTGTTTTAATATCTCTCTTACTTGCGCAACTGGAAATCCCATCTCCATTTTCAATAATATCTCTCTTATGTAGAACTGTTGCACCCTGCCCACCGCTGGTATGGCAGGACCAAGCACTCGCTCGCCCAAAGACCTCTTTAGTAGCATAGCAAAGTAGTCGGCTGCTTGCGACACGTTTGTCTCATATTTGTAACGTAGCTTAATCACAATCAATCGATAGTAAGGCGGATACTTAAACATTTTCCTCTCTGCCAATTGTGCATTGAAGAAACTTTGGTAATCGTTGTTTTTGATGTACTCAAAAATTGGTTGATGGGGGTCGGAGGTTTGTATCACTACAGATCCAGTTACACTTTTTCTACCCGAACGACCACTGGCTTGTGTCATCATCTGAAAACCCTCTTCGTGAGATCGGAAGTCGGGAAAGTTGAGCAAGCTGTCGGCTTGTATAATTCCTACCACGCGCACATTGTCGAAGTCTAATCCCTTGGACACCATTTTGGTTCCTACCAAAATTTGAGACTTGCCGAGAGAGAAATCTGTTAGAATCCTTTCGTAAGACGTTGCGCCACGAGTCGTATCTGTATCCATTCGTGCTACTACAGCATCAGGAAAGAGCGAACCCACCTCTTCTGCCAATTGTTCGGTGCCACTTCCTAAATGTTGCAAACCAGCATCGCCACATTCAGGGCATTCTGTTACGACTGGGTAGGAAGCATCGCAATAATGACATTTTAGTCTATTTTGATATTTGTGATAGGTGAGCGTTACATCGCAATGTTCACATTTGGGGGTATAAGCACAATTTTTGCATTCCAATATGGGTGCAAACCCTCTGCGGTTTCTGAATAAGATGACCTGTTGCTTGTTTGCCAAAGCTGCTTCCATTTGCTCCATTAGAAGTGGAGATAACACGGATTTCATCATCTTTCTACGTCGCAGATCTTTGGTATCCACTAATGATATTGTTGGCAAAGCCATGTTTTCGTATCGTTCGGTAAGGTTCACTAAGCCATATTTGCCTGATAGGGCGTTGTAGTACGACTCGATGGCAGGAGTGGCAGAGCCCAGCAATGTTTTGGCACCCTGGAAATGTGCATACATGATGGCGGTATTTTTGCCATGATAACGAGGCGATGGATCAGACTGTCGGTAGCTTTGATCGTGTTCTTCATCAATTATGACCAATCCGAGATTTGAAAAGGGCATAAACACCGAAGAACGAACTCCTATAATAATTTTATAAGGGTTGTCTGAAATCATTTTAAGCCAAATTTCCGCCCGCAGATTATCATTTATTTTAGAGTGGTAAATTGCTAAGTCGTTGCCAAAAACTGATTGAAGTCGGCTTGTCAGTTGTGTGGTAAGTGCTATTTCGGGAAGCAGATACAGCACCTGTTGTCCTTTGCGAATAGTGTCTTTTATTAATTGGATGTAAACTTCAGTTTTACCCGATGAGGTAATGCCATGAAGCAAACATACATTTTTCTCTTTAAAAATATCTTTTATTTGGGTGTAAGCCTCTTGTTGATGAGGCGTTAAATCTTTTGCATCGTTTGTGTGCAGGTTCTTGGTGTTGAGACGCGAAGCGGATAGCTCATACTGTTCAAATATCTCTTTGTTGATAAGGGCAGAAAGTATAGATGCAGTAAATGTTCCATCCATTAATAGTTCTTTTCTACTAATGGATGCTACATTGTGCTCTCTTAAATATCCTTCTACAAAGCTATACAATTCCCACTGCTTCTTTGCTTGTTTTAGTACTTCTTGAGCTGTTGATTTGTTGAACTGTGGATGTATGCGAATGTGATTCTCTTTCTTCTCTTTGTATCTCGGATGGATTGTTTGGGCAACTAAAACCACTCTTTTTACTGATAATGCATTAATGTGAGAGAGAATATTCTTATTATCTAAATTCCGTGAAAGGTCGGATATTTGTTGAGGTTTTTTGTTGTTTTGCAGATAAGCAACTACTTTTTGTTCTGTAGGTGTCAACTCTGCTTCTGTTTCTTCGAAGTCGGGCGAAAGTGAAACATAAGCCTTGCTTTCTAATTTTAATTGTGCTGGTAAAGCGGCATTATATACATCGCCCATTGGTGCCATATAATAAAAAGAAATCCACTGCCACAGCTTTAGTTGGTGTTGATTCACAATAGGATTGGAATCGAGCTGCGAGTGAATTTCTTTTAAATTTATATGTTCTGGTTTGTTTTGATGAACTCTCAAAACAATTGCCGTGTAAAACCGGCTTTTGCCAAATGGCACTATTACTCTATTGCCTCGTTGAATAGTCTTTTCTAATTCTATAGGAATTATATAAGTGTAGCTATCATCAAGAGCTAATGGTAAGATTACATCGGCAAATAAGGACATCTTTTATAGATAAACTGTTGCTTGAATAGACCAAAGTCCATCTTTGTTGTTAAAAGCATCTTTCCATTTAGGCTCATTTACAGAGTAGTTGTCAGTTAGTTGTATCCCATAATTAACTCCTACTGCCAGTCTCCTAAGTACTTCTACACCTAATCCTACATTGATGCCTGCTTCAAAAGATTTTGATTTAATATCATCAGATATTTTTTTAAAATCATCATCGCCACCTATATGAATTCTTGCATAAGGACCTGCTGCGGCGTAAATTTTAACTGGTAAAATCAAACCAAATTTATATTTCAAGTTCACAGGGATATCAAGGTAATGGTTAGTCTCTTCCACTTTTTGCCAAGCGCTACCATCATCTCTAATTTCCATTTTATTGTTGTTGTACAGAAGAGATGCCTCTACACCCAAGTCCATAACGGGAAACATAAACTCTACAGTGGGTCCTATCTTAAATGAATTTAGGTTTTCTACATCAATTGCTTCTTTAGAAAAAGTTGCTTTGTTTAATCCTACTTCTCCTCTTAATCCAAATCTTAATTGAGAATAACCTGTAGTAGTTATTGTGCTAAAGGCTACAATAAGTGCTATTACTAATAATCTGTTCTTTTTCATATCAATTCGTTTTTTGTTAAACAATAAGTTTTCTGTGAACTTATATAACAACAAATGTAGTAGTTAATGGTTCAAGAAATGAAGTTTTAACTAAAATAATCATTAAATGTGGGGCAAAGAATGAAAATAGATTCTGATAATCTTAGAAATTAATTGATGTTTTCAAGACTCACCAATCAAGCTATCTCTTTTGATAACGAATAGGATTATTAAAAGATGAAAGCTATGTTGTTCCATTGTTGCAAATCAAGATTTTTTAGAAATAAGGTAGTAAGCTTTGAATTGTAGTAATTTATGGCGGGATAATTCCTCATGCATATTGAATTTATTTAATTGACAATTGACAATTGACAGTTGACAATGATTAAATGTGAATTATTAGTGGTGAACCCTGTGAAATTAATGTGAAGCTATTTCACAAGGCAAGCCGATTCGTAAATCATTCATTTATGCACAACTTATTGAAATTGTAGATGTGGCTAAAGCCTGCTCCTGATTATTAAACCTCTTATCGGCAAAAGAGAATCTTTCTGCCCATAAATTCACAAGAAAATATCTATTCTTGCCACAATCCATTCTATATTTTAGAACAAATCTTTCTCAACATCTCATATTTGTTATCACAAAAACGAGGTGTAAATCTTTTGAAAACATTTCCAACGCGGGGAATTTGACGAACAACAGATGAAAATCGTTTCCGCGACGTAAAAAAAGTGCAGGAAAGAGAAAAAGGGGCTTTTCTCCGCCAAAAAGGGGAAAAAGAAGGGATAAAAGAGAAAGCGATGCCCAAAAATTGGAAAAACAAGAGAATATTGAAGAGATAGCGGACAAAAATCATGATTTTAACACAGAAACGTCCATTTTTATCACTAAAAAAGCAAATTACACTGTTTTGCAACGCTTCCACGACGGGGGAAATGATTTTCAACTGTTTTCTCCATTTCCCCAGCATAATAAAAGTGCAGATTCATTTATGCACAATGCGGACTGTAGCCGCAATATGTTCTCAACTCGAGTGTCACCTTAGCGAAATCGCTATTTAGTAATTCTTTCTACTTCGCAGCACACCGATTGCAAATCTTTGCGAGCGAGCGGAGAAGTAAATGACATTGTGAGATTTGATATTGTTTTTTGAGGTCTCGTAAGACCGGCATAATTCAACCCAATGGCAACGCCTTGGGTTACAGTTGAGT
>CAZXGV010000121.1:0-6462 GCA_964640575.1 uncultured Dysgonomonadaceae bacterium
TAGTGGGCAACGATGCTAAAGCACTGGAAGAGCAGATGAAACTATTTGTTGACCCTGTGTCGGAATCGGCTACTACAGAGAACATGGTGTATGAACTTCTGTTGAAAAGCGGAAAGGACCTCAATAGCACCATTCAGCACAAAGATAGCTTCCATTGCATCAATGGCAATGAGATGGTGCTGATGTTAGAGAAGGCTACGCAAGAGATTGTGGATAGTGTAATTGCACTAAAACCAACAAAGGTAATTGCTTTGGACAAATTGTTTGAAGGCAACGACCAGCTGAAAACGAATACGGTGCTGCAGATGAAGGATGCGGGAGTGGAATTTAAAACGATATAGGCATCTGGGCAGTTGTACTATCCAGATTTCTAAAGTGGTCGAATTCGACGTCTTTAGAAGTTAAGCTGAATTGCAAATTTTTAATTCGGGCGAGTTCGCCACAAATAAAACAAAAGGAGAGTCAAATGCCTATTTTATAAGTGAAGCACTAAGTTGAAAAGAAGGGAGATATAGCAACTCAAGAATATAGCGCATTACCAAAAAAATAGACAAACAGAAGATTTGGAACATTAAAAACAAAATTGAAATGAACGCATTAGAATTAGTAGATATAATAAGTACTGGCGAGACAAGCAAGGTGCAGTTTAAAGGAGAGCTTCCTCATCGTGATAGCGTTGCAAAAGAAATTGTTGCAATGTCTAACTCCTTAGGCGGTGTTATTTTAATTGGTGTGAATGATGTGACAGGAGAAATTGGTGGACTGACACCAGTCCAGATTGAAGAGTATGATCGTATAGTTTCGGAAGTTGCAGACAATCTAAAGCCACCAGTTTATATAGCTACGGAAGTTGTAAGAATAGAGCAGAAAGGAGAGCCACGCAATGTGTTAATCGTACATATTCAAGAAGGCATAAATAAACCATATAAAACTGCAAAAGGTGAGATTTATCTGAAGCAAGGTTCAAACAAACGCCTTTTGACTGATAATGCAGAAATTATGCGACTGTTTCAACATAGCGGTAATCTACTTGCAGACGAAATGGAAGTGCACGGAACATCTATTGAAGATGTAGATGAAAAGATTTTTTCAGAATATTTCAAAAAGGAGTTTGGAAAATCATTTAAAGAGAGAGGTCTCACATTGGAAGAGGCTCTTAAAGCAAAGAGGGTGTTAAAAAATAATCAGTTGACACTTGCTGGATTGTTGTTTTTTGGGAAAGCCCCACAAACCATTAAACCAGCATTTACAATAAAAGCAGTATCATATTTTGGAAACGACTTTGAGGGTAATCAATATAGAAACAAACCTAGAGATTTAACTGGCACCATTCCAGAGCTTTTTGATAAGGGTATTACCTTTTTGAAGAGCAATTTGAATTTTATTCAAACAGGCGAGAGTTTCAATACACCAGGTGTGCTTGAAATTTCAAGTATAGCTCTTGAAGAGTTATTGCAGAATGCATTAGTTCATAGAGACTACTTTAAAAACTCGCCTATCAGATTGTTGATATTTGACAATCGTATCGAATTAATTAGTCCTGGAAAGCTACCAAACAGTCTGACTGTTGAGGATATAAAATTTGGAAATCCTGTAATAAGAAACAATCAATTGGTTTCATTTAGTATTCACACAATGCCATTTAGTGGATTAGGTTCGGGAGTTAGGAGAGCTTTAGCCGAACAGCCAAATATTGAGTTTATTAATGACCTTGAAGGCGAGCAATTTAAAGTAATAATACCACGACCAGAAAAGAAATGAAACTAACCTTTGAACCAAACCTGCAGTTTCAAAAGGATGCGGGAGTGGAATTTAAAACGATATAATTATGCTTCAAGAAATAAAAATAGAAGGATTTAAGTCGATTAAAATGTTGGATTTAAAACTGAATCCAATAAATATATTGATAGGCTCTAATGGAGTAGGGAAATCAAACTTTATCTCTTTTTTCAAACTTGTCAATAATATATATGAGCAACGGCTGCAACAATACTCAATGAAAAGTGGTGTTGACAATCTTCTTCATTATGGAAGGAAAACCACAAATGAAATTAAGGGGTATTTAAAGTTTGACAATAATGCTTACTCTTTTGAATTGTCTCCTACTGAAAATGATACTTTATTTATCACAGGCGAAGAAAGTTCTTATCACCACGCTCAAAATGACTTGTTTTCCGACAGACAAAGTATAAAAGAGAACTTCGTAAGGGAATCTTCCATCAAACATGATAAATATTTAAGCGAGCATCTTGAGAGTTATAAAATCTATCACTTTCACGATACAAGTATTTCAGCTCCTTTGCGTTCAAGGGCTAATGTAAATGACAATAGATACTTAAGAGAAGATGGAGGCAACCTAGCAGCCTACCTATACTATTTGCAGGAGAAGCATCCTAAGAATTTTAAAAGAATTGAGAGGGTAATTCAATCGGTTGTGCCATTTTTCGAAAGATTCAACTTAGCACCTTCTTCTTTAGATGAGGAGAAAATTATGTTGGAATGGACAGAAAAGGAGCATCCCGAAACTTATTTTAATGCCAACCATCTGTCTGATGGAAGCTTGCGTTTTATTGCATTAGTTACCTTGCTTATGCAACCAGAACTGCCAAAGGTTGTTATTGTAGATGAACCAGAGTTGGGGTTACATCCATCGGCAATCAATAAGCTATCGGGTTTAATAAAATCTGCTGCTGCAAAAGATTGTCAAATTATAGTTTCTACTCAATCTGTTACACTGCTCAATAATTTTGATGCCGATGATATTATCACAGTTGATAAAGAAGATAATCAGTCTGTGTTTAGAAGGTTGGACAAGGAGTTGTTGAGTAATTGGATGGATGATTATTCGATTGGCGAGTTGTGGACCAAGAGTGTAATTAAAGGGCAAACACTATGAAGAGGCTGATAATTGTAGTAGAAGGCGATACCGAAAAGGAATTTATCGATAGTGTGTTGAGTCCTTATTTGTATGCAAAAGGACTGCAAAGTGTGAGTTGTTTCAAAATTAAACATACAAAAGGAGGGCTTACTAAATATCGTCATTTAAAAACAGATTTACTTAACTGTTTGTCTGAAAAAGATGTGTTAGTAAGCACACTGATTGATTTTTATGCATTACCCAAAGATTTCCCACAATACGAAGAGGCTACTAAGATTGTGGATAAAGTGGAAAGACTGACTTTTCTGGAAAATGCTATTGTGGAAGATATTCAAGCCGAAAATGATGAATACTTTCCGAATCTTATACCTTATATACAGCTTCACGAATTTGAAGCTCTAGTATTTTCATCATTAAAAAGCATCTCTTTATTATTCGGAGATGATGAGGCTGACTTCACGGAAATACAAAAAATAATTGATACGCATCCTAACCCAGAAGATATTAATGATAATGCAAAGACTGCCCCTTCGAAGAGATTACTAAAATTGATAAAAGGGTATCATAAAGTTGTTGATGGTATAATGATAATTGAAGAGACTGGCATTGAGACTGTATTGAAAAAGTGCCCTCGATTTAATAATTGGGTTGAAACATTAATTGAGAAAGTGAAAGAATGAAACACCAGACTTTGAAAGTGATCGAATTCGACCACTTTAAAAGTCAATCAGAACAATTTTATTTATGACTAATTTGCTACAGTTAGAAGTTCAACAGAAACAAATACAGTTAGTATGTGCAACAGATAAAGCAAAAAAAGATATTAAACAAGCATGATTAAAAATAAATCTCTCAAGAAAACATCCAACGATATGTATTTAAAAGCGACAAACTCAAAAACCCTTTTAAAAGAATGAAGTTAACCTTTGAACCAAACCTGCAATTTCAGTTAGATGCCATACAATCCATAACTGACTTGTTTGAGGGACAGCCCTTGGAAGAATCTATCATGGAATACCATCTCAATGAGAAGAACTCATTGAATCTTATACATGGTGTAAGCAACAACTTAATACTATCGGAAGAACAGATATTAGCTAATCTTCAATCTATTCAAGAAGGAAACGAAATAGCTGTAACAGATGCATTGGAAGGCATGAACTTTTCGGTGGAGATGGAGACAGGAACTGGCAAAACCTACGTCTATCTACGCACCATCTATGAGTTGAATAAATTGTATGGGTTCAAGAAGTTTGTGATTGTTGTGCCATCCGTCGCTATTCGCGAAGGGGTGTTGAAAAACTTAGAGATTACGCACTCTCATTTTCAAACACTGTACGACAATGTGCCTCTGAACTTTCAGGTGTACGACAGTACCAAAGTATCCACATTGCGAGGTTTTGCCACTACCAACAACATTGAGGTGATGGTAATAAATATCGATTCGTTTGCCAAAGACGAAAACATTATCAATAAACCCAATGATAAACTGAATGGACAGCGCCCTGTTGAGTTTATTCAATCTACCAATCCTATTGTTATTGTGGACGAGCCACAAAACATGGAGACCAAAAAACGTATTGCAGCCATTGACAATCTAAATGCTCTCTGTACGCTTCGTTACTCTGCCACGCATAGAAATCTGTATAATCTTACTTATAGTTTAAATCCTGTGAAGGCTTACGATTTGGGTTTGGTGAAACAGATTGAAGTAGATTCTATTGTGGAGGAGAATGCCTATAATGATGCGTTTGTAGCGGTTGAGTCTATCACAGCAACCAAAACAAGGGTTACTGCAAGGGTTTCGATAAACAGCAATGAGAAGAGTGGCGTAAGAAAGAAAACAGTTACTGTGAAGGTAGGCGACGATTTGTATAAACTATCCAACGAAAGAGAGATTTATGCAGAGGGTTATATGGTTGAAGAGATTGATGCTATTAACGAATGCATCTCTATTTCGAATGGAAACTTGCTTTACAAAGGCGACAGTCAAGGAGGCTTGACGGATGAGGTGATGAAGTTTCAAATTCGTAAAACAGTGGAAGAGCACCTAAAGAAAGAGAAGCGACTCAATAAATTGGGCATTAAGGTGTTGTCTCTTTTCTTTATTGATAAAGTTGCCAATTATCGTAGCTACGATGCAGATGGAAATCCAGCAAAAGGAAAGTTTGCCAAATGGTTTGAGGAGATATATCAAGAGTATGTTTCTAAACCAGCTTTTAAGGAGCTAGACCGGTTCCCGATAAGCGAAGTGCACAATGGGTATTTTGCACAAGACAGAAAAGGGAAATGGAAAGATACCAGAGAGACGTTAGCCTCTATGAACAGCTTAGATTCGGCAGACACGTTCAATCTGATTATGAAAGACAAAGAGAAGTTGTTAGGGCTAGCTAATCCACTTCGGTTTATATTTTCGCACTCTGCCTTGCGCGAGGGTTGGGACAATCCCAATGTGTTTCAGATTTGCACACTAAACGAGACAAAGTCGGATATTAAAAAACGTCAGGAAATTGGGCGTGGTTTGCGTTTGGCTGTAGACAAAACGGGAAGGCGAACGTACGACCAAAACATCAATCGTTTGACTGTGGTTGCCAATGAGTCGTACGATGATTTTGCGAAAACATTGCAGCAAGAGATAGAGGACGATTGTGGTGTATCGTTTGCAGGCAGGGTAAAGAATAAACGAGAGAGAACTCCCATCAAATATCGCAAAGGTTTTGAGGCTGACCCTAGATTCCTAGAGATATGGGAGAAGCTGAAAAAGAAAACTACTTATCGTGTTGATTACAATACCGATGAGTTGATACTATTTGCTACAAAAGCCATAAAGGATTTACCTGAAATTAAAGCTCCTTCAATTCGTTCCACCAAAGTGCAAATAGAGATGACAGACGAGGGAGTGGATACCATGTATGCAGGCGACAGGGTGGAGTCGTACGATCGGTATGTTTGGAAAATACCTGATGTGCTTGGTTACATTCAGAGCAAAACAGAGTTGACACGTTCCACCATTCAGCAGATTTTAAGTAAATCGGGCAGAGTAGGCGATATTTTAATCAATCCACAACTCTTTTTAGATTTAGCTACACAGGCTATCAATCGAGTATTGTATGATTTGATGATTGATGGCATTAAGTATCAAAAAATTGGAGACTCGGAATATGAGATGGCTCTCTTTGAGGCGCAAGAGTTGGAGGTGTATTTAAACGACTTCTCCTTTAGAGTAACTGACCCCTCCAAAACTATTTACGAAGAGTTTGTTCCACTCGATTCGGGTGTTGAGAGCAAGTTTGCACAAGATTGTGAAAACAGCGAACAGATACAGTTTTACTTCAAACTGCCCAATTGGTTTAAAATACCCACACCTATTGGTAATTACAATCCCGATTGGGCACTGGTTTTTGAAGATGATAAGAAAATATACTTCGTGGCAGAGACTAAAGATACAGGCACACCACGGATTGACGTATCAAAACTACACCCTGATGAACAGATGAAGATAAAATGTGGGAAGGCGCATTTTAGGGAGTTTGATGGGTTGGTGTATGATGTGGTTAGCAGGGTGGGGGAGTTGATTAAATAGA
>CAZXGV010000122.1:0-6415 GCA_964640575.1 uncultured Dysgonomonadaceae bacterium
ATTAGAATAAAGGCGATTAGTGATATCTGCACAAAAGTAAGTAGTGTAATAAAATATCCTATTTCGAGAAAAGGTAGTGCCTCTTGCCCAAACAAATTGCGCAACTTGTTCAATCGATTGAGTTTAAGAAATTGCGAGAAATAGGGTTTGCTATCGGTAGCAGGGCGAATATTAAAATCGTAGTCTTTGTAAAAGGAGTTCCTTTCGAGCGAAACTATCTGATCTACAGAACTGAAAAAACTGCTGTCTTCTAAATGGTTAAAAGCCGTTCTTTCGGAAGAGGCAATGCCTGGCAATAAAACTGGATCGAAATACATTTGCTCACAAAAATCCCTTATTCTCGCCAGTTCGTCACCACTAAAGGGCGATTTCTTTAGAACAAAACTGATAGTTCCCCAACTTCTAATTGCTACCAGATGTTGTTCAATCTCCGCAAATCCCTTCTCCTCAAGTGTCTCAACAAGTGTAGCTAAAATCTTCAGTGGATTTCTTACAGGATAATCCATCCAGGAGGTAACCTCAATCATGCCGTCATCGCTAAGATGGTCCCAAATATCGTCCATGGCATCGAGGGTTAATAGATACTGCTCCTCCAATGCATTCACTCCAGAACTACCTCCAAAACTTTCAATGGGTGGTAGCACTATAAGGTCGTAATGGGAGCTGTCTGCCAAAAGGAAACTCCGCGAATGCAAGCTTATTGGGTTAATCTTCGGATTTGAAAAAAGAGAATCTATCTTGAAAGCAAGTTCATTCTTGAGTAAGTCTAACACCTTTTGGTTTTCTTCCACAAAAGTAACTTCCAAAGCTCCGTTCCAAAGGGCATGGTCTGCATGCAATCCCGTTCCTCCATCCAATATAAGCACACTGTTAGGTTGGTAAATAATATAGGCTAAATTGTGGGTGGTGTAATCCAGAAAATGGATTTTCTCATTCTTAGTTCTATTGGTAATAGGTCCAAACCAATCTCCGTTGATGTATAAAGCATCGCTAATAGGAATATCGTCTGTGAAAGAGAGGCTCAAGCCAGGGGCATATCGCAACGAAGGACTCTCTACAAGTTGAATATGTCCATAAGGACTCTTCTCCTCCATATAAATTTTGCTTTCGGGCATATTCAGCGCTCCCGAGATACCTTTAAATTCAGAAACTGGAAGTTTTGATGGAGATATTATTAGATAAACTGGTAAGAGAAGCAGCAGTAGGGATGGAATTATCAATCGTGTGAACCATGGCTTTGGGATGATAAGTATTCCGGCAACAATCGGAAGAATAGCAACCGCTGCAGGCAGTTGTGCGGGATAGAACAACCAGAGTAATCCTAACAGGAATATTCCCCCCAATCCAGAACCAAGCAAATCAGCAAAATACATTGTGCCAACACGACTGACGTATTGAACATAGAGTAGCCCAATGGCGAGCGCTCCAAAAAAGAAAGGGATGAAAAAAGAAAAATAGGAGAGGAAAAGGTATTTAGTGTTAGACAAATCAACAAAGATGAGATATGTATCAAATTTACCAAAAAGCGCCGATGAGAACAAGATAATTCCACTCATTGCAACCCCTGTAAGAATCATCAGTAAATACAACGCAAACTTTGCGTGTCGCTCAAACCACTTTCTAGTCAATGCAAGAAGTGTGCCGCTGGCACCAAATCCCAGCAGAGCAATCGAAATTACCATATAGGCAAAATGATTCCATTGCACGGTCGAAATCAATTGCATCAACGCCAACTGAAAAGCTATTAACGATGCCGAAAGAAGCCCAAGGGAGAGATAAATTCTTCTATTCATTTTGTGTTCGCTCCAATTTTAATTCCGACTTCGCGTGAAGGGAACAAACCTAACTGGCATTAAGCTGGATGTAGCTATCTTCCCTTCTTTTTTTTCGACCAACATAAGTGTCTGAACAAGAAAAGGCGAGCCAACAGGGATAACCATCTTTCCTCCTTCTTTTAATTGTCGAATGAGTGAGGGAGGAATATGTTCAGAGGCTGCTGTCACAACAATAGCATCGAAAGGAGCTTGCTCTTCCAAACCATTATAACCATCGGCTTTAATGACTTTCACATTGTCGTAGCCCAGTTCTTGGAGCCTGTCGGTAGCTGTTTCTCCGAGTTCGGTAACAATCTCGATGGTGTACACACTATCTACAATCTCTGCTAAAACAGCTGCTTGATATCCTGAACCTGTACCAATCTCCAAAATTTTATGACTGGGTTTTGGCTCTATAATCTCTGTCATATAGGCTACAATGTAAGGCTGCGAAATAGTCTGCCCATAGCCAATTGACAAGGGACCATCATCATAAGCCATTCGCATATAATGAGGGGGTACAAACAGATGTCGCTCTACTTTTTTCATTGCTTCGAGCGTATAGGCATCTCTAATACCTCTCTTCGATATCTGTTGAGTCACCATTCTCTCCCTCTCTCGTTTATAATTCTGAGCATGAGTGGACGATGAGCAGAAAATGAAAAGTGCGAGTAAAATAGATAGATGTCTCATAGCTTATATTGATTATATTAAACAATAAACAATATACGAAAAATTATTGTATAATGATGAGGTTTAATTGAATAATTCAGGGGGTTAGGGGTGAGGTCTAAGGGTTGTTGTTAGGGTGTGATGGGGAGGAATCAATGGTTTTAGTGGGACATTCAATTCATTGATTACATCATCTATCTTCCTCTCTCTATCAACACAATGCCATGTTTATCTTTTATAAACTGAAAATAATAATAGAGACGATAATTTAGTTCAAGACCATAATCTTCTCTATAATCGTAATTGATTTCCGTTTCATAAAATCCACCATACTGTGAAGGACTTCGATGACGCATGTTCCACTCCCTAACATATTGTCTGTTCCAGCTCTCGTAGTATTGTTGCGAATGAAAATGAGCAGAGGGTTGAGTCGCCAAATACGATTCGTAGCCTGCATCAAGTACCATCAGTGTGTATTCAGTACTATCTTTCTCGCTTATCATTTCCACTTTATGCTTTTGTGATGCACTGCGTTTTGTAGTGCCACACGATGCAGTTACAAATGCTGCTACTAAAATAGCAATGGGTATAAAACAGGAGTGAGAGAAGAGACTTCGGTAGAATTCTCGAAAGAACAAGTTTAATTTTTTCATGATGTTGCTCTTTTAAAATGATTGTTTATTTTGGAATAAGTAAAAGAATAAGGTCTACTGGTTTGATATTAGGAAACAGAAGACTCTTTTTCATCTTCTAAGTTATAGAAAAGAGAGAACATCAGCAAGTTATGATGCTTAATATTTCAATAAATTATGCTCGCAAGCAGATATTTATTCGTGCTTTTCTTCAAATAGCTCTCGTGGAATTGTATCGTGTAGGTTCTATTTTACTCTTTTGATAAAAAGATAAACTTTACAGCAAGATATTTCTGTACAAGTCACATACAAATACTCCTAGCTATTTTCACTGTGGCAAAGCTCACAAAGTATAAACCGTCAAGATTAGATGATTTGAGGGTTTTCGGAGTGGACTCATTCATAGTATATCTGTTTTTGATTCTTCGTTGAGTCAATCAAAAAAGATGGCTACAACGTTTAGTAGCAGTAAGACTAAGGTGATTGCTGGGGCACATGAAAGTCTCTTTAAGGTTAAGTTGTAATAATCAACATACTGGGTATATAAAAACTTACATCGAAACTTCATACCTCCAAGTTTCAATGTAAGTTTGTCTCGCACATCGCTCCCTGCATGGGTTGCATTGCGTGGTGTTTTGGTAAATCTGTTTTATGCAGAGATGCTCAATGCATTCGTGCTAAGCATCGCTTACTTTGTCACCTCTTCCATCAACTCATTGAGCTCAACTTTCATTTTGTTGAACTTCTCTCTGTGAAACTCTCTTCCCGAAAGCCACGCTTTTCTAGGTAATTGGTCAATGTCGAGTCCCAAATCTTCTGTTTTGTTTTGTGGAATATGAAAGCTGAAAACCCTGTTTTGATACATGATTTCTACCTCAATGGTTGCTTTTTCAGCTATTTCTACATCATCGCCGTCGGGTTCAACCAGTGACAAATAATATTCAAACGGTCTCCACGTGTCATCTTCTCGCATCAAATCGCCAGCCTTGTCTTTAGTAGCTTTGCTATATTTGTAATAGGGTATATAATAGATGTCGAGAGATAGCTCTTCGGGTTTGTTTTCAATGATATACGAGAGAAATTTATCTCTCATTTCATAAAACTCCATTTTATCTTCCATATACCAATCACCGCCTTTAACTAAATGGTTTGTTTGGTCTAACAGCGTAAGTAGTTTAAACCATTTTTCATTCATTTCATTGCTCATACTAATTCTGTTTTATTTTTATCAACTCGGTACTATTTTGACTATAAAAGCTCTATAATTTTGCTCAAAGCTTTTTAGTTTATCTTTTAATATAGGGCAAATATACAAAAAATGTTGTTGTGGAATGAATATGAGGGTATATATGTTGTATTTAAGGGTAATAGTTTTGTGTGGAATTGGGTGAGTGAGGATGTGTAACGAATTAATCGTTTGTAGTTCCTACTTGTAGGATAATGGACAAGGGAAGTTTCGATAGGCTCAGCAACCGATTATTTATGAGGTTTTGTTTTATTTCTTGTATGGCCTATTGCAGCTATATATAGTCTTCGCAAGAAAAGAGCAAATAATGCATTTCGGAGGGAGGCACATTGCCGATAAGTGGTCTAATAATTAGAGGTTGGCTTAGCCACACCCTTCCCGGTTGCTCCGATTTGCAAATCAGCTTGCTGCGAAGCAGAAAAAATAGTGAACAGTGAACAGAATATTGAACAGCTAATCTGTTGTTTTCAGATTGTAGGGATAGGTCGCAACCTGTCCTTGCTCAACAATAATCCTTCTTAGGTTGGGGCGGATATTCATTCCGTGCCCGCTCGGTGTGCTGCGAAACAGAAAGAGTTTTATACCCAACCTAACATTTCAGTAAAGACACTGGTCGGGAGACCAGCGCCAGCACCAGTAGACTTGTCCTTATTCAAAATTAGGGGCAATGCGGACTGGAGCCGCAGTGCCCTTGCTGCCCATTCTCCCCATTCATGACACCCACATTGCGGTGTGTGTGCCACAAATACTTGTAGAGCACCCCTATATTGTTGAAGAAAGTATTTGGAAAAGTTATGCAAAATATTTTGACTTATTTATATTTATATGTTATAAATGTTGTACATTTATAGCGAAAATAAAACGTTAATAAGATACCAAATAAGAGGAGAAAGGCATTTTAGATTGAAAGCAAAATAAATTGACCTAAATATATGTACTGTAAACAAATATAAGCTTGGACTTTACAATTAATCATCGTGATCGGTAGAGTCTAGTTTTGATAAAAACAGCAGTTGTGGAAACTTAAAGCCACTTATGACAAGGTGAAATATTAAAAAAACCTAATTCGAAGTATTTATTTAAACAAACATCCGAAAGAATGAAAAATCAGATACTTTTTTCTGGGTAGGTATTGTTTATCCTATTCCTATTTTGTGCTGACTGCATTATTGTAAGTCACAGGTAAGAGGCAATGAGTCTAATAATGAATTAGATAGAGCCAATGCGAATGTTGTTTTCTTTCTTTCTTTCTTGACAACATAGTAAGTATATCAAAAATATACAGATGGTTTTTTTAAGACAAGATGTAACAAAAAAACAAATAAACAACGTAATCAGAGGGACATGAGGGTCCTTGATTCGACAAATCGACCTGTTTGTCTCCATGATTGAATAATAACAAATCAATTATTATGGAACGTATTAAAAACATCAGTCTGCTCTACTTTTTTGCAACCTTCATCGTGGTGTTAGGGAGTTTTCTGCTCTCGTGTGATAAGGATACTCCCAATGATAACTTTATTGAAACCCCCGAAGATGAGGAGCAGCCCCTAGACACTCGTGCTAAATGGGCTCCTTATGACAAATCTGACTGCCCCGACGAGCTGTGGGATTGGTGTATCACCAAAGGATATCTATCTGGCTTTCCATCATCTGAAAAGTTTGATTTTTCCGATTTCACCCATTCGGATACTTATTTGATGATATTCGATTACTGGGACTACGATTACACCGTATTTAGTTATTCAAAAATGCTTCAAAAAGAGGTGCTTCATGTTTTTTCAAACGGCACTACCAATTATGCCCTGTCTAAATTAAGCAAAAAGATATTTGTTGTTAGAAATGTTGCAGACAACTTGAAAGACTTTGATAATAAGATATTCTTTACCGAGTCTGGTATTTACGATTGCAACAGATTTATTGAGATGAACAACAAGAACATTTTAAATTTAGAAGCATTAAACTTCACTGAAATGGCCGATTACTTTTGGATGTTTTTGCACAACACTGGTTATCCCGACAAAACAGAGGCTGTTTGGACGGATAATAAT
>CAZXGV010000123.1:0-6358 GCA_964640575.1 uncultured Dysgonomonadaceae bacterium
AGTATATTAGAAAGATATGCTACAATAAAAAAGAATGATTTCGTTAACGCAACATTCACCCAGTGGAATAAAACCACAGGTTTTAATGCAACGCATTATTCCACAGGGCATGCGCATTGCTAAATGCGCGCGAACGGCAGTTTGTAACGCAAAAAAATAAGTCACACGCTGGCAGATATTTATCCGTGCCCTTGATGTCAGCAGTGGTAGTTATCCATTGCCGTTGGTTTTAACCAACGGATAAGAGGTTTAACAATCAGAGGTTGGCTTTAGCCACATCCGCCCTGTGAAATAGGTTCATATAAATTTCACAGAGTAAACCATTCCTTTTTCTACGCAACAAATAAGCTAATAAGGTTAGTGTAGCTGGTATATTCCAAGTTACTAAGGTTGAGGAAAATACAAATAAGGTTTTTTTGGTTCCCAGGCTGGCGGATATCCATCCGTGCCATTGATAGTAGCATAGTAAAAAGCACAGGCAAATGTCTGCGCCAGCGATGGTAGTTGTCTATTACCGTTGGTTTTAACCGACGGATAAGAGTTCTAATAATCGGGGGTTGGCTTTAGCCACATCTTCAATTTCAATAAACGTGGCTAAAGCTAAAAAAAGATTATAAATTCAAAAGATGAAAATAGCAAACACTCAGAAAGATTGCTATTGCAAGAGTCGATTTTACTGTTCACCACAAAAAATTGGAGTGAGAAATATTGATTTTTGCAACCTTCAAATATAATGATGAATTTATCGAATGAAATTTGCATCCACTGCAGAAAATTATGGCATAAAGTTCCATTCCTGCCAGGTGTCATCAAAAATATGCTGTGAAAGAGACATTAAACATTTCTTCCGTCGAAGGTTGGACAGACAAGAGCTGAAAACCCAATCTTCCATTGAAGAAATGTTTAGAAAAGCACAAATGCGCTTTTGTTTCAAGTAAATTGAATTTTCGGTAGATAAATGGAGGAGAAACTGGAGTAAATCTGATTATCGTCTCTTGTTCGTTTATTTTTTCACTGAAGATTTGAATTCCGGCTCTCTGTCGAGAGGAAAACCATCGAAGATTTGAAATTCGGCTGTTGTTCGTCACAAAAAACGCGACAGATTCAATTTTCATCACCTTTTCGTCAAATCTTCGGCCGAAGATTCAAGTTTCAGGAGTTGTCCATGAAATCTTCCATTGAAGAAATGTTTAGAAAAGAATTTTGGTAGTTGTTGATGAAACTAAGAGTCGGGAATAGGGGTGAATGCTTCGAAACTTGAGAACCTATGATTTTGTCGTTCACCAATAACATTCATCAAAGTGCAACTTCTCCAAAAAACTTTGGAGGTAGTTGGAGCCGCCGTTCCTCTGGTGAATGCTCTGTTGATGGTGGAGCAGATTAGAGGAAGAGCGGGGGTGAAATGGGACTATCCACATTCTACATGAATTACAACCCAATTTTTATTCCAATACTTAGTTTTTTACAGATGAATGATGTGTTTTTATATAATTGTTAACGGGGTTATTTTTGACTTTGATGTTAATAAATTTGTCTTTCTCTTTGCGATTGGTGTATCTTTATGGTCTCAAATAAAAAATATATATCAACAACCCTACCCAATAAAACAAAATGAGCAAAAATAAAAACAGTAATAGGTTAGATTCTGAAAAAGCTCTTGCAAAATTGTTGCAGAAAATTGAGAACGGAGACTTCGAAAATGCCCAGCAAGTACAAGATTACATTAGAAGCATGAAAGGAAAAAACTTCGATGACTTGCCCGAGTCAACCACAGACAAAGATCGCTCACAAGATTTAGTGCTTGAAGCTTATGAAGAAACTGTTCCCAAAGGGAAGAAATTGATTAAACAAGCCCTTGAGCTTGATCCCGATAACGCAGATGCTTATAACTATCTTGCTAGTGTGGAAGAGGATGTTGACAAAGCTTTGGCATTGTACAGACAAGCAATAGAAGCTGGCGAACGATCACTTGGTAAAAAATTCATGGAAGAAAATAAAGGGCATTTTTGGGGACTAATTGAAACCCGCCCTTATATGAGAGCCAAAGCAGGTCTTGCTGATTGTTTGTATGCTAAAAATAGACTGAATGCAACCATCGAAGTATATCGGGAAATGCTGGAATTAAATCCCAATGATAATCAGGGTGTCAGGTATTTATTAGCCACATTGTTACTAAGCAAAAGAGATATATCCGATTATGAGTTGTTCATAAAAAACTACGAAGGAGAAGATTCCGCTATATGGCATTACAATAATGCACTGTATCACTTTAAAAAAATGGGGCTGTCAACTAAAAGTGATAATGAGTTGCTGAAAGCATATAAATTCAATAAACATGTAGTGGAATATATGTTGGGATTAAAAGAAATGCCTCTGGAGATGCCTCGATTTATTGGCAGAGGTGATAAAAACGAAGCAATTTCGTATGTTATAGGAACTTGGACAATTTGGGAGGCTACAGATGGGGCAATGGGTTGGTTGTATGAGTTTATGATGAAAAGGGGACAGATGAATTAGTGAGCAAACCTTGTAGATTCAATTAGTAAATGCGTCGAATGTTAATAATTATGCAGGCACTGAAAATCTGACTGGCGGTGATTATAGTTCAGGGTATTACATTTAGACTTGCCGTTTTTATTGTCATTCCGCATGAATTACAACACAACATGTCAAAAATAAATTGATTTATTGTCGCAATATATAGCTTTTTTCAGAATGAAGATGTATTTTTATACACCAATTTAATACAGAGGACTAATAAACGATAGGTTTTTAAATGCTTTCCTCAGCATAATTGAAGAAAGTATATGCAAAGTGGATTAGAGTTGGGTTTACGAATACTGTATTTGAGTAAATAAAACTTTACAGGGAAGTTTTAAAGGCATGAAAATTGAAACCGTGTCACATTTAAGAGAATGAAGTGTAATTTAAAAATTGGAAATAGTGTAGTTGTAAGGCAGGGAGTTAAGGATCCTGATTTGGACGACTTTGATATTGGTGGTTGGCAAGGACGAGTTGTTGGTATCGACACAAAATCAGACGAAGTGAATATTTTGATTACGATTGAATGGGACTCCCTAACATTAAGACAAATGCTCTCAACTTACATAGAGCAATCGGAACGAGACGGATTGGATTGGCAAAAGATGACTTTATATGAGTCGGAATTGGAAAAGACTAAACCAAGAGACAAAAAAGGGAGTGTCAAGCAGACTCAAGATAATTTGTCGGATAAGCATTCCTGGGCTGCGTTTGGAGATGAAGGAATAAGAATAACAAAAGTCTTGGATAATGTTAATCCGCATGATGAAATGGAATGTTTGGAAAAGTGGGTTGAATACCTTGATACCGAATTGACATTTCCGATTCATGCAATTGTTACAGAATCGCAGGATAATTGGTTGATTAAAAGTGGCGATAAAGTTGTAGTGAAATCATTGCCTCATATTGTAGATTTGTATGGAGTAATAGCATCAATTAGACTAAATGGGAGAAAATATGAGTTTCCACTTTGTGACTTGGAAGTGATTGACAAAGCTCTGGCAGATTTTCAATTAATTGAAGATTATAAAACTTGGTTTTCAAACAAATAATAATGGGAAACGAAAACCGGACGAGAATATAATTAAATGCGGTTTAGGTGCTGATAATCTGCATCATTACGCACAAAAAACTCTGTACTTTTCAACAGGAAAAAGCCACACATTTCACAACTAATAATGTTTGCGATGCAGTTGCTAATAACGCTGCAAAAGCACGGTTTAATAATTAAAATATGATGATTGGGGATTTTAAAAATAAATTTGATTTATCAATACAGAGAAGAAGATATTACAGTGAAGATTGTGGATTGACTTCTTGTCCAGAATGCGGATTGCCATTGATTGAGGATAGTTGTACTGTAATAATTGCAGTAAAATCTGATACAGATGAAGGAGAGTTTATGAGTAATATGACTGGTAGTCATTTTTGTGAATCATGTCCTTTAGTGGTTTTTGACTCAGATAAAGTTGAGGAAGCAGCAAGACTTGGAATTAGAGGAGGAGCAAACGTTAGATACTTGATTGGAGGGATTGTTGATTTTAACGCAATCCCACAAGAAAAAAGGCATCTTGAAATTGGAATAGAGGGTAATCCTGTTCCATTAGTTCATTTTTTACCTGATTTGAAAAAGGGAACAGTTGCAAATGAAAAAAAAATCGGTAGGAATGATCCATGCCTTTGTGGTAGTGGGAAGAAATTTAAAAAGTGTTGCGGTTAATAGCTAAATGCTTGAATAAAAAAAGAATTTGAAAGAGTATTTACTCTCCGTAATGGGACGGAATTCAAATGTGGGTAATATCAAGGATTAAGAAATTACCTTACGAAATAGTGAAAATGGCAATGAGGTTAGCAGGATTAAATATTTATTGAGTGTGTCTAAAGATGTTTTCTATAAAGGATTGCATCCAGAATAGATGAGAGAAACGAATGTTGTACATAGCAAATATGTAAATGGAACAGTAATTATAAAATATAGATTCATAGATATGATATTAACAGAAGAAGATAAAAATGAAAGTTTACGAGTTGGACAATTAATAAAGAAGTTTGAGCTGATAGATAAGGAATATGTAGATAAAGAATCAGATATAATATTTAAAAAACAACCTTTTCTTATTTCGTTGTTACTGGGGTATCAGTACGATGTGAAAGATCTGGAATTAGAAGAAATCATGAAATTAATCTTTCTTATTTGGGAGTATTTTAAAAATCATAACCAAGTAAATCGAACGAAAATATCTGAATCTCAATTTTCGAGAATTCATGAAAGAAATATTTATATGCTTAAATATTATGAAGGAGAACAGGGGCAGAAAGCAAGCGATGATTTTATTTCTACTGACTTAAAAAACTTAAAATCAAAATCTTTATTTGGAGGAATAGTTTTTCAGTTTTTCGAGAAAACTCCACTTTTAGAAATGGAAATTGAGGACCGAGGTATCATATTAATTGGACTGAAAAGCTTAATTGAATGTTTTGAGGAAATAGTTTTTAAAGTGTAGTTTATGCGATTAGGAGGAAAAGAGGAAATCGAATTTTATTCCCGTTGAAATGGCGGGAATTATAAATTAACTGACTCTCTTATCGTCGCTCCCTCCAAATCACCTTCTTATACGGAATCAACAGCGTATTCCACGGAAGCTCAGAGAGCACCATCAGCACAAGAATGGCAGGCTGAAAATAGAGCGCCGCCAGCACAATAGCCATGCCATTGTTTTTGTAACCACTGCCGATGGTTATGGCAATTTTTCCTTTTAGGTCTTCTTTCAATCCCATAAAATGACCGATGAAGTGAAGCAATATAAATACAACATACAACACGAAGGTATCCCACAATATACCACTGAAATCACTTAAAATTACTTCGCGTTGCGATCCCATGGCAATATATACCATAAGCGTGAGCATTAGTATATTGACAGAGGTGAGCATGTTTTCTCTTTTCTCAATAAACTTGCTAGCATATCGCTTTACCAGCTGCGATGCTATTACGGGGATGATAATAATAAGCGCAAGGTCTTTGAGCAACCACCACGGACTGACAGAAAGTCCATCAAACTGGACTGCCCAAAACAGGAACGGCACAGTGAGAGGAGCCACTATTGATGTGATAATCATAATGCTGGTGGAGAGTGCTATATTGCCTTTCGCAATGTCGGTGAGTGCGGGAGAGGCAACAGCGGGAGGCATGGAAAGGAGCAAGAGAACGCCCACTGCAAGGGTTTGGTCGAATGTTTGGATGATGAAGTAAAACAACAGGGGGATGACAATCATAAATGAGAGTGTCAAGAAGATCATCTGTTTGTAATTCTTCATGTTGGTGATGATCTCTGCAATGTCTGTTTTTAAGAATATCAGAAACAGCATGACCATTAGCATTGGCTTGAGCATGGTCATGAGGAAATCATTGAAGACTGGGAAGAATAGTCCCAATGTGAGACCGGCAATAAAGAATATCCAGAAATATTTTTCTATAAAAGTGGTAATTTTCATAAAGTTGGAGTGTAGTTTAAAAATATCGTTTCAATATAGCGGCAACACCACCGTAGTAGCTTCTACCAAACATGTTGAGGTGAACGAGCAAGAAATAGAGTTGATAAAGATCAATTTGCGCATTGTAGCGATTAGTTTCTGGCATCGTGTTATGATAGGCAATATAGAATTCATTACCAAATCCTCCAAAAAGCTTGCTCATAGCAATATCTACCATCGAATGTCCCCAATAGGTGGCAGGGTCGATCAAGTAGGGCGTTCCGTTTGTAGCTATAAGATAGTTTCCAGCCCACAGGTCTCCATGCAACAGTGAGGGTTTCAC
>CAZXGV010000124.1:0-6356 GCA_964640575.1 uncultured Dysgonomonadaceae bacterium
CATCTTCTAACACAAACCCAATTATCATTAGGTAATCAGACAGTTATCTCGTCTCTTATGGTTTTTGCTTACGTGAAAGATACATATTATAATCTGCCGCAAAATTTTGCGTTCGCTTATTACTTTCTTATTTTTTCGAGTTAGCTATATATTAAAAAAACTGACTTTTTTTATCACTTCCTACCTATAGAAGTGTAGGTGAAGCCATGCGACTCTAATTCCTCAGCATTATATATATTTCTACCATCTATAACAATTAGCTTGTTCATAATTTTAGCTAGTATACTCCAATTTGGTAGTCTAAACTCCTTCCACTCCGTCACTAAGATAATCGCATCTGCATTGTTTGCTGCATCATAAATATCAGATGCATATTCAATATTATCACCGAAATGCAACTTTGCCTCTTCCATTGCTGCTGGATCATACACTCTAACATTTACATGATGATCAAGTAGTTTATTAATTAAATTTATTGAAGGAGCATCACGCATATCATTTGTGCCTGGCTTAAATGATAGCCCCCAAACTGCTATGTTCAAACCAGTAATTTCGGAATTAAAGTGTTGTAGCAACTTACGGAATAAAATCTCTTTTTGATTGTTGTTGACTTCCTCAACTGCCTTTAAAATTCTCATTTGATAACCATAGTTTTCGGCTGTTTTTATCAGCGCCTTAATGTCTTTTGGAAAACAGCTTCCACCATAGCCAGCACCTGGATACAAAAAACTTTTACCTATTCGTGTATCACTCCCTACTCCTCTTCTCACCATAGAGACATCAGCACCAACCAACTCACACAAGTTAGCAATATCGTTCATAAAGCTAATACGAGTGGCTAACATAGCATTTGACGCATACTTAGTCATTTCAGATGAAAGAATATCCATAAAGATAACTCTAAAATTATTCAAGAGAAATGGACGATAAAGCTTGGTCATTATTCCTTTTGATCTCTCGTTTTCGACACCTACAACCACCCTATCTGGACTCATAAAGTCTGATATAGCAGTGCCTTCTTTCAAAAATTCTGGATTAGATGCAACATCAAATTCAATATGACCTAAGTTGCGCTCAAGGAGCTTATCGGTTATCAATTTTTTTATTGTGGCAGTTGTACCAACAGGTACAGTGCTTTTAGTTACAACCAATAAATAGTTCTGCATATTGGCAGCGACAGATTCAGCTACCGAGTACAGAGCTCTTAAATCAGCATTGCCGTCTTCGTCAGAGGGAGTGCCAACAGCAATAAACAAAATAGTTATATCATTTAATACAGACAACAAATCAGTTGTGAAGTGTAATCGATTAGCTTCATGGTTTTTGGCTACTATGGTTTTCAAGCCAGGTTCATATATAGGTATCTCTCCGCGGTTGAGCATTTTAATCTTTTCAGAATCAATATCCACGCAGGTTACGTTTAATCCCATCTCGGCAAAACACGCACCTGTAACTAATCCTACATAACCTGTTCCTACTACTGCTATATTCATCTTTTATCTTTTTTTCGAGAAAAACTAATTGTTTAATTGAATGGTTTTTAATGATAATTGCTTTCTGAGGTTACGTATTGGATAAATTATAGTTGACATACATATTAAGCAAACGATTATGAAAGTGAGCATAACATCTGAAAATTTAACAATTACAGGATATGCATCAACCACATAAGCACCTGGTGTTCCTCCCAATTTTAAAAGTCCGAAGCGTTGTTGTAAATAACTCAACCCTACACCCAATACTACACCTATTACAATTCCAGAAAATGAGATTAACCAACCTTCAAATAAAAATATACGTGCTATAGTTTCATCAGGTGCACCCATACTCTTTAGAATTTTGATATCATTTTTCTTTTCAATAATAAGGATTGACAAAGGACCTACTACATTAAATGCCGCAATAATAAGTATAAATGAAAGAATGAAAAATGTTACCCATTTCTCAATTTGCAACATACGATAAGATTCTTTTTGCTGTTCAAATCTATCTTCTACTAAATAATCCTCTCCGATAAGTTGAGCAATATTTTTCTTTACACTTTGTGTAGAAACACCTTCTTTTAATTTTATATCTAGCGATGTGACTTCATTATTATAACGGAATAACATTCTCGCAAGTTCAATTGGAACAATTGCCATTTGCTCATCAAATTGAGGTTGATTTAAGTTGAAGACACCCCCAATTTGAACATTTCCTTGCGTAAATGCAGCTGAAGGATTAGCCAAATTTACTTGCACATCACGTTTAGGAACAAATATCTCTATTGGAGCAACAAAGCCAGGACGAACACCTAAAGTATAAGCTAATCCCGATCCAAGGGTTGCATAATCTACAACATCCTCCCTTAATTTAAAAGAACCATCGATTATCAATTTATCCATTTGAGTCAAATACTTGAAATCTTCGGAAACTCCCTTTAAGAGCACAGGCACTTGCCTGTCATTGTATCGAAATAAAACATTATCCTCTAGAGATTCTGAAATATAATCAATGTTGGTGTTTCGCAATGCATTTTCAAATTCAGCTGTATGATAATCAAAAACTTTCCCCTTCGCGGCTGTTATTTTTATTTCAGGATCAAAAGCACTGAAAGTCATTTCGACCAAATTACCAAATCCATTAAACACAGATAAAGCCGTAACCATAGCCATTGTTGCAACGGCAATACCACAGACTGAAACAATTGAAATCACATTAATTGCATTATGTGATTTCTTTGAAAACAAATATCTTTTGGCGATGAAAAGAGGTAGATTCAAAACGAGTTATTTTTTCAACAAGTTGTCTATATTATCCAAATAATCAAGCGAATCGTCCAAATAAAATACTAGATTTGGCACAGCACGCAATTGTTGACCAACTCGTTTACCAAGAGCAAAACGTATACGTTTTACATTATCATTAATATTCTCAAGCAACTCATTTGCCTTTTCGGAAGGGAAAAAACTCAAATGAGCATGAGCAACACCCAAGTCGGGAGTTATGCGTACTTGAGTGACAGAAATTAGAACACCCGGCATCTTTTTTGTTTCAAGTAAAAATATTTCACTCAACTCTTTCAAGATTAAACGATTTATTTTTTGTTGTCTGTTCGATTCCATTGTATAGTTATTTATTTCTTACGTATTATTGTTAAACCATCGCGAATAGGCAAAATCACCTTTTCTATCCGCATATCGTTTTTTATATAATTATTAAACTCCAGAACCCCCTTGGTTTGATTATCGTTTTGAAACTTTTCGTCAATCAATTTACCATTCCATAAAGTGTTATCTGCTAAGATTACTCCCCCACTTTGCAATTTATCAAAAGCTATCTCATAATAAGCAGAATAATCTCTTTTATTGCCATCTATAAATATTAAGTCAAAGTAACTGTTATCGTACTCGTGCATCAACTCGAGTGCATCTCCTATTCTCAAATCAACTTTATATCCATAGTCAGATTCATGAAAATACTTCCTAATAAAACTTTCCATTTCATCATCTATCTCAATAGTAACAATCTTAGAATCATCAGGAGCACCCTCAGCGATACATAAAGCCGCATAGCCTGTATATGTGCCTATCTCGAGGACTCGTTGGGGCTTTAGCATAGAGGTTAACATCTTCAGCAAACGACCTTGTATATGTCCTGATATCATTCTTGGACGCAATAATTTTACATTCGCTTCACGTGTCATCCTCTTCAATAATTCTGGTTCAGGATCGATATGTGAGAGTATATACTCTTCTATCTTAGATTTATCCACTTAATCCTAATTATAACGTATAGTCAGGGAGGTTGTATTTTTCTCTAGCTTCGAGTATCTTGCCAGCTTCATTTATATCCAAATATGTCGTTCCTCCCGTTTCTCCAAAACTACCTCCTATATATGCAACACGATCATTTTTGTCAATCATTTTATTAGCTATTAGTTTTCTAAGCGCATCTTCGAAGTAAGCTCTTCTACTCTCTTTAGTGTTTTCAATACCTTCCCCAGGTTGATGTTCGGCCCAAACTCCATAAGACAATGATAGTTCGCGTGCAAGACGCTCACTTGTAGCCATAGCAAACACAGGTTTAGACCCCCTAAATGCAGCTAACACTCGAGCCGTTCTTCCAGTGTGACTATCTGTTACAATTGCTTTAGTATTCAATTTTGCAGCAGATTTTACTGCTTGCTTAGCCAAAAATGAGGTGACTTCTCTATCATCTCTGTAAGTTGGTACACGTATGTCGTTTTCCGATAGCCTGGACCTCTCAGACTCTCTAGCAACTTTAGTCATTGTTCGCACTGCTTCAACAGGATATTTACCATTAGCTGTTTCACCGCTGAGCATCACTGCATCTGTTCTATAATAAATTGCATTAGCAATATCAGTAATCTCTGCACGTGTTGGACGAGGATTATATATCATTGAATGAAGCATTTGTGTTGCAACAATTACTGGTTTTTTATGATGAATTGCTTTACGAATCATTGAACGCTGAATAGCTGGTATTTTCTCTTGTGCAACTTCAATACCTAAATCACCACGTGCAACCATTATTCCATAAGCAACCTGCAAAATTTCATCTATATTGTCAACGCCCTCTTGATTTTCAATTTTAGCAATAATCTTTATAGGACTATTATGCTCATCTAATATCTTTTGGACATCTAAAACATCCTGTTTATTCCTTACAAATGAGTGTGCGATGAAGTCAATGTCATTTTTAATAGCAAATAAGATGTTATGAACATCCTGTTCAGTTAAAGAAGGTAGGTCGATACGTACATCGGGAATGTTTACACTTTTTCGACTTCCAATTACTCCATCATTTTGAGAAACACAGAGTAAATATTTATCATGAACCTCCGTTACTTCCAAGTCAACTTCACCATCATCAATCAGAATATTTTTGCCCACCTTCATGCGTTCTGTTACATTAGGATATGAAATATAGATGGCTTCCTTAGAAGAAACACCTTCAGGATTTCCTTCAACACGAATCACATCTCCCGTTCTAAGCACAATATCTTCTTCAGCAACAGTCGTTCTGATTTCGGGACCTTTAGTATCAATAAGCAGCCCAATACGGTTAGAAACTTGACGTGTGTTATTAATAATTTTCATTAAACCCTCGTCATCAAGATGAGCCGAGTTTAATCGAACCACATTCATTCCTTCGTCGAACAGCTGTTGCAAAAAATCAACATCACACATTTTATCTGATATTGTCGCAACTATTTTAGTATGTTTAAGCATAATTTATTTGTTGTATTTTTAAGTTATATGATAAAAGAGAGTTTTTTATTTAGCAGCAATCATATCAATCAATGCGTGTATTGCCAAGTTGTACGAGTTCATTCCGAAACCACTTATTACCCCCTCACATGAGGAAGATATGTGTGAAATACGTCTAAACTCTTCACGCGAATATACATTTGAGATATGAACTTCTATAACAAGAGCTGCAATGGCTTTAATTGCATCACCTATTGCTACAGAAGTATGAGTGTATCCACCAGCATTCAATATAATACCATCATAACTGAAACCTGCTTCATGTATTTTGTCAATAATCTCTCCCTCAATGTTTGATTGATAATAATCTAATTCTATAGAGGGATGTTTTTGCTTCAACAGTTCAAGATATGCATCAAACGATTGGCTACCATAAACCTCTGGCTCTCTTTTTCCTAGAAGGTTTAAGTTAGGTCCATTTATAATTTGTATTCTCATTGTTACAGCCTTATTTAGTATACAAAGATAACATTATTTTTTGGATTAAAGTAAACAACAAAAGCGACTTATAATAAGGTAGGGTCAACTAATGAGTGCAAATTTACAAAACTTATTCAGTTGTCACATTTTCTTTAGCCGTAGAATAATCCGCAACCATCATACCCACATAAATTTGCAACCTATCCCAAACTTGTCAATTTTAGTAATGCAAAATCAAATTATAAGTACTTTATATTATCAAAATTTACTGATGTATTAAAAAGTCGTCTGTCCTTGTTACTATATCTTATTGACATGTTGATCGAATCCATCAACCACTACCAAAAATCTTTTCTAAACATTTCTTCAACGGAAGATTTCAGTAACAACAGTTGAAACTTGAATCTTCGGCCGAAGATTTGACGAAAGAGTGTTGAAAATCGAATCTACCACGGTTTTTCTGAGAAACAACAGATGAATTTCAAATCCTTGATGGTTTTTCTCTGCACAGAGAGTCGAAACTCAAATCTTCTGAGAAAAATTTAACGAACAAGAGAAGAAAATCCGATTTACTCCCACTTCTCCTCCATTTATCTCCCGAAAATCCAATTTACTTGAAACAAAAGCGCATTTGTGCTTTTCTAAACATTTCTTCAATGGAAG
>CAZXGV010000125.1:0-6277 GCA_964640575.1 uncultured Dysgonomonadaceae bacterium
AAAAGTACAAAATTGGAGTTATCGTAGGAAGTCTTAGAAAAGAATCTTACAATTTAAAAACGGCGAAAGCCTTGATGGAGATGGCACCTGAATCGTTATCTTTTGAAATGATAGACATTGCCAATCTTCCAATGTTTAATGAAGATTTAGAAGAAACACCACCAAAAGAGTGGGTAACTTTCAGAGAGCAAATAGTTGCAGCTGATGGTATTCTATTTCTAACACCCGAATATAACCGTTCGGTAACTGGTGTTTTAAAAAATGCGATTGATGTAGGCTCACGTCCTTACGGACAAAACTCGTGGGATGGCAAACCGGCAGGTATTGTTAGTGTTTCCATTGGGGCAATCAGTGGTTTTGGTGCTAATCATCACTTGCGTCAATCGTTAGTGTTTGTAAATATGCACACCATGGCGCAGCCAGAGGCTTATATTGGTGGAGCAGGAGCTCTGTTTGATGAAAGAGGGAAGCTGATTAACGACGCTACTAAAGATTTCTTGAATATCTACATGAAAGCTTTTGAGCAATGGATTCATTCGAATGTAAAGAAATAAAAAGCCAACTAGCTGCCTGTTTTGGTTAGGCATAAACAAGATACACTCCTGCACGATTGCATCGTGTGGGGATAACTATCAATAAATCAAGCGAGAGGATTCGCATGGTGAATAGGTAGTTAAAAAATAAATTTTAACGTCAGGTAGTGACATGCAACCTGACGTTTTTAATATTTATTCAAAATATATTTACACTCCTCATAAATAAAATACTGATAGATTATGTCAAACATAGAGTTGATAATAGAAGAGAGAGCCGCCGATATAGGGAAGTTTATGGTGGGTCGTTTATTGCCGTTTAGACAAAAAAGGATGGTGGGTCCCTTCATTTACATAGATCATATGGGACCTGTCAAATTGAGTAAGGAAGAGAACTTTGATGTATTGCCACATCCACATATTGGTCTTTCAACCCTCACTTTCTTGTTTCAAGGCAGCATTATGCATCGCGACACTCTTGGCAATGTTGTGGAGATAAACCCTGGTGCCGTAAATTGGATGACTGCAGGTAAAGGCATTGTTCATTCCGAGCGAACTCCCGATTATTTGCGCCATTCTGCCAAAGAGATGCATGGATTGCAAATATGGGTGGCATTGCCAAAAGACCTAGAGCAGATGGAGCCAGAATTCTTTCATATCGATCAAGAGCAAATTCCAACATGGACAGATGGAGACCTGCATTTTAAACTAGTTGCAGGCGAAGCCTTTGGTAGAAAATCGCCAGTACCAGTTTATAGTAAGTTGTATATGCTTGAAATAAAAAGCAAAACAAAACAGACTCTGAATATCGGTGATCAGCTTTATGGCGAGTCGGGTCTCTATATTCTTGAAGGAGGGATCGAAAGTGAAGGGAATGTTTATGATTCCAAACAACTATTAGTGGCAAAAGAGAGTAGCCTTTGTGAATTTACAATTCAGGCAAATAGTACTATCTATATTTTTGGTGGAGATCCGTTTCCCGAAAAACGATATATCGATTGGAACTTTGTTTCGTCAGATAAAGACCTCATTCAAGAAGCAAAGCAAAAGTGGAAGGCACAATCTTTTCCTAAGATTGAAGGAGACGACACCGAGTTTATTCCCTATCCAACACGCAAATAAAAAGAAGAAATTTAAATTAAAAATTATGAGCAAAATATTAGGACTACATCACATCACAGCCATTGCGAGTGATGCGCAACGTAATTACGACTTTTATACCAAAACTTTAGGTTTTCGCTTAGTAAAGAAAACCGTAAACTTTGATGACCCCGGAACCTATCATTTCTACTTTGGAAATGAGGTGGGTACTCCCGGAACTGTTCTAACCTTCTTTCCTTGGACTGGTATGAGTCAAGGAAGAAATGGTGCTGGCATGGCTACAGAAATTGGCTATTCTGTTCCTAAAGGAAGCTTGAACTTTTGGAAAACCCGTTTAGAAAAACTCAATGTTCGTTATAATATGGGTGAACAGTTTGGAGAAAAACACATTGCTTTTCAAGACCCTGACGGGTTGCGACTCAAGTTGATTGAAACGAAACATGAAGATGAGCGAGAAGTTTGGGAAACGGATGAGGTTAAAGCCGATGTTGCCATAAAAGGATTTCATACAGTTACATTGACTCTGAATAACATCAAAGCCACTGCGGATATCTTAACCGAAATATTCGGTTACAAGCAGGTGGAAAAGGATAGCAATTTATACCGTTATCAAACTGATGCTGTTGAAAATGCTGCTATGGTAGACTTGTTGGAGATACCTGAAGCCCCAAGAGGTGTAAATGCAGGAGGAACTAATCATCATATCGCATTTCGCGTGAAAGATGAAGAAACCTTAATGGCATATAGAGAGAAGATTGTTGCAAAGGGTCACAACATTACTGGGAAAATAGACCGAGATTATTTTTTCTCACTCTATTTCCGTGAACCAGGTGGTGTGTTGTTTGAGATTGCAACAGATAATCCTGGATTTGCAACAGATGAAACAGTAGAAAACCTAGGGAGCTCGTTACAATTACCCGATCAACATGAACCTATGCGTAGTCAGATTGAAAAAGGACTACCAAAGCTCCAAACGAAATGATAAACGAAATGCACAAGAAGAATATACACACGGCTGGTAAATCCTTACAGGAAGCCGACAAAGCACTAATTATGATACATGGTCGCGGAGCAAATGCACGTGACATACTAAGTCTAGCCTCACAGTTAAATGTGTCTGAATATGCCTTGCTTGCACCAGAGGCAACCAACAATACTTGGTATCCCCATTCGTTTATGGCTCGACCCGAGCAAAATGAGCCTTGGCTCTCTTCTGCACTTAATTTGCTAAAAGAAGTGGTGGATGAGGTAAAGAAACAAAGTATCACTGCTGAAAACACCTACTTTTTAGGCTTTTCACAGGGAGCTTGCCTGGCATTGGAGTTTGCTGCTCGTCACGCTCAACGATTTGGGGGTGTAGTTGCATTAACTGGAGGACTGATTGGTGATAAAATAGACCAACAAAATTATTCAGGCAACTTTAAGGATACTCCTATCTTTATGGGCACTGGAAATCCCGACCCACATGTACCACTGGAACGTGTGAAAGAAAGTGTCACCATTTTGGAAGAAATGAATGCAAAAGTAAAATTTAAAATATATGAAGGTCGACCGCATACTGTTTCTCAAGATGAGATAGAAGAAGCAAATCTATTAATATTTAAGTGATTGAGCTTGAATGGTCAATATTATCTATGAAATAAAACTCACTGAATGATGGATTTAATCGACAAAGTATATAGAGCAAGAGAACGAATAAAAAACGTTGCGATACATACACCATTTATGAAGAACGAAAATTTGAGCGAGGAGTTTTCCGCTCAAGTTTATTTGAAGCGAGAAGACCTACAGCCTGTTCGTTCATACAAATTAAGAGGGGCTTATAACAAAATTGCATCGTTGACAGACGAAGAAAAATCAAGAGGAGTAGTGTGTGCAAGTGCTGGAAACCATGCACAAGGAGTGGCTTACACCTGTGAGAGATTGAACATCAAGGTGACAGTATTTATGCCTGTAACAACATCTCTACAAAAGACCAAACAAGTCAAGTACTTTGGAAAAGATAAAGTGGAAATTGTTTTAAGAGGCGATACCTTTGATGAAGCTTTCGAAGAAGCAAACAAATTTTGTAAAGAAGCTGGAGCTGTCTTTATTCATCCTTTTGACGATGAAGAAGTAATTGCCGGACAAGGTACTATTGGCTTGGAGCTATTAGAAGATTACACCACTCCCATTGATTATTTATTTGTTCCAATTGGAGGCGGAGGGTTAGCCGCAGGAATCATTACTGTGTTTAAACAGTTGAGCCCTACCACCAAAATCATTGGTGTGGAACCTTCGGGAGCTGCATCTATGAAAACTTCAATTGATAAAGGTGAGAATACGACCTTAAAGCACATAGATAATTTTGTGGATGGTGCGGCAGTTAAAAGAGTGGGGGAGAAGACATTTGAAATTTGCAAGAACAGTCTTGATGACATCATTCTTGTTCCTGAAGGAAAGGTGTGCACCACTATTTTGCGATTGTATAACGAAGATGCTATTGTGGTTGAGCCGGCAGGAGCATTAACAATTTCTGCACTCGATTTTTATAAGAATCAAATCAACAACAAAAGTGTAGTCTGTATTGTCAGCGGTAGCAATAATGACATTACACGAATGCAAGAAATTAAAGAGCGCTCTTTATTGTACGAAGGGTTGAAGCATTATTTCTTAGTGCAATTTCCGCAACGACCAGGCGCATTAAAAGATTTTGTAAATGATATTTTAGGACCCAATGATGATATAGTACATTTTCAATATGTAAAAAAAAACAATCGAGAAAGCGGTCCTGCAGTGGTTGGACTTGAATTGAAAAACCCCAATGATTTGATTGGAATTGAAGAGCGATTAGCACATGCAAAATATGACTACCTATATTTGAATGAAAGCTCCGATCTATTTACAAACCTTATTTCGTAACACACTCTTTTTCTTGATTCGCAATAGATGTAATTCATGACAAAGGAGAAATTGAATAATGTAATAAACTTCTTGAATTAAAGAGTTATGTACAGTGAAAAGACATAATTGACAAAGAGACAAATATCAGCGATAATTGATTTATTACTCAAGTATTATTCTTATCTTGAAACCTACTTCGGACTATGAATACGCAATAGAAAATACTCACCTAAAAATTAATCGAAGATGAAAAAAAAGTTTTTTAATGCGAATATTTATCGCAACGACACAGCAACTGAAATGATTGTTGAAGATGGAAAAGTTACTCATATCGGAACTAATTTGCCTAAATGTGAAGAAGAAATTGACTTGAAAGGGAAACTTGTTATGCCTCCCTATGTCGATCCTCACTTGCATCTAGACTATGTGTATACATTGTCTGAACTTGGACAGGAAGGAGCCGGTTCTGGTACTCTTTTTGAAGCTATTGAACTGTGGCCAAAATTTAAGGAAACTTTGACAGTAGAGAGCGTGAAGAAATTGGCACTTAAGGGAATCAAAGATGAGGTGTCGCAAGGGGTACAGCATATACGTACACATATAGATGTTACCGACCCAAACTTCACAGCACTAAAAGCTATGTTGGAGATGAAGGAAGATTTGAAACATATTGTTGATATTCAAATTGTAGCTTTTCCGCAACAAGGAATGTATACCTATAAGGGTGGACGCGATTTAGTGGAAGAAGCACTTAAAATGGGAGCTGATATTGTGGGAGGAATACCACACTATGAACCAGCCAGAGAGTTTGGAGAAAAATCGGTACATGATACAGTTAAGCTTGCTTTGAAATACGATAAACCTATCGATGTTCATTGCGACGAAACAGACGACCCACACTCACGCTTTGTGGAGCTACTGAATGCCCTTGTCCTGATGGAAGACTATGGCACGAAAACTACTGCAAGTCATACTTGCTCGTTTGGTTCGGCAGACGACTCTTACGCCTTTAGAATGATGGACCTGTTCCAAAAGAGCAAGATGAACTTTATCTCTTGCCCAACTGAAAATGCTTATCTACAAGGTCGCCAAGACACCTATCCCAAACGTCGTGGATTGACAAGAGTGAAGGAGTTTATCGAATATGGAATAAATGTTGCTTTTGCACAAGACTCAATCAACGACCCATGGTATCCAATGGGTAATGGAAACATGATGAACATTCTTGACAATGGAATTCACTTAGCTCAAATTATGTCGGCACAAGATGTAGAAACTAATTTTGATTTAATTACCTACAATGGAGCTCGTTGTTTAAATCTTCAAGATACTTATGGCTTAGAAGTAGGTAAAGCAGCCAATTTCATTGTTTTGGATGAAACAACTGTGTATGAGGCTATCCGCAAAAGAGTGGATGTGTTGGCATCAGTTCGTAATGGAGAATATTTATTTAAACGTAAAGAAACACAGTATGATGTTGAATTAGGTCTGTAATTAAATTTTCAGCATTCATTAGTTTCACAAAACATCAACAGAAGGACAGTTATCAATCACGATAGCTGTTTTTCTTTTTAGAATCTGTTTTGATTATTCTAGATAAGGTCTCGTTCGCACAATGTCATTAATCTAAGAGTTAAACATCTGATTAATAGAGTATTTTCTGCTAAAATTGATAGTTTCACATGTTATACAAAGCGGAACATTTTGGACTTACTTGACGAACAGTGTGGTATGCAATATGAGATATGGATTAGGGCTGG
>CAZXGV010000126.1:0-6262 GCA_964640575.1 uncultured Dysgonomonadaceae bacterium
TGGCTTATAGCGATGCTACCACAGGGGCAAAGCAAATTAAACTATTGGGACTTGCTGGTACGTATGTGCAAATGCTTACAGAAAACTACCCCAACTTTAGAGGAGTATCCTCTCCATTTGGCTTGGATTATGTGCCTGGAGCTTGGATGGAAGGTATTTATATCTCAAAAGGAACTTCGTCTGTGAAGAACGGATACGAAGCACTAGCGGGACAAATAAATGTGGAATACAAAAAGCCAAACACTGCTGATGTTCTGTCACTGAACTTGTTTGCCAATGAGGCACAACGTATGGAAGTGAACGCAGATGCAAGCTGGCTAATCAATGATAAACTATCAACAGGATTGTTTGCGCACTATTCGAATGACACGAAAGGTCAGGATAATAACGATGATGCCTTTCTCGATTATCCCAAAACGAATCAACTTAACTTGATGAATCGTTGGAACTATGAATCAGGCAAGTATATGTCGCAATATGGTGGTCGCTTCATTCATGAGGAGAGAACAGGAGGGCAGGATCCGAAACAAATCACTACCAATCCGTATGAAATATCACTGAAAACGAATCGTGGCGAAATGTACACCAAACAAGCCTATGTAATTAACGAAAGTGAATTGACCGAAAGTGTGGCATTAATTGCTTCTGGGTCAATACACGACCAAGAGTCGATGTTTGACACCAAGCAATATGATGTGACACAAAAAAACCTGTATGCTAGTCTTCTCTACGAAAAGAAATTCTCGCATACGCACAATTTAAGCACAGGCTTAAGTTTGAATTATGATGAATTTAAAGAAACACTAGAGGCAGACTCTTATAACAGACACGAAGCTGTACCGGGCATGTATGCCGAATACACTTACAACTTGAATGACAAGTTTATTATGTTGGCTGGTATTAGAGGAGATTACAGTTCCATGCACGGTACGTTTGTTACTCCTCGTTTACATCTGAAGTATAACCCGTATGAATGGGTGCATCTACGTGGGTCTGTAGGTAAAGGCTATCGGACAGCGAATATATTAGCCGAAAACAACTACCTGCTGGCTAGTTCAAGAAAAGTGAACATTGCTGACAACTTAGACCAAGAAGAAGCATGGAATGCAGGCATGAACATAACGTTCTATATTCCTATTGCTGGGAAGCAACTGACATTGATTGGAGAATACTATCAAACTAATTTCAACAATCAAGTAATTGTTGACATGGATAGCGATCCGCATGCCATAAGTTTCTATAATTTGGGGGATGGAAAATCGTACACCAACAGTTCGCAAATAGAGATGAGCTATCCTTTCTTCGACGGATTTACATTCACGGCAGCATACAGATGGACAAATTCTGAATCTGACTACACAAATCCAGAAACTGGAGCAGTTACTCGGATGTCTAAACCATTGCTGAACGATTATAAAGGCTTGGCAACTGCTTCTTATCAGACACCGCTTGGCAAATGGCAGTTCGACTTAACGGCTCAGTTCAATGGAGGTGGTAGAATGCCAACACCCGATGCAGTAACTCCATTATGGGACGAAACATTTGCATCGCATACAGTTGTGAACGGACAGATAACAAAATATTTCCGCAATTGGAATATCTATTTGGGTGTAGAGAATCTATTTGATTTCCGTCAAGACAACCCAATTGTTGATGCTGCAAATCCTCGCAGCGACAATTTTGATGCTACTATGATATGGGGTCCTGTGCATGGTCGTAAGATTTATGGAGGGTTGCGATTTACTATACCCAGATTTTAAATAAACATTTTAAACAACGTAAGAACATGAAGAAATTAGCAACGTTATTAATCGCATTTGCATGCGTAACAGGCATGGGTTTTGCTCAAAAACCAAAGAAAGCAGAAAAGAAAAAAGAGACTGTTGAGATTCGTCTCGATGAAATGTGTAATAGTTGTGTGAATAAAATAAACCGTTACATAGCTTTTGAAAAAGGTATAACAGCACTTGATATCAATCAAGACAAAATGTCGGTGAATGTGACCTATTGGGCAAACAGAACAGACACTACCAAACTGAAAAAAGCTTTCTCAAAAGTGAAGTTGAATGTGGAAGAGATGAAGATGGTAGAAGAGACAAAAGATAGCTCTAAGAAGAAGTAGAGCTAATTGGTTAGTTAAACTCTATAATAAGGGAAAACGGATGCTGTCTATAAGGCATCCGTTTTTTTATTTGAGTTCAGTAATCTTTTACTAACTTCATATCATTTGCAACCTACCTATACAAAAATCTATCCATGCAAAACATCCTTCATATCAATTACAGGCCATTCAGGGTAATCCTCCCAAGCTCCACGTGTAAAATCAGGAATTTCAACTGAAGTGCTTTTGTTTAAAACTGAACGCTCAGTCAATTCTACTAGCGAAGACCAAGATGCTGCATCATAAACAGATTGATCTAGCGGATAACCATTTTGCAAACAATAGATGAGTCGCCAATCCATGATAAAATCCATTCCACCATGACCTCCTATCTGCTTCGCTTTCTCTCCAATATATTTACTAAGCGGGTGTTCATATTCAGCCAATAGTTCCTTGCGTTTCTCTTCATCAAGGAAGGAGTGTCCACTATCTTCAGACTGCAAAGCAATTTGCTCTTCAGGATATTTGACAGCGTGTCCCCTACTTCCTTGTATTAGATGGATGCGCGAATAAGGACGGGGCGATGTTGTATCATGCTGAATCATAATGCTCCGCCCTTTGGCTGTTTGAATAATGGTAGTATTCATATCTCCTAGAGCGTACCTTTCAGACAAGGTAACACGTTCATCATTCGAGAAGTTATCTTTTGCCCATTGATGCAATCCCACCTGTTTGGTCGATACAGAGGAGAGATGCGTCATACGGTCGCCTTGATTGATTCCCATTATTTGTGCTATGGGTCCCAAACCATGAGTAGGATATGGGTTACCAGTATGATTCTTACTATAGTCCAATCGCCATTGTTTGTAATAGCCTTGATTCTTACTTTGTGTCAAGTTGTGAATATAAGCACCTTCTCCGTGAAGTAATTCTCCAAACACCCCCTGACGAGCCATGTTGAGTGTAGCCAATTCAAAAAAGTCATAACAGCAATTCTCTAGCATCATGCAATGAAGCTGTTTCTCTTCTGCCTTATCCACTAAAGCCCAGCAATCTTTGACGGTAAGAGCTGCTGGAACTTCTATCGCCACATGCTTTCCGTGATCCATTGCATACAAAGCAATCGGAACATGCAAATTCCATGGTGTAGCATTGTATATTAAATCGATATCTTCACGCTCGCACATTTTTCTCCAGTCCTCTTCGCCAGTATAGGCAACTGCTTCTTTTCGATTGTTTTTTTTCAACCCTGCTTGAGTAGTAGCTACTCGCTCCTTGTTCACATCGCATATTGCAACTATCTCGGCTCCTTCTATTTGAGACATGCGATTAACAGCACCTCTTCCACGTCCCAATCCAACAACACCAACACGTACTTTAGGTATAGGTGCACAACGTAAACCAAGTACACTTTTCCCTTTGCGAGAAGGCACTTTGTCAATGGGAAAACTTTCAACTGAACCCGATGCTCTAGGTGCTGCTGCCAATTTATCAACACCAAAAACCGCTAAACTACCTCCTAATAAAGAGGTCTTGAGAAAATTTCTTCTACCTTTCTTCATATAGCTCTTTTTTATATTAATTATTCAGAAATAAGAATGCGAAACAGCTTGTTTCACTACAAAACTAGACTTACACTGCTAAAATACAAATATAATGAATAAATCAACCTATATGTCTTAAAAAGTTAATGTAAGCATCCAAGTTCTTAACCTCCACTGTTCATGTTATTCGCTTTGTGTAGATGCAAGGTGCAGAACTCCGCAAGTATGGTGGACTATTTCAAAGAGTTTGTCGGTGCATCAAATACGTAAATACAGAAGCACACAACAACCAAAAATATGAATCAGAAGAAAAAACAGAAGTCAATATACAATTGATTACCACACAACAACCAACTGAATACACTCCTAATAATGTGACAAACAACAGGAGTTAATGAAGCAGAAGAAGCTATCATCAATAACAAGTTAACTATATGTAAACAGATAGATTTCTCTCTGCTAAATAATAATGTATATCTTTGTAGAAAGATTCAAAAGCTTATCAAGGTAAGCAACAAGCATTTATTTATAGAACTAAAATAATAGAACTACCCAGCATGAAAATATTAATCACACTCGCAACTGTTTTATTCTCATTAGCACTCAATGCTCAAGAGATAACTGGCACTTATTGGGAAGGACCCGATTCTATCTCATTCAATGATAATCGCATAATATTTAGCGTGAGAGGAAACGATGCGTTAGGAGTTGTATTTACTGGAGAGGGAACATACGACATCGTAGACGATTTTATCGTAATACAGACGGAAGAGTACAAAGGTGTTAGAACCAAAATTGAGACCACCCCATCTGAAAAGAAAGACACCATCCAGTTGCAGCTATTTGATGAGAATGGTTATTCATTAAAAGGAATACGTGCAGAGTTTCTAAATAAAAAAAATAAGTCAATTGGTCTAAGTCTGACCGATGAGCGTGGAATTGTTCTGTTTAAGTCCGACCCTAAAATAAATGCTATAAGAGTTTCAGACTTATTATATGACAAAGCTACGTTTGACTACGAGGCTGGTACTGACTATACCGTTCACTTGGCAAAGAACAGGGTACTGGAAGACAAAACAGTAGTCTTTAAACTAATTGAAGGAACAGATTCTAAACTAACTATCAAACTATTATCAACAGACTCCAAAAGTAAAGACCCTTCTGTTTCACAATTAAAGCGACTAGATAAGAAGACTAAAGCGATTGTGGACAGATTTCGTTTGTTTGAAAAACCTGAATTTTAACTATCCAAACAAAACTCTTTTCACTATGCCTTAATAGGCAACATATTTGTAAACGGGCTCTGGCGAGCCACTCCAATGGAGAAACCACAATGAAAAATATAAACAATTATGAAATAATGGCTCCTGTAGGTTCCTACGAATCTCTGATGGCAGCCATACAAGGAGGCGCAGACTCTATCTATTTCGGGATAGAGGGACTGAACATGCGTGCCCGATCAGCCAACAACTTCACAACAGAAGACCTGTTTAAGATTGTAGCAATCTGCAATGAGCACGGGCTCAAATCGTACCTCACCGTAAACACAGTGATATACGATGGTGATATTGAGTTGATGCACACAATAGTTGATGCTGCAAAAGAAGCAGGTGTTTCAGCGATCATTGCATCCGACGTTGCCGTCATGATGTATGCACGCAATGTGGGTGTGGAAGTGCATCTTTCCACCCAATTGAATATTACTAATACAGAGTCACTCAAGTTTTATGCTCAATTTGCAGACGTAGTAGTGCTGGCGCGTGAACTCAACTTAGACCAAGTTGCGCAAATATATAAAGACATCAATGAGCAACAAATTAAAGGTCCTGCGGGCGAATTAATTCGTATCGAAATGTTTTGTCACGGTGCATTGTGTATGGCAGTATCGGGCAAATGCTATTTGAGTCTTCATGAGAAAGATAAATCTGCCAACAGAGGAGCTTGCAATCAAATTTGTCGTCGTGCCTACATTGTGAAAGACAAAAGCAGCGATATAGAACTGGAGATTGACAATGAGTATATCATGTCGCCCAAAGACCTCAAGACAATTCATTTTATGAATAAAATGATGGATGCAGGGGTACGCGTTTTCAAGATTGAAGGAAGAGCAAGAGGACCAGAATATGTGAGACGTGTAACGGAATGTTACAAAGAAGCAGTAGTGGCTTATTGTAATGATGAGTTTACAGAAGAAAAGATAGAAGCATGGAATGAGAAATTGGCTACAGTTTTCAACCGAGGTTTCTGGGATGGTTACTATTTGGGACAACGCTTAGGCGAATGGACACACCGATACGGATCGGGAGCTACCAAGCGCAAAGTGTATATTGGCAAAGCCATCAAACATTTTGGCAATATTGGCGTGACAGAATTCTTGATGGAAACTCAATCATTGAAACTCGGAGAAGAGCTACTTATTACAGGACCTACAACGGGTGCAATATTTTTGACCGCCGATGAAATTCGTGTTGACAAGAAAATAGTTGAAGAGACAGTGAAAGGTGAGAGTTTTTCCATAAAAACTCCTGAAAAAATTCGTCCCAATGATAAACTATTTAAAATGGTGAAAGCAGTAAGGCGGGGTACTGCACATGAGCGATAATAAAAGAGATCCAAA
>CAZXGV010000127.1:0-6225 GCA_964640575.1 uncultured Dysgonomonadaceae bacterium
CAGACTCACTTGCCAACCGTGCCAAGATAAACAGTATAAAAGAGACATGGAGAGAAAACATAGATTATTCTGACTTGCGGAATAAGGCTTCGACAGTGGGTGTTAGAGAAGATGTCAAGGAAAAAGATTTTGATTTTGTGATAAATGATGATTACACTTATCATCATCTCGCTGATTTTAAGAGTTTCAGTGCAAGAGAACTTTATGTGAGAGCCATCGAAGCTGAAAGGAAATTAGAGGAAACGAGAGAAGAGTTGGCTATAAAGCGTGCTCAATACACTGCTGCATCATCAAGCAATAAGTCGTCGCTTGCCACGGATATACTCCGAATGGAGAAAATGGTGAGTGAACTGTACGACCAGTGGAGAATAACAAAAGTGATGGCACGCAATGAAGAGATAAGACACATTAATGTACTTAAATAATAGATATGACGTTCGATTTAATAATAGTATCGCTTGTTATTTTGTTGGGAATAGTATTCCTATTGGCTGAAATATTTCTTTTGCCAGGATTGACTGTCTCAGGCATTGCGGGTCTTGTCTTTTTGATAGGGGGCATATCGTATGCATATATATATATGGGAACATTTGCAGGAAACATTGCGATGCTTGTTTCTGTTTTTGTACTGTTGGGTAGCTTCCTCTATTTTATAAAATCGAAATCGCTAAGGCGCATCTCTCTCACCACCAACATAGATTCGAAAGTAGATACATCCGATTTGGAAAAGATACAAGTGGGGGATGTGGGTATCACAGAGTCTCGTTTGAATCCGATTGGTAAAGTTTTTATTAATGATTTGACTGTAGAGGCAAAATCCATTGATGGGGAAATGATTGATGAAGAGACGGAGGTGGTAGTAAACAAAGTAGGGTGGTCTAATATTCTTGTTTCGAGAAAGGATGCTCAGCCAAATTAAAATAATATAGGTTCAATAAATAATCAATAAACACTAAAAAATTAATAGTATGGAATTTACACTTTTTATAGTTGCGGCAGCGGTACTGTTTATACTAATTATCTTTTTCTATTACGTTCCGTTTTTCCTATGGATAAACGCACTGTCGGCGGGAGTACATATTTCGCTGGTACAGTTGTTCTTGATGCGCTTGCGACGTGTTCCGCCGCGCACCATTGTGTATGCAATGATTGAAGCACACAAAGCTGGACTGAAAGATGTGACGCGCGATGACCTGGAGGCTCATTACCTAGCAGGTGGGCATGTCGAAAAGGTGGTGCATGCATTAGTATCAGCATCGAAAGCCAACATTGATCTCTCTTTTCAAATGGGTACTGCAATCGACCTTGCAGGTAGAGATGTGCTACAAGCAGTGCAGATGTCGGTAAATCCAAAAGTAATTGACACCCCTCCTGTAACAGCTGTTGCCATCGATGGTATTCAGTTGATTGCAAAAGCTCGTGTTACGGTTCGTGCCAACATCAAACAATTGGTGGGTGGAGCTGGAGAAGAAACTATTTTGGCTCGTGTGGGCGAGGGTATTGTATCTTCTATTGGTTCTGCTGCCTCTCACAAATCGGTACTCGAAAATCCAGACTCTATTTCAAAACTTGTTTTGAAAAAAGGTCTTGATGCTGGAACTGCTTTCGAAATTCTTTCGATTGATATTGCAGACATCGATATAGGTAAAAATATTGGTGCGGTGCTACAAATAGACCAAGCACAAGCAGATAAAAACATTGCGCAAGCACGTGCTGAAGAACGTCGTGCTATGGCTATCGCCTTAGAGCAAGAGATGAAAGCCAAAGCACAAGAGGCTCGTGCGAAAGTGATTGAAGCCGAAGCAGAAATACCTATAGCAATGGCTGAGGCATTTAGATCGGGCAATATGGGTATCATGGATTACTACAGAATGAAAAACATCCAGTCTGATACCGAAATGCGCGATTCGATTTCTAAGCCTCAAACAGGATCTGAGAAAATAGGACCCAACAAATAATCTAATTTAAGCAAACTATTATGAGAGTAATACCTGATTCAGAATTAATTATTAATTCAGATGGAAGTGTATTCCATTTACATATCAAACCTGAGCAATTGTCGGACAAGATAATAATGATGGGAGATCCTGGTCGTGTAACTATGACTGCATCTTTTTTCGATTCTATTGAGTGTGACATACAAAACCGAGAGTTTCATACCGTGACGGGTATGTATAAAGGGAAAAGAATTACCGCTTTGTCGCACGGTATTGGTACAGACAATATTGATATTGTTGTAACCGAACTGGATGCTTTGGCAAATGTGGATTTTGAAACTCGTGAGGTGAAAAAAGATTTCAAACAACTCACCATGGTGCGTGTGGGAACATCTGGTGGGATGCAGCCACATTGTCCAGTGGGCTCATTTGTAGTTTCCGAAAAGTCGATTGGCTTTGATGGGCTTATCCATTATTATGATGGTTCTGCAGAAATAAGAGAAGAAGAATTCGAACTATCCTTTCAAAAACATGTTAATTGGTCGCCTTATCATTGCTCGCCTTATGTGGTGAGTGCTGATGAAGGGTTGGTAGATCAAATTGGTTTTGACATGATTAAAGGAGTAACCATTTCGGCTATTGGTTTTTATGGACCACAAGGCAGATATGTGAGACTACCCTTGGCAGATCCAGAGTTGAATTCCAAAATAGAATCATTCCGTTTCGAAGATCATTCTATCACTAATTATGAGATGGAAAGTTCTGCCCTTGCTGGCTTGAGCAAAATGATGGGACACAAAGCCATGACAGTTTGCACCATTATTGCCAATAGGGTTGCATTGGATACAAATGCCAATTATAAAGTATCTGCAAAAGACTTAATTAAAGTAGTTCTAGATAGAATCTAAATTTGAGTTCACTCCGAAAACCTCAACACTGATTATTAGTTTTTTCTGCCCCTATGTTACTGAAGGGGAAAGTTAATAATCTGCTCTCTGCTAAAGTCCCCTTTTAGAGGATTTAAGGGCTAAAATGAGTGAAGTTGATTTTTCGGAACAAACTCACAATTAAAAAAGAAAAATGAGAAAAATACTATTATTTGTGCTACTGTTTATTAGTATAACAGCTATCGCACAACAAAACCCACCACAACCCATTGATCCAGCAGTACGTTATGGAGTACTCGACAATGGGTTGACGTATTTTATACGTCACAACAGCCTTCCAGAAAATAGAGCTGATTTCTATATCGCTCAAAAAGTAGGTTCTATTCTTGAAGAGGATTCTCAAGCAGGATTGGCTCACTTTTTAGAACACATGGCTTTTAATGGTACAACCAACTTTCCGAAAAAGGAGTTGCTTAATTACTTAGAAAAGAATGGTGTGAAGTTTGGAGAGAATGTGAATGCCTACACATCGTTTGATGAAACAGTGTACTATTTATCAAATGTACCTGTAATACGTGAAGGAATTGTTGATTCCTCACTTTTGATTCTTCACGATTGGGCAAATGAAATTGCGCTTGAAGGCGAGGAGATAGAAAGCGAACGTGGAGTGATTAGAGAAGAGTGGAGAACAAGAGGCGGTTCGCAGTCGCGCTTGTGGGAGAAGATGCTTCCAGTGATGTACAAAGATAGTAAGTATGCCAATCGTTTGCCTATTGGAAGTATTGATGTAATCAACAATTTTGAACACCAAGAGATTCGCGACTACTACGAAAAATGGTATCGTCCCGATTTGCAAGGTATCATCATTGTAGGTGATATAGATGTAGACGAAGTGGAAGAGAAAGTGAAAGAGCTGTTCTCGAAAATTGAGTTAGCTCCTGATGCAGCTGAACGTGTTTATTTTCCTGTTCCCGACAACGAAGAGACAATTGTTTCTATTGCAACTGACAAAGAAGCAACTAGGACAAGTTTGATGGTTTTTTATAAACACGAACCTCTACCAGACGAAATTAAACTGTCGCAAGCAGGTTTTGTAATGAATTATATTATGAGTGCAGCGTCGAGTATGATAGCTGATCGCTTCGATGAGATAACGCAAAAACCAAATGCCCCTTTCTTAGCTGCTTCCGCATTTCATGGTCCCTATTTTGTGGCAAAAACAAAAGATGCTTGGACTGTTGCGTCGTCATCGGCTGACGATAAAATAGAAGAAGCTTTGGCTGCTATGATTCGTGAAACTGAACGCATGAAAAAATTTGGCTTTACAGAATCTGAATATGAGCGAGCGCGAGAAAATATAATCAAGAGATATGAGAACGCTTACAACAACAGAGACAAGCAACCTAACCGTATTTACTCTCAAGAGTATGTAAATAGTTTTATCGACAACGAACCTTTTCCAGGCATTGAGTATGAGTACAACATGATAAAGATGATTGCCCCTAATATACCATTGGAAGCAATTAATCAATCGGTTGCTCAAATGATTCAAGACAAGAATATGGTTGTCTCTATTTCGGGACCCGAAAAAGAAGATTTGGTGTATCCAACGGAAGAGGAAATCTTGGCGGTTGTGGAACGTACAAAAGCAGAAGACCTAGAAGCGTATGCCGAAGAGGTGTCTGATGAACCGTTAATAGCCACACCTCCTGCACCAGGAGAAATTGTGAAAGTTGAAACTAATGAAGAGTTTGAAACTACGATTTGGACGTTATCGAACGGTATGAAAGTTGTGTTGAAGGAGACAGACTATAAAGACGACCAGATATTGATGACTGCTTCAAGTGTAGGCGGATATTCGCAATATGCAACACAAGATCCTCTGAACGCTAAAATTATGAACAACATAATTACATTGGGTGGTGTTGGTAACTTTAGCACCGTAAACTTGCGCAAAGTATTAGCAGGCAAAACGGCATCAGCAAAGCCAACAGTAAGCTTGACATCACAAGGCTTTGGTGGAAACTCGTCTATAAAAGACTTTGAAACCATGTTGCAACTTGTATATCTATACTTCACCGCGCCACGCCAAGATCAGGATGCGTTTGATTCATTTATTGAAAGAATGGAGTCTGCATTAAAAAATGCTGAGGCAGAACCAATGACAGCTTTCAGCGATTCAATTAGTCATGCGTTGTATGGCGACAATCCATTAATTGCTCGTCTCAAGGTTGACGATTTAAAGAAGATAGAGTATGACAAAATAATGACGATGTACAAGCAGATATTCTTCAACCCTGGAAGTTTTGTTTTCACATTTGTGGGAAACATAGACCAAGAGGCTGTAAAGCCTGTAGTGCTTACCTACTTAGCATCGCTTCCAGGAGAAGCAACTGATGGTGAGTTCTTGCGTGTTCCAATGGATGTGACGAAAGGGAAAATGACCAATGTATTCCAACAAGAGATGCAAAATCCAAAAGCATCTGTATTTAATGTGTTTTCGGGCGAAATGGAGAGAACACTTAAAAACAGGGTAATAATGAGTTTCTTCGATCAAATTTTGAATATTGTTTATACAGAGAAAATTCGTGAAGATGAAGGTGGGACTTACGGAGTTTCTTCAAGTGGAAGCATCGCTCGTTATCCAGAAAATCAAACACTTTTGCAAATTGTGTATGACACAGATCCAGCAAAAATGGAGCATCTGAATACGATAATTCACAAAGAGTTGAAAGACATTGCAGTGAATGGACCACGTGAAGCAGACTTCAACAAGGTGAAAGAGTTCATGAACAAGAAGTATAGCGAAAATATAAAGCTAAATGGTTACTGGCTTGGAACTTTAAATACCTATTATTTCTATAATGAAGATAATCATACTGATTACTTGTCCACATTGAATGCAATAACAATGGACGATGTGAAGGAATTTGCTGAAGAGTTGCTATCGCAAGGAAATGAAATTGTAGTTGGCATGATGCCAAAAGAGTTGGAAGAGAACGTGGAAGAATAAGTAGGTGAGTTTTTCACATAAACACTTTAGGATGGTGATAAAGGGCAAAAGTTTTAATTGACTTTTGCCTTTTGTCTCTTCCACATCCATCTACATCTCTAACGTTTTTAGTTACCTTTGTTTTATCTTTCTCTATGATTTATAAAGCATACTATACATTACTTATTAATTTAAATTATACACACAATGAAACGATTTTATTTATATTTATTTTTGTGCTTTTTTGCATTCACTTTAATTGGACAACCTTCGGAGAAGAAACTCCGTTTTGCCTTTCTGACTGATATTCATTTAAATGCATCGAATAGTCGCGATCGCTTAAATGGATTGAAGCAGGCGTTGGATAAAACTAAAGATTTGAATGTAGATTTTATTATAACTGGTGGAG
>CAZXGV010000128.1:0-3768 GCA_964640575.1 uncultured Dysgonomonadaceae bacterium
CAACGAGCAACTTCAATGTTTGTTGGTTAAAAAATATTGGTTGAAGAAAAGATTTCCTCCAGCTTACACTCCAAAAAAAGCACTATGTAAAGTTTTTCGGTAGTGTTTGATTTAAAAAAAAAGTTTGAGAAAAAGAATTGATGATTAAATTCACAAACAACATGTATTTCAAAAAAACAAAAAAGCACAACCATCATTCAATTATGATAGTTGTGCATTTTTATGTTCTGTTACACTTTTAAGAAGAATAACCTACAAATTGCAACTCGTTCTTACTTTACCTGATTTTCGTTCAATAAAATCATATAGCAATCTAACACCTACACCTGTTCCACCAGCTTGAGTGTATCCTTTGCTCTTCTTTACAGATGCAGGACCAGCAATATCTAAATGTATCCAGTCATAATCAGTAAAATGCTCTAAGAACTTTGCTGCAGTGGTTGCACCACCTTCACTACCACCAATGTTTTTCAAATCAGCAACTTCACTCTTCAGCATTTCATCAAATTCTCTCCACATAGGAAGTTCTATCAAGCGTTCATATACATTGTCACCTGATTTCTTTAGCTCTACCATAGCAGACTTACTATTACCTGCCATTGCAATACCAAGTGAACCTGTGATAGCGGCTGCCGCACCTGTCAGTGTTGCCAAGTCGACTACTAGCTCTGGTTTGAACTGTTTTGCATAAGCAAGAGCATCTGCCAATACTAAACGTCCCTCAGCATCAGTATTCTGAACTTCCACAGTTGTACCATCAGAGATGGTGATAATATCGTCAACTACCAATGCATTGGCACTAATTTTATTGTCAGTAGCTGGAACTAACCCAATCACATAATAAGGTAGTTTATTTAATGCTACAGCCATTATTGTGGACAAGACAGTAGCAGCACCCGCCATATCTGTTTTCATATCCGACATATAATTGCCAGTTTTTAATGAATACCCACCCGTATCAAACATCACCCCTTTACCTACCAATACAAGCGGTTGTTTATTTACAGCGTCTTTCGGTTTGTGCGTAAATATATTGAAAGTTGGTGGAGTGTCTGAACCTTGATTCACACCAAGCAATCCCCCCATCTTCAACTCTTCAATCTTAGCTTTATCAAACACCTCTGTGGTAAAACCACATGCTAATGCCATTTCCTTAGCAAGTTTCGAATACTTGGGTGCATCGAGGTAATTAACTGGTTCGTTTACCAAGTCTTTGGCAAAGGAAATCGTTTTAACCAAATTTTCCAGAGCCTCTATTTCACCTTCAACAACAGACTCCTTATCCAGATAAACTGCTTTAAGCGAAGATTCTGTTTTTTTCTTTTTATATTTATCGAAACGATATTGCGCTAACGACATCCCTTCCAAAAATAAACTTCGCTCACAGGTAGAAAATCCTTCAGTGAATCCTATCAACTGAGCCTCTTCAATCTTTTCGCTTTCGAGGGCTTTGTAGACAGCAGCTCCAAACAGACGCAATTCCTCCGAGTCGTTGACAACTTCAGGTTCATCTTTTGCATAAATAGACACCAATCTAACAACATCGTTTTCGTATAGAGTAAAGAATCCATTATCCTTATCTACAATAAGTTTCTCTACCTTTTGAAGTACACCCGAAGGTAAGTTATAATCTTCTGATTTGTTTTTTGGTGTAATCACAACTACTTGGGTTGCAGTTTGGGGCGCATCTTGCGTGTCCACTTTAAAATTTATCATGTTTATCATTAATTTTATTGTTTACGTAATGATACAAAAATAAGAATTTTATACCATCTTCACTATGTCAGATGAAGCAGAAGGAAACACAAACGGAATTGTTTTTAAATCTATAGCTCTCATCCCAGCCTGCATTGCTACTGCAAACACATTAATAGTTTCTTCTGCATTCGGACCAATGATGTGAGCCCCCAAAATAAGATTACTTTTCTTATCAATAATTACTTTAAAAGCATACGTCTTTTCTCCCAAATGTTTAGCCGCATACCAATTAGGCACTGATGCATAATTTACTGTGATATTAAAATTATCTTCACGTGCTTGCTCTTCAGTCATACCCACCATTGCTAAGGCAGGCAAAGTGTACACTACTGTTGGTCGAACACCATAATCAGGTTTTTTCTTATTACCACTTAATATATTCGCTATTACTATATGCCCTTCCATAGTTGCAAAAGGAGTAAGAGGCAATCCACGTGTTGCTGTATTATCTCCTGCAGCATAAACTTTTTGATTGGTTGTGCTTTGCATAAAGTTGTTTACCTCTATTCCTTTATCAGAATAGCGGACATTTCCTTTTTCCAAATCAAGATTATAAATAGCAGGAACCCTACCCGATGTGTTAAATACTGCATCACTCTCAAATTCTCTTAAGTTACCGTTGTTGTCTCCTACAACTACATAGCTATTGTTGTTTTTCTTTACTTGAGACACTCTGGTGTTCATCACTAATTCAATACCCAACTCTTTTGTAACATCCACTAAATGATTAACAATATCCTTATCGAAGTGTGGTAATGAAGTTGAGCCCATATCTAAAATGGTAACTCTTGCACCACTGCGTGCAGCAATATGTGCAAACTCGAAAGCAATGTATCCTCCACCTATAAAGAGCAACGATTCTGGAAGGTCCTCCATTTCTAAAAAATCGTCACTCGAAAGTGCATGTTCTGCACCAGGAATATTTAATTCTCGTGGTACTGCACCTGTAGCAATAACTACTTTATCAGCTTCAACTGTATCATTACCAATCTTCAATTGATTCTCAGCAATGAATTTTGGCTCGCCATGATAGGTAACTATTCCATTTTTTTTGAAGTTGTCCTCTTTATTTTTCGGCATAGGATTGGTGAAAGAGTTTTTGAACTCAATCAGTTCTTTCCAATTTATTGACGGTAAGTTGTCAACACCTTTCCCTCTAAGATTCCTTGAAGAGGCTACAGCTGAGGTCGCACCTACTAATATTTTCTTTGGAATACAACCGTGTAAACCACACGTTCCTCCATAGTCACGATTGTCAACAATACCGGTTTTAAGACCAGCTTGTACACCTTTATTGGCTATGATTGTTCCGGCTACTCCAGTTCCTATTACGAATAAGTCGAATTTCTTCATACTGTATTTTTTATTTTATTTATATTCCTGTTTTATTGACTCACTCAAAAGGTGAGAGTTTGCCTTATGCTTACTTCTGAAACAAAGACTCTTATAGAGTAAAACAGAGAGTTCGATATAATGTTTATAATTAGCACTCACTATGATTATCAATTAGAAGCTGTTTAATCCTCGCAAGTATCCGAATTCTCTTATATGATTGAGTAAAATTTAAAGAGAATTGTACCATAGCTTACTAATTACAACTGTGTAATACTTCTATGTATAGCAAAAAAATGGCAGCTCTCAATGCGTATAATTAAAAACCCACAAAAGCTACCATTTGTATTAACTGTATACTATTCAATCATTTTTACTTCAGCGAAATTTCTTGTTGTACACTTCCACATCTCAACATCTTATCTCCAAAGTATGGATTATAAATCTCTTTTGATGCACTCAACCATGCTCCACCTTTATTATTGTTATACATTGGACAATAAGCCTGATAGAGTGGTCTGTCTGAACCGGCTATGATTACTAAGTCTTTAACACCCTTCGTTAAAAACTCAAAGTGCTCTCTCTGATTAGCAATATTTCCATTGTTATCAGCAATGTATTTCGCCTCTTGCGTAGCGTCTTTGATTATTTTAGCAACCTCTTTTTTATGTTGCTTTG
>CAZXGV010000128.1:3868-6148 GCA_964640575.1 uncultured Dysgonomonadaceae bacterium
TTTTCTCATTGTTCTTACGTTTTAAATTGTTTATAACTCTAAATTAATCTCACTTAATTATTTCCTTAGTCTCTCCGCAACTCATCATTGCATCACCAAAATATGGATTACGTATCTCTTCGATATTGCTCAACCAATAGGCACCCTTGTCGTTGTTCGCCATGGGACAGTATTGATAATAAGCCGTCACATCATCCAAACCAAACATTTTTACACTTTTGTAAAACACAAGGTTAAACTGAACATACTCCTGACGTTGCTTCTCGATATCCTTTGATTTGCTGATTGCATCTATCTTGCTATTCAACGTCTCCAACTGCTCCATCCATATTATATGTGCATCACCTTTCAACAAAGACATATCTACCGACTTGAAAGCTTCGATTACATCTTTAGCTTCCTTGGCTACATCCTGGGCATTCGATTCAACAAAAGCATCATTCATCTTCAAATAGGCATTATACACGTTGGTAAGTTGCGCCTTAAATGCAGGATTGATATCGCTTAAGCGTTCAACATCAGATATCTCTTCAAATGATGGTATATCTCCATGGTCGTGTCCCGACATAGAAGGACCCCCATCAGGACTCATCATACTCGGTCTCCCTGAAAGTTGAGCAGCTGCATCAATACTAAATGTACCGTTTACTGCTATCTCTTCTCCTATTTCTAAACCCTCACCTATTACAAAACTTTCGCCCAATGCAGGTCCCAGTGTTACTTCGCGCAATTGAAAACTAACACCTTGATCAGACACAGATTTCACATATACAACAGAACGTGGACCTGTCCACATCACCGCACTTTTGGGAACAACCACAGCATCTGTCGTTTTTTTCAATTCTGCTTGTACAATACCTGAGACAAACATTTCTGGTTTCAATTTCAATCCACGATTATTCGTTACCACTCTTGCCTTTGCCACTCTTGTTATCGGGTTAATCATCGGGTCGACAAAAGAGATAGTTCCTGTAAACGTTTCGCCTGGAAGTGAAGAAACAGTATATTCTACTTTAGCGCCTTTATTTATCCAACCCATGTCAGATTCATACACATCAAAAAGTACCCATACCCTTGAGAGATCCGCTATCTCATAAATGGGTTGCCCTCTTTGAACGTAATCGCCTGGATTGACCAATTTTTGAATTACATATCCTGATACATCAGCCTGAATATCGAAAGTTTCTGTAGTGACTCCCGACTGTAACATCTGCTCAATCTGACCGTCTGTCAATTTCCAGGTTTTCAGTTTCTCTTTGGCTGCATTGAAAAGTTGGGGTTGTGTATCCATCACTTTTTGTGCTTCATACAACTCCTCTTGCGCAGTTACCAACTCTGGCGAATATACCGAAGCAATTACCTGTCCTTTTGTTACATAGTCGCCTGTAAAGTTTACCTTCAAGTTTTCAATACGTCCTGGCACGTGAGACGATTGCGAAAAAACCAAGCGTTCGTCTTCTTGTACTTTACCATTTAGTCGCACCTGTTTTGTATGATCCATTGCCCCCACAACTGCTGTCTGAACATCGGCTAACTGCATTGCTGTTGCCGACATACTGATAGCCATCGGATCTATATCGTCATTTTGATCATCTTCCAACGGAATCAAGTCCATACCACAAATGGGACAAGCCCCTGGTTCGTTTTGACGAATTTGTGGGTGCATAGAGCAAGTCCAAATTGTCTCCTCTCCCACATGTGAGTGCTCAGTTAAATCAGCACCATTGTCATTACTACTCGCACCTCCAAAAATCAACCATCCCAATAACAGACCTATTATCAGGGTCGAAAGAACTAATATTATCGTTTTTGTATTTGTTTTCATTTACCTATATGTTTTGCAGTGATGTAATTTAGTTTAGCCAGCGCTATGTGATATTCTACTTCTGCCGTGGCTTTCATTTTCTCGTATTTCAGCAATTGCTGTTGCATCCGCAACACCTCTTCAAACTCTTTCCCAGAATTACTATAAGCACTAAACAAAAGGTTCAGCGATTGATTCGTCTCCTTAGTTTGCTGATCATACAATTCAATTAACTCTTTTTGCTGTTGTATTTCAAACCATGTCATCTCATAATTTGAAATAAGCAAGTTGGAAGCTTCGCTCTTCTGAAGCAGGTAACTCTCTTGCATTAGTTGTGCTTCTTTTTCAGCTGCTTTATACTTTTTCCTGAAAATAGGAATGGAAACAGAGACCATTGGCATCACTATATTTTTACCGTCCTCTATAATCGCATAGTCCAACCCCACACCTAATTTTGGCAATCCCTCTTTTTGTGC
>CAZXGV010000129.1:0-6121 GCA_964640575.1 uncultured Dysgonomonadaceae bacterium
TGCAGATGGCAAAGATGGAGTAGACGGTAAAGACGGTGTAGATGGCAAAGATGGAGTTGACGGTAAAGATGGTGCTTACTACTATCCACATGCAGATGGCAATTGGTTTAAAGTTGAATCTGATGGTTCAGAGGCCGATTCAGGTATAGCATGGTTGCCAGAAGGCACAATAACAGCACTTTGGACGGACAGCACGCTTGAAATATATAACGTAGAAGGGCATACTGGTCCAGTTGTAGTTAACTTCCCATTATTATTATCAAGTTTGACATTTATACCTGACTATGTAGTTACTATAAATGATCCAGTGGCAATATTCCCATCACTATATAGCCTTAAATTGAAAGATGCTGGAGGTGCAATGTTTTCTAAAAAAGTTGAGTTAAAATACAAAGTTGGTTCAAAAATTCCGAATGGTTTTAATATATTTAGTAATGCTAATTACAGCTTTGAATTTAATGATCCCGAGAATTTAATTTTCAAATTTTTATATGGTTTACATAGAACTAGATCAGCAGACGATCCATTAAACACTAGAGTTGAATTTGAATCATATAATGCTGATAAAGGTGTATTAACAGTGAGTACAACTATCACACCTGATGATAGCTATATATTAGAAGCGATGGGTATGTTTATGGCTGTTTCAGAGATAATGACAATAGAAAGTATTGGTCCCAATTTTGATAAAAAAGTAGAAAATAAGTTGCGTCAATTATTAGGAGATTCTGCTGTTGATGCTATATTAAAATGGGACGGAGGCTTTAAAGTACCTCAAATAATGTTGACTGTAAACACAGATTATGGTCAAATGCATTCAGATTGGATTACAACACTTCCTCATCCAGTTATAGGTTCTCGTATAGCAAATTTACAAGCGCATGATGCAGATGGTTTAGCTAAAGATGCGGGTTGGGCACCCTATAATTTTCCATTAAATATAGATGAAGCTGGAGCCTTAGCTAGCACAGATAGGAGAGTACTTCAAATTAAACATGATGAAGAGATTAACCTTGAGGACGTGATCACTACCATGCTTCCTGGTGAATTAGGTATAAACCTTAGTAACTATGTTAGTGTGGATGTAATTGATAAGTTTATTCCTACAATTAATCTTCCAACATTTGGGACTATAACAAGGGTATTTGAAGTAGATACTACTTTTGTAGTTGATTTTGATGTTGATTTTGATATTGAATTCACTTATGATTATTATGACCCAATAACGAATACAACAATTCAAAAAACAGAGACAGTAAATTACAAAGAAACATTAAGCTCAGATCCAATTGAATTCAAAAAAGGCTTTGAATTTACTATAGACATTGACGAGATTATAGAACTTGACAAAATATTTGATCAAGACAAATGGTTGGCAAAAGTAAAAGCTAAACTACAGAATCAACTTGATTCGTATATATATTTCACACATGGAGATGGTGAGTATACCGAATTAGTTCTTGAAGAGTATGGTCTAAAATATGTGTTTGACATAGCTGATGATGCTGGAGGTGCAATCAATCTTCCTGCTAATTCATCTAGAGTGACTGCACCAAATGGTGTTGCAGACGTTAGTAAAACACCAATTGTGCGAGTTACCATATTAACTGAAGATAATAAACCTTTTGAAGAGGCATTTATCAAAATCAATTGGACTAATTAAAATTAATAATTTATGAAGAGGTTTTTTATATATTTCATCGCATTGGCGTTGATACCAATGGTCTCTTTCGGACAAACGGAAGAAAGAAGAGTAAAGGAGGAGGGTAAGACGTACTTTGTACCTCATGCCAATCTACAACTACAAGGTGGTGTTGCTGCAACTGTCGGTGAAGCTAAGTTTTTAGATTTATTTTCACCAGCAGCAGCTTTAAATGTTGGATATAAATTCACACCTACATTCAGTATGCGCTTAGGCGCATCTGGATGGCAAGGTAAAGGTGGGTGGGTAATGCCAGAACAAGATTACGATTTTAAATTCGTACAAGGAAATCTTGATGCTGTGTTCGACCTAGCGTCACTTTGCAGTGGATTTAATCCAGAACGTAAAGTTTCACCCTATATTTTTGCAGGGTTGGGATATGCTTATGGATTTGAAAACGGTGCTACGGATTTGGATACTGAAGGATACAACTTGGAGTATCTATGGGAAGATAACAGAGGTTTCTTTGGCGGACGTTTTGGACTTGGGCTCGATATCCGCTTGAATGATTATCTTGGGTTATTAATTGAAGGAAACACTACTATGTTGGACGATAGATTTAACTCTAAAGATGGTGACAATCCAGACTGGCAAATTAATGGATTGGTTGGTTTAAGAATCAATTTAGGTAAATCATCTGGTAAAACAGAAACTATCTATTATGAACACAAACCACAACCAAAACCAGTAGTTGAGCCTAAGCCCGAGCCTAAACCCGAGCCTAAACCCGAGCCTGTAGTGGTTAAGGAGTTTCCAAAACTTCCAACAGTACACTTTGCTTTTGATAGCCATGTATTAGATACAGAAAAGTATGCTGAAGAGTTACACATAATTCTTACTACTTTAAGAGAGTTTGATGATGTTGCAGTTGATGTTATTGGTTACACAGACCACCATGGTCAAAGTGCGTATAACGATGCATTGTCTGTAAGAAGAGCTGAGTCGGTTAAGAAATATCTAATTGCACAAGGAATTAGTGCTTCAAGACTTACAGCAATTGGTATGGGTGAAGATCCAAAAACAGAAGGTGCAGAAGCACTCACTATTAAAGCACGTCGTGTAGAAGTTGCAAAATAGTTAAGTAAGAAATAATTATATCACAAGATAAAAAAGGGTGTCCAAAGGTTGGACACCCTTTTTTAGTATGACCTCGTGTTTATTAACTTGGTGGTGAAAATGGAATAGTAGTAAAGCTCATAAGTGCTGAAGTTATTATAGCAAATAGTATAGAACTATGCCAAAACTACGTTAGGAGTGGCATTATTCTTCACAAACATTGAACGATGAAATAGGAATTATATGCTCGTTTCACCTCTATCTTCCTGCTCGATTAAAGTTATCGGTTAATTTGTTGAGTTCCAAGAGTATTTGCACTCAAAATTTGAAAATATAAACATAAGTGTCAATGAGATGTTATATGTTTTAGAGTGAAAACATTAGCAGTAAAGGAAACTATAAATCTTTGATAACACAATGGTCAAACTTCATTTTAAAAAAAATCACGCCTCTTTTACCTTATTATTAGTTGCTCTAATATTTGTTTCTTGCAATCTGAGGCAGGAATTTATCGCTGAAGAAATAGTGGCTGTAAAACGACAAGCTGAAGAAGTAGATAGCTTGATGGCGCAAATAAAAGACCTAAATAATCGGGGAACAACAGCTCGAAATAACGCTGACTATCAAGAAGCCCTTAACCTCCACTTTAAGGCTCTCAGTTTGGCGGAGACTGTTAATGACACGGTGGGACAACTTTACTCACTCAATAACATCGGGACAGATTTGAGACGAACCTACTCGAATATAGAGGCTTCTACTTATCATTATTTGGCATTAGAGCTGTCGGGTGATGATAGTAAGTATTCTAAAAATCGAGCTATGGCGATGAATGGGTTGGGAAATATTTTTCTTGCATTAAACAAGCCCGATCAAGCTCAAACATATTTTCAAGAAGCGTTGCAGATTGAAAAGGCGTCGAATAGTAATTTGGGACAGGCTATTAATTATGCGAATTTGGCTGAAACCTACAATATGCGCAATGATTTAGACAGTGCACTTTACTATTACGAAAAATCGTTGGTGCAGAACAGAATAATTGATTCATACATTGGTGAAGCCATTTGCAAAAGATCAATGGGACTTATATATTATGCAAAGGGGAGAGAATCCCTTTCTTTAGAACTGCTTAGTGAAGCCTTTGCTCTTATGGAAGACTCTAAAGATGCCTTTCATAAACTCGAAGTCCAAATTTCTTTGGCAGAGACCCTTATCAATCTTGATAGATCGAGTGAAGCTGAAACCCATGTGCTTGAGATAGTATCCTTAGCAAAAGAGATTAATTCGTATGATTACCAGCAAAAGGGTTATCAACTATTAGCTAAACTGAGGGAGAAGCAGCAATTGTTTCAACTAGCATATGAAGCTAAAGAGATGGGGCTCATTTATCGCGACAGCGTGTTGGCACAAAACAGTGAAGTGCGTATCCTCGAACTTGAAAACCGTTACAAAGGGAAGGAAGCAGCTCAGCAAATACAACTCCTTACAACAGAAAAAGAATTAACTGAAAAGAACAAAATAGAACAACAACGAATTTTCTTTTTACTGATTTTGTTGCTTTCCGTGTTTATAGGCTTTCTCTATTATCGTTACAATAATAAATTGAAAATAAGTAAAGAACTGGAAAAAATAAATGAAATTAAATCTAAGTTCTTTGGAAATATTTCGCACGAATTTAGAACTCCTCTCACACTTATAAAAGGACCACTTGAAACCTGGTTAGATAAAGATTTGCCTAGTGATTTAGAAAAAGATGCAAGGGTCATGCTTCGTAATTCCGAACGCTTGTTGTTTCTAGTTGATCAGCTGTTAAGCCTTTCGAAAGTAGATTCAGGTAATTTTAAAATTAACCCACAACATGCAGATCTATCGTTAGCATTGAAAGGTATTGCTAATTTCTTTTTGCATATTGTCAACGAGAAATCTATCAACTACCGCATAAGCATCGATGCAAGTGGAAAAGAATGGATAGATTTGAACATAATCGAAATCATTGTTTCTAATCTTTTATCAAATGCTTTGAAGTTTACAGAAAGAAACGGTAATATTTCTTTAATTGGGAAAAAAGATAAAGACAAATATATTGTTAAGGTTGCTAATTCAGGCGAGCAGTTATCTCCTGAGGAATTGTCTAAAATATTTGACCGATTCTATACCATTAAATCCTCACACTATGGGAGTACTGGAATAGGTCTTTCGTTGGTAAAAGAGCTTTGCTTGCTATACAATGCGAATCTTTCGGTTGATTATAATAAAGATAACGAAATAGAATTTACAGTTGTTTTCCCACCCCTACCACATCAGGAAGAATATGAAATAGAAGATTTAGCGCTTGAGAACTTAACTGTAGATAGATTTCACGTAGTACGTGAAGGGGTTAACAAACCTGCAACTGCAGAGAATGGACAAGAAGAGAAGAAAGACTCAGTTTTCTCTGACAAACCTCTTCTCCTCGTTGTTGAAGACAACGAAGATTTAAGAGATTATATTGTAGAGTCTTTTAAAGGTATATACAATACTATTGAAGCCAAAGACGGAGAAGAAGGAATTGCTATCGCTATTGAACACATACCAGATGTTATTATAACAGACATAATGATGCCTAAAGTGGATGGGCTTGAGCTCTGTAATACCGTGAAGACGAACTCTAAGACTAGTCATATTCCAGTTATTATATTAACAGCATTGAATGATGAAAGAGATTTACTACTTGGATTGGAAAACAAAGCCGATGATTATATCACAAAACCCTTTGGAAGGAAAGTGCTGAAACAAAAAGTGAAAAACTTAATTGAAGTCCGTAATGTGATGAGCGGAAAGTACCGTAAAGAATTTATCATCAAACCTCTCGATTTATTAATTACTGACGCCGAAGATAGTTTTGCCAAAACATTAAAGGATGTCGTTGAGAACGAGATATCAAACCCCGACTTTGGCGTAGATGAGTTTTGCAGGTTTGCAGCAATGAGCCGATCTCAACTCTACAGAAAGCTTAAAGCAACTGTTGACATGTCTGTATCAGAGTTTATTCGAGTACATCGCGTCAAATTGGCATCTGAGTTATTGAAAAATATAAACTTAAATGTTACTGATGTTTGTTATGCGTCGGGCTTCACAGACACTTCTTACTTTTCAAAATCATTTAAAGATGTGTTTAAAGTACCTCCAGCTGAATATCGTAAAAACCTCCATGCTGATAAAACTAAAATTGAGTGATTTCTCGCAGAGAAGTCTTTTATTTCATTTCCATTTTGATATTATTCTTTCTGCTTTATCCGCTATTTAAAGTTATGGAATTAAAGTGCTGATTAGTCTGCAGAACAGTGAATATGTTGATTTGCAGATTATAGGTATGTGGTATGTGGT
>CAZXGV010000130.1:0-6040 GCA_964640575.1 uncultured Dysgonomonadaceae bacterium
TTTCAATAAAAGAAACACACTACAAAGCAACAAATAAGCGGTTGCACAATATAATATATCTATAATAACTGAGTAAATGTTACTAAATATACCCCAAAACTTCCCTGCATTAGAGTTGCTTGCTAAAGAACAGTACTCTATTTCAGATCTTATTCTTACAAAAAAAGATGCAAAACCTCATCTAAAAGTGGCTATCCTTAATTTGATGCCGCTCAAAGTTAACACAGAAGCAGATATGCTCCGCATCATGAGTAACAGCCCACTTTACATTCACCTAGATTTTATTTATTTAGAGAGTCACACACCAAGGAACACTCCGGTTGAACATATTAAAAAGTATTACAAACTTTTTTCTGAGATAAAGGACAATAAGTACGATGGTTTCATCGTAACGGGTGCTCCAGTAGAGCTACTACCTTTTGAAGAGGTAAGTTATTGGGAAGAACTAGAAAGTATTTTTAACTGGGCACGAAAAAATGTAACATCCTCGCTCTACATCTGCTGGGGTGCTCAGGCTGCTCTTCATCATTTTCATGGTATTCCAAAATATGAGTTAGACAAGAAATTGTTCGGTATTTATCCGCACATTGTATCAGACACATCCTTCCCTCTGTTTCGCGGTTTCGACGATGTCTTTTATGTACCGCATAGTCGTCACACAACCATACTTAAAAAAGATGTTGAAAAGCATCCTGAACTTACAATTTTATGCGAAACAGATGAAGCTGGTATTTACTTAGTTGTAGATACTTCTCGAAATGAATTCTTTATAACAGGACATTCTGAATATGCACCAATGACACTCCACAAAGAGTATATGAGAGACATGCAAAAGGGATTAAATACAGTAGGAATTCCCTATAATTACTACCCTGACGACGACCCTAGTCAAAAACCATTAATATTATGGCGTAGCCATTCGAGTTTGCTATTCAATAACTGGTTACACTATTTCTGCTACGACTCTTTAAAAGAATGATGCAACTACAAGTTTCAAACAATTTGAGGTTTTTACAAATAGATATCAGGTAAAAAGGTCAAGAACACACTCTTAAAGTTTTTCACACAAAATAAATTTCATACCTTTGTAAATAACGGCATAGTTATACACACAAAATAAGTAAAAATAGTAACAACTTTATAATGTGGAGTTCTATCGGCGTTTTATTGGTTTCAACAATTTTCAAAACAATCTACTCAAACAAACAGATATATGATTGCTTTCACTTCACGTGACAACAGTGATATGAACGGAGACTTCAAATCGATAAGCACCTCTGAATTTAAGAAACTAATTACTGAAAGCACAGTTCAACTGCTAGATGTGAGAACACCAGAAGAATTTGAACAGTGTAAAATAGAGGGAGCATTGCTTATCGATTTTTATGATGCAAATTTTGAAGAGCAGGTAGATGTTGCGTTAAATATCTCTATTCCGGTTGCAATATATTGTCGTAGTGGTGTAAGAAGTGTGGATGCGGGACTATTATTAGCAAGAAAAGGGTTTACAGTATACAATTTAGAAGAAGGGATAATATCCTGGTAATAAAAATATATCATCAATTTAAATTTCAATATGAACGAACAAGAAAAAATTGAACAAATAACCCAACAGACCAATGCTATTAGTGAATGGTCAAAAGAGCTACTAGTCAACATAGGAATTGGCGAACAATTCATTAAGTACATCAACCTTGTTTTCTTAATCGCATTAGTGGTTGTACTGGTTTATATTTTGCAAGTGGTTACTCGCAGGATTTTAACCCTTATTTTAACGAAATCTGTAAAAATAAAAAAATTCTCTTTCCTACAACATTTATTGAATAGGAAGATTCCTCACTATGTGGCTATGATTGTTCCTTTTAGCTTAATAAAAGGATCGATACCTACCATTTTCATCGACTTTCCTAAATCAATGGCATTTTTTAATAAAATAGCTGATGCTTATCTTGTATTCTATATACTATGGCTCATAACAGCTGTATTGAATGTATTTGAGGATACCCTTGCAGAGCGAGAGTCGCTAAAGGATAAACCTCTGAAAAGCTATTTTCAGGTAGTAAAGATTTTTCTCTATGCTATAGGAGGTATCATACTTATATCGATACTGATAAGTGAAGACCCAGGCATTCTTATTGGAGGTTTAGGTGCAGCTTCAGCCATTTTGATGTTAGTCTTTAAAGATACTATAATGGGATTTGTAGCTAGTATTCAACTATCTGCTAATGACATGGTACGAATGGGAGATTGGATTTCGATGCCTAGATTTAACGCGGATGGAGATGTATTTGAAATATCTCTTACTACAGTAAAAATTCGCAACTTCGATAAAACCATTTCGTACGTACCACCCTACTCCCTTATTTCAGAATCGTTTCAGAACTGGAGAGGTATGCAAGAAACAGGTGGAAGAAGAATTAAACGCTCCATTAATATCAAGCAATCATCTATTCGCTTTGTTGAAAGTGATAAGGAATTAGAAAAATTTAAGCGCATACAAAGTGTTTCCAACTATATAGACGAACGCAATACTGAAATTAAAAAATATAACGAAAAGATAGGTGCTGATAAATCCATTCCTGTGAATGGTAGAAACCTTACAAACATGGGCTTATTCAGAGCTTATGTTCTGGAATATTTACATAATCACAAAGATATAAAACAAGATATGATGATAATGGTGCGTCAACTCGACCCATCATCAAAAGGAGTACCTTTAGAGTTATACATGTTTGCAGACACTACAGTGTGGGCAATATACGAAGGTATTGTATCGGATGTCTTTGACCACCTATTGGCAGCAACAAAATATTTCGACCTAGAAATATTTGAAGATATATCGAACCCAGTTTGTCACCAACAACCACAAACACAATTGGAGCCTGCTGAAAGTAACTAATATTATTTTATTATATTAAAAACTCGAGAGTTTAATAGTAAATATATCGGGACAGATATTTAAAAAAAGGATTGGATATGGTAAGACATTTTCAATCCTTTTGTTTTTGTAATAAAAACTAGTATTGCACTACTTCTTTTTAATCACTGATTATGATACCGTATACTTGGCAATAATGGTTGACACCCAACTTAACCGCTGTAACTTTACTTTCATATAAACGGAAACTCCCTCCTCATAAAAGAATGTTGTAAATATCGATGACTGAAAACTAGTAAAATTTCACGTAATTACAATTATCAACAAGAAGAAAGATTCAAAAACTATAAGTCAATAGACTATTAATAATAATATGTGTCAACAATATAGGATAATAGTTTTTCAAATCTTTCTTTTAAGTTGTATATTTGGCTTTGAATAACAAATGAACAAAACAATGAAATATAAAGTTGAAATTTGCGCAAACTCCGTTGCAAGTTGCTTACAAGCACAAAAAGGAGGTGCACACAGAGTAGAACTATGTGCTGGCATTCCTGAAGGAGGTACAACACCATCCTATGGCGAAATTGCTATTGCACGTAAATTACTAAACATAGAATTGAATATAATTATTCGTCCTCGTGGTGGCGATTTCCTCTATTCCGATGTGGAACATCAAACAATGGTACACGACATTAAAATTGCAAAAAAACTAGGAGTAGATGGTATAGTAATTGGTTGCCTCAATGCGGACGGAACAATTGATATGGTTCGCAACAGAGAGTTGATTGATGCAGCACAAGGTATGAGTGTAACTTTTCACCGTGCATTTGATATGTGCAAAGACCCCTTTGAGAGTTTAGAACAAATAGTAGCATTGGGATGCGACAGACTACTCACATCGGGACAACAACCCACTGCAATAGAAGGCATCTCGCTATTAAGCAAATTGGTTGCTAAAGCAAACGAAAGAATCATTATTATGCCAGGCAGCGGTGTCAATGAAAACAACATTGCAACAATAGCTAAAGAGACCAAGGCTAGAGAATTTCACTTCTCGGCACGAGAACCAATAAACAGCAAAATGGAGTACAGAAACCCAAACTTAAAAATGGGTGGTACAGTTGTTTCTATTGATGAATATGTGCAAAACATAACAGATTCTGAGAAAGTGCAACGAACCATCAACATATTAAAATAGGAAGCCATTCCTTTTAAAGAATAAAAGAAACAATAATCAATCAAAAAAACTGTATGAAGAAAATCAATAAACTATTAATGTTAGCTGTGCTTGCAGGCTTTTTTATGGCTTGCGACAAATCAACTACGGGCGAAGCCAACTATCAGGTTATACCTTTGCCACTAGAAGTAAGTACTTCCGAAGGAGAACCGTTTGTTTTATCCTCTGCCACAAAAGTTGTTTACCCAGAGGGAAATAAATTGATGGAGCGAAACGCAGAGTTTTTAGGAGAATATCTAAATCTCCCCGTCCTTACTTCTATTCCATCTGAAGAGAAGGTTATTGAATTAGCTCTCGGATTGGATAATGAAAACAAAGAAGCATATCGCTTAGAAGTGACACAAAACAAAGTTACTATAACAGGTGCGAGCGAAGCAGGTGTTTTTTACGGAATTCAAACCTTGCGTAAATCAATTCCTACGAGTGATACAAAAACTACATTAGCACCTGTAACGATAAACGACAAACCTCGCTTTGGATATCGAGGTATAATGCTTGACGTAGCACGTTACTTTGAACCAGTAGAGTTTGTAAAAAAATACATCGACCTACTCGCAATGCACAACATCAATCGCTTCCATTGGCATCTAACCGAAGACCAAGGCTGGAGAGTAGAGATAAAACAATACCCGAAACTTACCGAGATTAGCTCACAACGTAAAGAGACTGTAATTGGAAAAAACAGTGGCGAGTATGATGGCAAACCACATGGTGGTTTCTACACACAAGAAGAGATAAAAGAGATAGTAGATTACGCACAAGAGCGTTACATTACAACTATACCCGAAATAGACCTCCCTGGTCATATGCTTGCTGCACTCGCAGCTTATCCTGAATATGGATGTACAGGTGGACCTTACGAAGTGGCTACAACATGGGGTATTTTTGAAGATGTTCTTTGCGCGGGTAACGAAAAAACATACACCTTCTTAGAAAATATATTGACAGAGGTGATGGAAATGTTCCCATCGGAGTACATACACATTGGTGGAGATGAAGTTCCAAAAGTACGATGGGAAGAGTGTCCTAAATGTCAAGCGAAAATCAAAGAGTTAGGCATAAAAGGTGATGCGGAACATAAAAAAGAACACTATCTACAAAGCTACTTAACAGCACGTATCGAGAAATTCTTGAACGAGCATGGACGTCGTATCATTGGTTGGGACGAAATATTGGAGGGAGAACTTGCACCCAACGCAACAGTGATGTCGTGGCGTGGAATGGCTGGTGGTATCAAAGCTGCTCAAATGGGTCACGATGTGATTATGACACCTACAACTCATGCTTATTTTGATTATTATCAATCAGCAGAAACTGATGAAGAGCCTTTTGCAATTGGAGGTTACCTCCCTCTTGAAAAAGTTTATAGCCTTGAACCAGCACCTGATGTGTTAACTCCAGAACAAAAAAACCATATATTAGGTGTGCAAGCAAATTTGTGGACAGAATATATTCCAACTCCAGAGCATGTAGAGTATATGTCATTGCCACGCATGGCAGCTATGAGTGAAGTACAGTGGACTGCAGCAGAAAAGAAAGATTATGATAACTTCTTGAAAAGACTACCACAACTTACCGATTTGTATGAAAAAAAGGGATACAATTATGCTACGCATGTATATGATATAAAAGCATCACTAGAACCTAATTTTGAAACAAATGCAATAGATGTTGAGTTCAGTACGCTTGGCAACTCTACTATTTATTACACTCTTGATGGAAGTGAACCCACAACATCTTCGATTGAATATATAGGTAAGTTTACTGTGAAAGAAGATGCGGAAATAAGAGCAGCAGCTTTTGCAAATGGCAAAATAAACAGCAAAGTGTTTTCCGACAAAATAAAAATATCAAAGTCAACCTTCAAACCCATTACTTTGTTGACTAAACCATCTAAAGATTATGCTCGTAATGGAGCTCCT
>CAZXGV010000131.1:0-6008 GCA_964640575.1 uncultured Dysgonomonadaceae bacterium
TTAAAAGAGATGCTACTATTTTGAACACTATATATAATTTAAAAACGTTTTCATTTAATTGAGAACGTTTTTTTTATGGAGAGTGATGTACTTATGAGCTGACAGCAACAACCCACATTATTCATCACTCTTTTATTAATGCTATGTGCCAATAATTAATAACCTAAATTTTATTGAGTTATTGTATTTAAACACTATGACCCGTTTATGGGTAACGTCCGCTTTAACTTTCACCTTTTTTAATAGAGTTCCCCGAAACATTTCTACCGCGGTAGATTGGAAGAACAACAGCCGAAAATCAAATTGTTCGCGGTAGCTGGGAAGAACAAGAGCCGAAAATCGAATTGTTGGCATACAATGACGCAAATGTCTGTCGAAAATTCAATCTACCACGGTTTCTTCGACCAACGCCTCCCAAAAATTCAATTTCACGCATCCTCTGCACCAACTTTCTCCTGTTTTTCCAATCCGTTGCCGTTTTTCATCCATTTATCACCCGTTTTTCGTATCCATTAGGTACGAAAGCACCGATTTAGTTCCCCCAAACATTTCTACCGCGGTAGATTCAATTTCCAAGAGCCGTTCTTCCAATCTACCGCAGTAGCTGCGTTTTTTAGCATTTTTCACAAATGGATGATGATGACTAACAGTTATTCCAATTTTTCGAAGTTCGAAAAAAAAGGGTTTCTGCTATTATCGTCAAACTGCTGTAACCTTTCTGTAATAATGCGTAATTAGGAGGATGTCGTTATTATATCCCCCCCTTTTGCAAATAATAAAGGGCACTCTGCTGGTGCGGATATCCATCCGTTATAGTGAGCTACTCACTTACCGTTGGTTTCAACCAACAGATAAGAGATAAAACAATCGAGCTAGGCTTTAGCCACATCTTCAATTTCAATAAATGTCAATTTGTAAATAATAAGGTGTTATATTTGAGTAGTTATTACTCTCAATAAGAAGAGGTATTCGACTGCGGTGTATAGATGAACGAAGCCTGAAAAGATGAAAATATTGAATTATTTTTATTTTATCTTTGAAGAAATAAAAGAAACAACTATCTTGCATATCATTCTAGTTACTATTTATTTATATTTGATTGAAATGAAAAACAAACTATCTGTTTTACTAATAATCAATATGTTAGCATTTAGCACTATGGCGCAAGAACCCACTATGTCTAATAATGAATTAGAGAATCTGATACAAACAGTTGGAGACAAATATGCACCCGACAGACGCGTAGAAGTGTATTCAATTACAACGATTGAATCTGAGGATGAATTATCACTTAAAGGTGAAACGACCAACGAATCGGCTTACAAAGAGTTGCTCACAAAAGCAAAAAGGATATACCCACAGATAAAAGATGAGATTCGCATTTTGCCCGATTATGTAATTGGAAACCATAATTGGGGAGTTATCTATAACTCTGTAGCCGATTTGCGAGGCAAGCCCACTTATAGTGCCGAAATGGTGACACAAGTGTTGATGGGAATGCCAGTAAAGATTTTAGATAAATCGGGAAGTTGGCATCGCATTCAAACACCCGAAGGATACATTGGCTGGATGTCAGGGTCAGTGCATAGATTAACGCAGGCAGAGCTAAAGGAATACATGGCACAACCAAAAATAATAATTACCAGCCAATATGCTCAGTCATACACCAAAGCCGATACCCAGTCGCAACCTGTATCGGATATTGTGGTGGGAGATATGCTTTGTAGTAAGGGCGCAGAAAACAACTTTTACAAGACAACCTATCCTGATGGTAGAGAAGCATTTGTTGAAATGAAGGATGCTGTGGAAGTAGAAGATTGGTTGAAGAGAATTGAATTATCGGGTGAAAATATTGTTCAGACAGCAAAGCAACTAATGGGTGTTCCTTATGTGTGGGGCGGAACTTCGGCAAAAGGGCTTGACTGTAGTGGCTACACCAAGATAGTTTATTGGTTACACGGAATCATCATTGCACGTGATGCTTCGCAACAAGTAAAGAATGGCGTTGAAATAGATAGTATTGGCAACTTTGACAATGCACAAAAGGGTGACTTAGTATTTTTTGGAGTAAAAGCAACTGATGAAAACCCAAAAGAGCGTGTAGTGCATGTTGGCATATACATTGGAAATCAAGAGTTCATTCATGCATCCGATTATATTCACATTAGTAGCTTCAACCCCGAAAGCCCACTATATGATGAATACAACGCCAACCGCTATTTGCGCACCATGCGCTATATTGGTCATGAAGGAACACCAGGAATAATCCCTATAATAGAGCATCCTTTTTATAGCAAACCTTAACCTCATTGATTATGAATTCAAATCGCCGAAACTTTATCAGAACATCTGCTTTGGTGGCAGCATCAGTGGCTATTCCATCGGCAAACATTATGGGTATAAATAAATTGAGTAACACAATGAAAATCAACACATCGGCCAAGATGAAGCTAAGTTGGACTCCCTATGACTTACAATTGAAACATGTATTCACTATTTCTGGCTTTTCAAGAAAAAGCACACCTGTAGTACTTACAAAAATCGAATACGATGGCTTGATGGGCTATGGCGAAGCATCTCTCCCACCCTACTTGGGCGAGACGCAAGCTTCGGTGATTGAATTTCTAAAGAAAGTAGATTTATCATCCTTTTCAGACCCTACACATCTTGATGAAATACTACATTACGTAGATAGCATTGCCGAAAACAACACCGCTGCAAAAGCTGCAATAGACATTGCACTGCACGATTTGGTGGGTAAAATGATTGGCGCTCCGTGGCATAAAATCTGGGGATTGGACAAACACAAAGTACCCGACACAACTTTCACTATTGGTATTGACACAGACGAGGTAGTACGCGAAAAAACAAGAGAAGTGTTGGGCGATTTCAATATTTTGAAAATAAAAGTGGGTGGAGAACATGACAAACGAATGATTGAAGCTATTCGCTCGGTGACAGACCTACCAATGGCTGTAGATGCAAATCAAGGATGGAAAGACAAGCACCAAGCGCTAGATATGATACATTGGTTGAAAGAAAAAGGTATTGTAATGGTAGAACAACCGATGCCTAAATATGATTATGACAATATTGCTTGGTTGACTGAGCGTAGTTCACTACCCATTTTCGCCGATGAATCACTGCAACGACTACGCGATATTGAAAGGATGAAAGGTGTTTTCTCTGGTATCAACATAAAACTAATGAAATGTACTGGAATGCGCGAGGCATGGAAAATGCGTAATTTGGCAGAAGCATTGGGCATGAAAGTAATGATTGGATGTATGACAGAAACTTCGTGTGCCATATCTGCTGCTTCGCAACTCTCTTCTGGCTTAGATTTTGCTGATTTAGACGGAGCATTGCTGATAGCCAACGATTGCTTTGATGGTGCAGCTCTTGAGAATGGGAAAATCATAGCACAAGATGCACCTGGAATAGGCGTGAAGCCAACAAAAGAACTACACTTCGGAAGATAGTATATAACAGAAAAAACCCAGAAGAATCCTGTTTGGAAGTCATCTGGATTAAGTTATTTCTAAATGTCTTTCGACTCTACAAACAAGCACCCAGCCTTGTCCATCTCATCCAAAGCTTTTTTGCCATCGCCCTTTTCTAACTCTACCGCAGCTATTGCATCTGTCACCACATAGGTCTGATAACCAAGCTTACGTGCATCAAGAGCTGATGCTCTCACACAATAGTCGGTTGCTAATCCTACAATATAGAGTGGACCCACATTCTGTTCTTTCAGATACTCGTCGAGCGATATGTTTGTGGCATCAAATGCAGAATAACCTGGATCGTCGTGCCCAGTTCCTTTCAACACTATTTGGTCTATTTTCTCTGCATCCAATCTTGGATTCAGCTCAGATCCTACAGTATTAGCAACACAATGCTCGGGCCAATCCTTAAAGTGTGTTGACCCTTCAGGATGCCAATCTTGCGTGGCAAGTACTAAATCCATTTTATCCATCAACTCATTGATAACTGGCACAATTTCATTCCCTTCGTCTATTGCCAAAGAACCACCGGGACAAAAATCATTTTGAAGATCTACTATTAATAATGTTTTTTTCATTGTCACTGCTTCTTTTTATATCTATAATTCTGTTTTTTAATGTGAGTGTAAAAATACTATTCGCTCTACAATATAACAAAAACAAATGAAGAGAGGTTCAATATACTGTACAAAACAACACTTTTAAGTTAAAAAAATATCAACTAAGATAAAGAATTGCTATATTTGTTTATTGCATCTATTTAGGAGATTTTGCGGTACATTAAATATTAAACAGTGATACATAGTTTATTATCCAGTTTGCCCTTCTTAGTATGTCTCTTTTGGTTGATACTATTCATTATAGAATATCGTAATCTGAATTCAGCTAAAAGGTTTCTAACTTATTTTCTACTAACATGTACGATTCTCTATTTTTCTCATGCAGTCTATTTTCATCGAAGTGTTTATTTCTATAGTGTTATTGAAAGTATATACACTTTTTGTTCATTGGCTGTTTACCCTCTCTACTATCTATATATATGCAAACTAACAAGTGAAAAGCCATTTACATTCAAAAACTACTGGGTGCTCCTTCCTGCCCTTCTCATCGCGCTTCTTTCGTTTACTTTTTATGGAATGATGAGCGAAAGTGAACGACTTAGATTTGTTGAAAACTATTTTTACAATAGTATTAATAACTATGAGCTTTCATTTGCAGAAATCGGACAGCAATATAGAATTAAGATTACACAACTTGTATTTGTCTTCCAATTGTTTCCAGTCTTATATTATGGTTTAAAAAAGCTATCGAAATTTAATAAAGAAGTAAATAATTTTTATTCTAACACAGAAAACAAAACATTGGCTCCAATAAAAGACCTGCTGATTTTATTCATCGTATTTACATTTTTTTCAGCAGTAGCCAATTATCTCGGGAAAAGCTTTTTTATTCAAGAACCATGGTTGCTACTTATTCCCTCTATCCTTTTTAGCATCCTGTTATTTTCGATAAGCTACACAGGATACAAACAAGATTTCACAGCCTATGATTTTCATAAAGAGACTGAGAAGTCTACATGGAAAAAAACAGAAGCCAATCCTGACACAACAACCGAAATACTTAAAGAACAATTGCATTATTTGATGGAGGAAAAACAGCTGTTCAGGCAAAAGGATCTACACATCACAGATATTGCACTTAAAATAGGTAGCAATAGAACCTATATATCTAATTGTATTAACAATAAGCTAAATCTCTCTTTCTCAGACTACATCAACTCCTATAGAATCAAATATGCTCAATCGTTGATGACACAGACAGAAAACGTTTATTCACAAATTGAAATTAGTGAATTATCGGGCTTTGCCAATGAAACTTCGTTCTACAGAAACTTTAAAAAACTTGTTGGGATGACACCAAAAGAATGGTGTAAACAACAATCTGCAAATTCTGAGATAATTAAGGAGCTTATTAACAACTGAAATCCTTAATTCTTTCTTTCATCATACGATTTACAAGAGTTTTCGTACGATTTATAAGTGTTGCCATTAAATAATATTATGACCTTTGAAAAGCATTTCAGACGTTACTGCTATTTAAACCCACTTAACAGCCAAAATAAAGTTGTCAGACATATCGACTTTGCATAATCAACTGACTGCAAAAGGAGTCATATACATTTATAAGGCAGTTCGAATTTCACAAAAAACCGAAACCTCCTGATTAATTTAACAACCCTTAAAAGGTAATGCACTTGAAGGTTGCTCAGGCATAACAGACTTAAATTTGTGAAACTGTTTTGGGCTTTAGCCACATCTTCTTCAATTCCTAGAAATGGGTGAGAGCGGAGATGGATGCTTTGAAATCATTTATAATAACCATAATAACCACAAAGTGGTTAAAGTTGAATAGCCACGGGTGCAAACCCGTGGTAGCAATAAATAAATCGGTGAGAACCCCGATAGTGGGTTCAAGTATGGAATCTTCGCTGGCGCAAGTCTC
>CAZXGV010000132.1:0-5931 GCA_964640575.1 uncultured Dysgonomonadaceae bacterium
TTCATCTTTAACCACTGCGTGGTTATTATGGTTATGTTAAATGACTTCAAAGCATACATCTCCGCTCTCGCTCATCTTTTCCTATCCCCATTTTATTGAAAAAAACGCACCACAAATCTAGCTTTACATTTAACGGTGCTTAAAACTCCTCATCAATAAGTTCATGCGAAGAAAAAACACCCCGATCACACTAAAACATTTACACTAGACCAGCACCCATTAAAATTTAATGAACAATAAAACGCGCCGATAATTAAAATATTTATTATATAAAGTTGTTACCTTAGTTTAATATCCATATATTTGCATCGTATACAAAAACACCTAAAACTATTTATGAAATATTCAGTTTCTAATAGCGTCCTACAATCACTATTAAGCCTGCTGCTTATTTGCTGTACTTCAACTTCTTGCTCCTCATCTACCCACAACACAGAGGTGCAAGTGCTCATAGTGGGTGGCGGAGCAAGTGGCGTGAGCGCGGGAGTGCATGCCTCAAGGTTAGGTGTACACACTGTCATTGTTGAAGAAAGCGACTGGTTGGGCGGCATGCTCACAAGCGCAGGAGTGAGTGCTATTGATGGCAACAACAGACTCCCAAGCGGCTTTTGGGGCGAATTTAGAGATTCTCTCACTCAACATTATGGGAGTAGAGAAGCCCTCAACACAGGGTGGGTTAGCCAAGTATTATTCGAGCCATCCGTTGGCAATCAGGTTTTAAAAACTATAACACATAAAGAAAATAATTTAAAAATATACCTCCAAAGCTCTATCAAAAAGATAGAGAAAGAGGCGAACAATTGGAAAATTACTGTTAAAACTGCCGATAAAGAAGAAATACTCTATCCGCAGATATTAATCGATGGTACAGAGCTGGGAGATATTGCCAAGCTAACAGGGGCAAAATACGATATCGGGATGGAAAGTCGACATACAACAAATGAAGACATTGCCCCCGAAGAGGCTAATGCTATTATTCAGGATTTGACGTATGTAGCCACTTTAAAAGATTATGGCAAAGATGTAACCATAGATAAGCCCGAAGGATATGATGCCAGACATTTTGCTTGTGCCTGCAAAAACCCTCTATGTATTTCGCCAAAAGAAGAAAACAGGGTTTGGTCGGCAGAAGAAATGATACGATATGGTAAGCTTCCCAACAATAAATACATGATTAATTGGCCCATTGAAGGCAATGACTACTACTTGAACCTGATTGAGGAAACCCCCGAAGAGCGAAAAGAGGCACTGAAGAAAGCAAAAAACTTCACCTTGCAATTTATTTATTTCATGCAAACAGAACTAGGCATGAACACACTATCACTGGCTGACGATGAGTATCCAACGGATGACAATCTTCCAATGATTCCATATCACAGAGAATCGCGTCGCATACACGGACTTACTCGTTTCACATTGCCCCACATCACAGAACCCTACACACAAGAAGAAAAACTGTATCGAACTGCTATCGCAGTAGGCGACTACCCAGTTGACCACCATCACGCCCGCTACCCCGATTGGGAAAACCTGCCCAACCTCTATTTCCACCCTGTTCCATCCTATGGTCTTCCATTAGGAACGTTGATTCCGAAGGATGTGAAGGGATTGATTGTTGCAGAGAAATCGATATCTGTTTCAAATATAGTCAATGGCACAACACGACTTCAACCTGTAGTGTTGCAAATTGGACAAGTAGCAGGCACATTGGCTGCATTAGCAATCAATCAAAACAAAGAGATTGAAGATGTAAGTGTGCGCGATGTGCAAAAACAATTATTAGAAGCAGGAGGATATCTCCTACCCTATTTAGATGTAGAGAAAACACACCCTCTCTTTGGAGCCCTCCAACGTATTGGCGCAACAGGTATTTTGCAAGGAGTTGGGAAAAACGAAGGATGGGCAAATCAAACTTGGTTTAGAATCAATGATCCCCTTTTCTATTCGGAATTGGAAGGATTGAAAGATGTCTATCCCGCTATCTCTTTACCGAAGAGCAAAAATGCTCTTACAATTGGCGAAGCCATAGAACTAGTTAACAGCCTACTTGCCAATCAAATTGATATAAGCACAGACGTGAAAGAGTGGGCTAAAGACAATTTTAAAGAATACGACTTTGAACCGTTTGACATGAATAGGACAATCAAACGTGGCGAAATGGCTCTGTTGCTTGACAAAGCATTAGACCCATTCTCAACAAAAGAAATAGACATTCATGGTCATTATTTGAACTAACGAAATAAACACTTTAGACAAATCAATAAGTAATATGAAAGTAAATAACAGAAGAGATTTTATAAAAAAAGCAAGCTTAGCAGGAGCTTCAGCCGTTGCATTTCCTCAGCTTTTGAGCTGCAAAAATGACAACTCACAAAAAACAATGCCTGTGGGTGATATAAAGAAAGACACCTCTTTGAAGAGCACCCTTATAGTTCCAAAAAATCAGGGGTTGCAACTAACAGGAGCTTTCCTCGACGAAATCTCTCACGACATACCACACCAAAATTGGGGTGAAGCAGAGTGGGATTTAGACTTTCAGTATATGAAGGCTATTGGGATCGACACTGTGATTATGATTCGCTCAGGTTATAAGAAATTTATCACCTACCCATCAGAGTATCTCCTTAAAAAAGGATGCTACATGCCTTCGGTTGATTTAGTGGATATGTATTTGAGACTAGCTGACAAGTATGGCATGAAGTTTTACTTCGGTTTATATGACTCGGGACACTATTGGGCTACAGGGGACATGTCGCACGAAATAGAAGATAACAAGTATGTGATTGACGAAGTGTGGGAAAACTATGGAAGCAAATATAAAAGCTTTGGCGGATGGTATCTAAGTGGTGAAATAAGCCGTGCAACCAAAGGCGCAATCGAAACTTTCCACACAATGGGAAAACAATGTAAGGATGTGTCGGGCGGACTGCCCACCTTTATTTCTCCTTGGATTGATGGAAGTAAAGCTGTAATGGCAAGCGGAGCGGCGCTTAGTAAAGACGATGCCGTATCTGTACAACAACACGAGAAAGAGTGGAACGAAATTTTTGATGGTATTCATGATGTAGTGGATGCATGCGCTTTTCAAGACGGACACATCGACTATGATGAGTTGGATGCATTTTTTGAAGTAAACAAAAAACTAGCAGACAGATACAACATGGAGTGTTGGACCAATGCTGAGTCTTTTGATCGCGATATGCCCATCAAGTTTTTACCCATCAAGTTTGATAAACTTCGCATGAAGCTAGAAGCAGCACAGCGTGCTGGATATGACAAGGCTATCACATTCGAGTTCTCACACTTTATGAGCCCTCAGTCTGCCTACCTACAAGCAGGACATCTATATAACAGATACAGAGAATATTTCAACATATAACAACAGATGAATAAAACAAACAACATAGGATATGTAGCCTTTTTGTCGATTGTGGCAGCGTTGGGAGGTTTTCTCTTTGGCTATGACACAGCGGTAATTTCGGGAACCATATCACGAGTAGCTGGACAGTTTGAATTAGACTCTCTGCAAAGCGGTTGGTACGTGGGAAGTGCTCTGGTTGGATCAATCATGGGGGTGATGGGCGCAGGAGCCATGAGCGATAAATTTGGACGGAAAAAGACAATGCTCATCTCTGCCACCTTTTTCACAATTTCAGCCATTGGCTGTGCTTTATCAGCCAATTGGGATCAGTTAGTAATCTTCAGAATAATTGGAGGAATTGGCATTGGAATAGTTTCCATTGTTTGTCCTCTTTATATATCTGAAGTATCGGTAGCATCGCATCGTGGGCGCATGGTGTCGCTCTATCAATTAGCCATAACCATTGGTTTTCTTGGCGCATACCTAATGAACTACTATTTACTCAATGTTTCAATGACATTCTCTTCATCAAGTCCTCTATTAATGCAAATTTTGGGCACAGAAGAGTGGCGCGGAATGTTGGGCGCAGAAGCCATACCAGCTGCTGTATTCTTTATTATTATTTTCTTGATTCCTGAGAGTCCACGTTGGCTTATCACTAAAGGGAAAGAGACAAGTGCACGAAAAACATTCAGTCTTATCTATAGAGATAGCGCAGCGGTTGATTTCCAAATCAATGAAACCAAACAAATGTTGCAATCGAAAGAGAAAGCAAATTGGAAACTTCTCTTCAAGCCTGGCACATTCAGAATAGTACTGATTGGTGCTGCAATAGCAATGCTCGGACAGTTCATGGGTGTGAATGCTGTACTATATTACGGACCCACAATTTTTGAATCGAGTGGCTTATCAAGCGGCGACTCATTGTTCTATCAATCATTGATTGGACTTGTAAATATGGGAACTACTGTGTTAGCACTACTCATCATTGATAAAGTGGGTCGTAAAAAACTGGTTTACTTTGGAGTTTCTGGTATGATTGTCTCATTGATAGCAATAGGAACCTACTTTTTGAAAGGAGAAGCGTGGGGCATATCCAATACATTCCTTTTGGTATTCTTTTTGGCATATATGTTCTTCACAGCAGGATCAATCAGTGCAGTTATATTTGTTTTCCTTTCGGAAATGTATCCAACCAAGATACGCGGTCTAGCAATGTCAGTGGCAGGGCTCTCACTTTGGGTAGGAACCTACTTAATTGGACAACTCACCCCTTGGATGCTCGAAAATCTTACTTCAGCTGGAACCTTCTATCTATTTGCATTTATGTGTATCCCTTACATGCTAATTGTGTGGAAGCTGATGCCTGAAACAGCTGGAAAATCACTCGAGGATATCGAACGTTTTTGGCTTAAACAAAAAACAATTTTAAAGTAAAAAAACATGGATATTAATAATCTCATACAACAATATAAAAGCGAGCTCCTAGACAACGTAGTTCCCTTTTGGCTCAACAAATCGCAAGACAAAGAATTTGGTGGATATTTCACTTGCCTCAGGGGCAATGGAGATGTATTTGATACCGACAAGTTTATTTGGCTACAAGCACGTCAGGTATGGATGTTTTCTATGCTTTACAACAAAGTAGAGAAGCGTCAAGAATGGCTAGATTGTGCTTTGCAAGGTGCAGAGTTTTTGAAGAAACATGGACACGATGGCAAGTATAATTGGTATTTCTCATTAGACAGACAGGGTAATCCCCTTATGGATCCGTACAATATATTTTCATACACGTTTGCAGCGATGGCTTTTGGACAATTAAGCCTAGCAACAGATAATGAAGAATATGCTGACATTGCCAAGAAAACCTTCGATGTTATTTTGTCTCGCAGAGACAATCCTAAAGCAAAATGGAATAAAGCTCATCCTGGAACACGCGACCTTAAGAACTTTGCGCTACCCATGATACTTTCAAACCTTTCGCTAGAAATAGAGCATCTTATTGATAAAGAGTTCCTCCAACAAACCATTGACGAGTGCATACATGAAGTGATGGATGTGTTTCGTCGACCAGAGTTAGGAGGAATCATTGTAGAAAACGTGAATTTAGACGGAAGTCTGTCTGACTCCTTCGATGGTCGGTTGGTAAATCCAGGACATGGCATAGAGGCTATGTGGTTTATCATGGATTTGGGAGAACGCTTGAATCGTCCCAAACTGATTGAAGAGGCTGTTAAGACAACCCTACTTACGCTAGAATATGGCTGGGACAAAGAGCATGGCGGTATTTTCTACTTCATGGACCGATTGGGACATCCAACGCAACAACTAGAAGCTGACCAAAAACTATGGTGGATACATATCGAGGCTATGATTTCGTTGCTGAAAGGATATCAACACACCGGGTCGGAAGAGTGTTGGGAGTGGTACAAAAAAGTGCACGACTACACATGGAGTCACTTCAAAGACCCAAACAATCCCGAATGGTGGGGCTACCTCAATCGCCAAGGCGAAGTGCTGTTTGACCTGAAAGGGGGAAAATGGAAAGGATGTTTCCATGTGCCGAGAGG
>CAZXGV010000133.1:0-5894 GCA_964640575.1 uncultured Dysgonomonadaceae bacterium
GTAATGCATACCAGGAAGGGAACGGTGGTTACTCTAAATAGTGATTAAAAATATATGTATTCACACAAAGCATTATAACACTATAGGATTATATTATTGATAGAGTTTGTGTGCTTTGATATACTCCCACACACCACAAGGCAAAAACGAAGAGACATTTTTCCCCTTCTGAATGCTTTCGCGAATAAATGTAGAAGAAACCTCTATAATTGGAGCATCGCATACTTGAACATTATCCCTCGATAGAGTGTCGTTCACAAATTCTTCACCAAGTCGTGGATAAATCAAAATTTTATTTTCTTCTAATATTCTTTTATACTCTTTCCACAAGTGAAACTCATTCCAATTGTCAGCTCCAATTATTAAGCTGAATTCTAAATCAGGATAATCTTCTTTCAATTTATCGAGTGTATCCACAGTGAAAGAAGGTTTTGGCATCGAGAATTCTATATCAAGAACTTTCAACTTTTCCATTCCTTCGACAGCTATTTCACTCATCTCCAATCTTGCTTTCTCGTCTGCCAAGCCAGCAATTTGCTTCAATGGATTGTGTGGTGTAACCACAAACCAAACCTCATCAATAGAAGTATACTCTGTAATATAGTTCGCCAACATCAAATGTCCTACATGAATTGGATTGAATGAACCAGAAAATATACCAATTTGCTTATTATTAATTTTTTGTTTGCTCATGAATTATAATAAAAATCGATGCTTCTTAGCAAAGAGAACATCGACTTATATTAAATATTTTATCTTTTATGGAGAAAAATCATCGTCTTTGGAACAATGAAACAATCCACAACAAGATTATTGCTCCTACCGTTGCAGTTACAAGGCTTCCGATAATGCCATCTGCGGATATACCTAAGAGACCAAACACCCATCCACCAATAACGGCTCCAATTATCCCTACAACTAGATTGACTAATACACCAAAACCTCCGCCTCTCATCAGTTTGCCAGCAACAAAACCAGCTACTATTCCGATTATTATAAACCAAAAGAAACCCATAAAATAATTTTTTAATGATTAATTTCAGGAATCATTCTTTTCACAAACAATCCCCTCTTATTTTAATATTAACAGTTAATTGTCAATTTTGTTTATATTGTAAATCCTTTATTAACTATGGTAATCCTCAACTCATCCTGCTTTTATAATCTGCATAATCGAACTTACGATACATTTTAAACTGATTGTCTTCTGTCCATAGTCCTATTGAAGGATGAGAAACACCATTAAACATAGTTGTCTTGACGATTGTATAATGAATCATATCTTCAAATACAATCTTATCACCCACCTTTAGAGGTTCATCGAATGACCAATCACCAATAAAGTCACCACTCAGACAACTACTGCCACCCATCCTATAAGTAGGTTTACCCTCTATTGGCTCGTGATATGCACCACGAATACGAGGTTTATAAGGCATTTCCAAACAATCGGGCATGTGACATGCAAATGAAACATTGAGCATTGCTGTTTTTACATTATCATTCTCAACAACATCATTGACAGTGGCAACTAAAACTCCAGTTTGCCAGGCAAATGCACTACCTGGCTCCATAATGATATCAAGATGTGGATATCTCTTCTTCAATGATTTTAAGAGAGATATAAGATGTTCAATATCGTAATCCTTCTCTGTCATTAGATGACCACCGCCTAAATTGAGCCACTCAATATCGTTAAACAGATGGCCAAACTTCTCTTCCACAACTTGCAGCGTTTTTTCCAAGTCATAAGAATTGTTTTCACACAGATTGTGTAGATGCAACCCACTTATCCCTTCAGGAAGTGTATCTCCAATAAGCTGGTGGACAACTCCAAGACGAGAACCAGGGGCACTTGGATTGTATAAATCTGTATCTACAACCGAAAACTCAGGATTGATTCTTAAACCACATTCTATGTTTTTGCCTGATTGAATCACTTGAGGATAAAATCGCTCAAATTGAGATAAAGAGTTGAATGTGATGTGGCTGCTATACTCTAAAAATGTGGGAAACTCTTCCTCTGAATAAGAAGGAGCATAAGTATGGGCAAGACTTCCCATCTCTTCGAATGCAAGTTGTGCTTCGTTGACAGAACTTGCGGTAGACTCACCAATATATTCCCGAATTATCGGGAAAGACTTCCACAAGGCAAAAGCTTTAAAAGCTAAAATTATATTTATATCTGCTCGGTCTTTTACCGATTTAATCAACTTCAAATTCTTTCGAAGCAACCCTTCCTCCATAACATAGCATGGAGATGGAATTTTGTTTATATCTATCATTGTCGGTCTATTCCTTTAATGTTAATGAGAAACAAAGATAAGTTTTAAAAACATCTGTTTAAAAGTTTCCTCACTGAAATTTAATTGATAATCTTAAGCTTGCATCTTCTTTAATACAGCAGCAACCCATTTGCGAGGTACTAATCGGATACTAAATACCATGACATTGTTTAAAAATCCATGTATTTTCACAGGCTTATTGTGTATCATTGCCTTATATCCTGACAAAGCTACAACATGAGATGTGGGCAACTTCATGTGTTTAACCATTTTAGTCTCCTTCATTTTTGAATCTTCCATAAAATGAGTGTCTGTGGGACCAGGACAAAAGGCAGTAACACTGACACCTCTATCTTTCACCTCATTGTGTAATGCTTCAGAAAGATGCAATACATACGATTTTGATGCAAAATATACAGCCATCATGGGTCCGGACTGGAAAGCTGCAGTGGAAGAAATATTCATAATCTTGCCCTCTCTGCGATCAATCATTTCTGGCAAAAAAAGATGGCATAAATGAGTCAATGATTTAATGTTTAAATCAATCATTTTTTCAAACCTATCCCAATTGGTATTGTCAAAAAGACCATATTCACCGAAACCAGCATTATTTATAAGGTAATCAATTTGAATGTTTTTTTCCTTAATCTCATTGTAAACGTCGTTTGCACTATTAGTAGTGGTTAAATCTTTTACAATTAGTTCCACTTTAATAGTTTCATACTCTGTTTCCAGTTCTTTTTTGAGCGATAGCAATTGATCTTCACTACGAGCAACTAAAACAAGATTACCCCCATTAGCTGCATGAATTCGAGCAAACTCCTTCCCTAACCCTTTTGATGCACCAGTAATAAGAGCTGTTTTATTATTCATAAGATAGTATGATTTTAATTTATGGACTGCACTAAAGATAATAAAAAAAGCTAACCCGTTTAATGAGTTAGCTTCTTTTTATATTTTTATATGTTGACAACTCTCTTAGTCGTACAACCTTATCTTACTTAGGATATTCGTTTTATGCTTCTGCATCTTCTGTCAAAGGCATAACTGATACAAACGATCTATTGTTGCGTCTTCTACGGAAAACAACTTCTCCGTCTATCAATGCAAATAGTGTGTGATCTTTACCAATTCCTACATTTTCTCCTGGATGATGAGCAGTGCCACGCTGACGAACAAGAATGTTGCCTGCTTTAGCTACTTGACCACCATATATTTTTACGCCTAATCGTTTACTGTGCGATTCGCGACCGTTCTTCGAGCTTCCTACTCCTTTTTTATGTGCCATTTTTCTCTAATTTTACAGATTAAGAAATAATATCTTTCACTAATACTTGCGAAAAGTGTTGACGGTGACCGTTCAACTTGCGATAACCTTTTCTTCTTTTCTTCTTGAAAACAAGAACTTTATCTCCTTTTACATGCGAAAGCACTTCTAAAACTACTTTTGCTCCATCAATTGTAGGAGAACCGATTGTGATATCATCATCGTTCCCTATTAACAAAACTTTTTCGCATTCCACTTCGTCACCTTCATTGGCGTTTATTCTGTGGACAAATAACTTTTGGTCTTTTTGAACTTTAAATTGTTGACCTTGAATATCTACTATTACGTACATATTATAAATAACTTTTACGTTACAAGCCTTAGGCGAGCTACTTAATTGTAGCTTCTTTGTAAGCCGATTAGCTAATTGAGGTGCAAAATTACAATAAATATTTAATCTTACAAAACTAAATCACCAGTATTCTTTATAATACTCATACTATCATACACCTTACCAATGTTGGAAATGATATCACTGGCAATAAAGGAGCGAGGATTAATTTCTTGAGAGGTTATATTAGAAGTCATGCCATGAATATACACACCCAACTGTGCTGCAATTGATGACGCATAGCCTTGTGCCAACAATCCCGCTATAATACCTGACAATACGTCGCCACTACCAGCAGTAGCCAATGCAGGTGTACCACTACTGTTTACATATACGTGCCAAGAATCAATTATCAAAGTATGTGCACCTTTTATCACAACAATCAACTTATATTTGCGCGCAAATTCACGGGTCAATTTTATTTTTTCAAAATCATCATCCCATTCTCCAATCAATCGTGAAAGCTCTCTTGGATGCGGTGTCAATACTGTGTTAGATTGCAAATTGTGTAACCAATCGAGATTTTCAGATATTATATTCAATGCATCAGCATCTAAGACTAAAGGTGTAGAGTTGTTTTGTAAAAACTTACACAAAGCCTGCTTGGTCTCTTCATGCTGCCCCATCCCCATACCAACAGCAATGGCAGAGGGCTGAATATCGTATTTTATAGAAGATAGATGGGTCTGATTTACATCCTGTATTATCATCGCTTCTGGAAAGTTGCTTTGAAGTGCATCCACTCCGCATTTTGGAACAAAAGCTGTAACCAATCCACAACCACTCTTTAACGCAGCTTTTGAGGCTAATGACACTGCTCCTATCTTGCCCAAACTTCCTCCAACAATCAGAGCATGACCTTGAATGCCCTTGTGAGTGTACTTAGCTAATGGTTTCAATTGTTCTGACATGGCAGTGTCAGTAAGATAGTACATATCTGTTTCAGCCTCATCAATAGCTTTTGGGTCGAGTCCTATATCTACCATGGAGAGATTACCCACAAATTGATGATTGAGAGGAAGAAAAAGTGCCAGCTTGGGTATTTGAAGAGTAACCGTCTCTGTTGCACGAAGGGCTGTAGTCGTTGGTCTATCCAAAAACAATCCACTTGGAATATCGATGCTAATTACTGTTTTTTGAGCTCCGTTGATTTTTTCAATTACATCTTTTGCAAAGCCACTTAAAGGACGAGATAATCCTGTGCCAAAAATTGCATCAACTACCACATCTACTTTATCCAAATTGGGGATCTCGTCAATGGAAGTGATTTTAGTAATAGGTACACCTATCTTTTCAGCTCTTTCGATGTTATATAAAACATCCTTAGAGTATCGATTGCTTACTTCTACTATGAACAGCTTGACAGAATAACCAGCTATGTGCAATATACGAGCTACCGCTACACCATCGCCTCCATTATTTCCAGTACCACAGAATAAGGCAACACTATTCTGGATAGAATATTCGTGCAAAAAGTAGTCGGAAAAGGCTGATGCAGCCATCTCCATTAATTGATGAGAGAGAATCTTTTTGTATTCAAGAGTTTTAGCATCCACAGTTCGGATAGCTTCAGAGTATAATATTTTCATAGCAAGCTTATATTAATTTTACATCAGCATAAACGTAATCATTTTTGTTATGAAAATAAAAAAAGTACTCACTTTTTATGTGAATACTTCTTAGTTGTAATGTGCGCAGGATGAGAGTCGAACTCACACACCGTTTCCGGCACTACCACCTCAAGGTAGCGTGTATACCATTTCACCACCTGCGCTTACTTATTAGTCCATACAAATATATTGACTGAATTATGTCAGCGCTTAATCTGTAGGATATGTTGTTTGATTTTGATGATATTGAGCGAAAGACGGGGATCGAACCCGCGACCCTAACCTTGGCAAGGTTATGCTCTACCGCTGAGCTACTTTCGCAATTGATATTTTTGTCGGAT
>CAZXGV010000134.1:0-5875 GCA_964640575.1 uncultured Dysgonomonadaceae bacterium
GTATTACCTCCATGTTGTAAAGTAATATCGTGAGGTATGTTTTTCTTCCACGATCCGTTTGTAAAATCAGGAATATCAATTGGAGCTGACCTATTGGCGACAGACCATTCGCTCAGCGGCGTTAACACACTCCATGCCGCTGCATCATATACGTCCATATCCACAGGTAACCCATTTCGCAAACAATCAATCATACGCCAATCCATTAAGAAATCCATACCTCCATGACCTCCTATTTCCTTAGCAATATCTTGCATTTTAGATACTATGGGAGGATTGTACTTTTCTTCAAGTTCTTTCAAATCTGCTCCTGGCAACCAATCCCCTCTTCCAATAGCAATACGACCTGGAAGTGGATACTTTTGAGCAATAGCTTTTGTGCCACTAATAGTATGTAAACGAGAGTATGGACGAGGAGTAGTCACATCATGTTGAATAAGTATGGTTTGACCCTTCACTGTACGTATTATAGAGGTATTCATATTACCTCGGAATGGAGCATCAATATATTGCTTATATTCATCTTCCTTTTTAGCAAATTCTTTTGCATATTCATTCATCAAAAAATCGTCGGTAGACATGGATGTCATATAATCCATTTGATTCCCCCTGTTTATGTTCATTATTTGAGCAACTGGACCTATTCCATGTGTAGGATAAAGACTACCATTGCGACCAATATTTTCATTCAAGCGCCACCTACGACCAGGTCTTCCCCTATGAAAGAGAGACTCTCCTATTTCGTGAATATAAGCACCTTCTGCATGGACAATGTCTCCAAAAAAGCCATTTCGCGCCAAATTCAAAGTTAAGAGTTCAAAGAAGTCGTAACAACAGTTTTCTAATACTATACAATGTTTTTTGGTTCTTTCAGAAGTTTCCACTAACCCCCAACACTCTTCAATAGTCTTGGCAGCAGGCACTTCCATTGCAGCATGCTTCCCTTGCTCCATAGCATATATAGTAACGGGGACATGTAAAGCCCAAGGAGTAGCTACATATACTAAATCAATATCATCACGCCTACACATCTCCTTCCATGAGTCTTTCTTTCCTGCGTATATAATAGCAGGATGTCCTGGAGTTTTAATGCGTGCTTTTGCTTTTTGTGCTGCTGTTTCCAGTTCGTCACAAATGGCTACTATTTCCACTCCATCTATATAGCTCATTCTTTGAACTGCTGCACCGCCTCGACTTCCTACTCCCACAAATCCAACCCTCACAGTGTCAAGTTTAGGTGCAGCATAACCACTCATGTTAAACTTTTGCGGATGCTTTTTATACGCTTGACGGTATATGCTTTTTAAAGCCTTCGGTGTGTATTGGTCGTTGTCTAAAAAAACATCTCGCCCCTTACATCCACTGGATAACATTGCTCCTATTCCTGTTGCACCTGCTATTTTAAGAAAACTCCTTCTGTTGATTCCCATAGTTTACAAAATGTTGTTATCTGAAGTGGTAATTTGCAATTATCTTTTAAATGTTGAATTTAACTTAGATGCCGAATCCTTATCTAAAAACAAAACAGTATTATCATGCTTTCGTAAAATAGTGGCTGGACAATCTGTAGAAATTTCACCATTCAATGTATTGTAAACAGCTTCTGCTTTACGTTTCTCAGGAACCATACAACTAATTACTTTAGCATTCATCATTGCTGGAATTGTCAGAGTAATTGCCTTTTCTGGTACATCATCAATTGTATCAAACCATCCTTCTCCTAGCTGCTGTTGACGAGATATGTCATCTAGTTTAATCACTTTCGCTAATTTAGGATCATTAAAGTCTGCCACATCAGGCTCATTAAAAGCTATATGTCCGTTCTCTCCAATACCTATACAAGCTACATCAGCAGGATGTTCTCTTAAAAGCTTCTCGTAATTTTCTATTTCTTTTTCTACATCTTCTACATCACCGTTGATGTAGTACATGTTTTTTGGTTTTACATCATCAATAATTTTCTCTTTCAAATACTTTCTAAAACTTGCTGGATGATTAGCAGATATTCCGATATACTCATCTAAATGAAATGCAGTGACTTTACTCCAATCAATATCAAGTTTTTTAATTGCTTCTAAAAATGCAAATTGCGATGCGCCAGTAGCCAATATAATATTTGCATGTCCTTTTGCCTCAATAGCTTTATTCAAATGCTTTGCTACAAATGCTGCACTCGCTTCTCCTGCTGATTGTTCATCATGAGAAACATGAACGTTAAGTTTTTCCTTTTTAAATTGCGCTTTTAATTCTGTCATTATTTGATTAGTATATTAAATTATATTGTGTGTTATTTACCTAATTGATATTTTAAATTCAAAACAAAAATACACAGTTTATATTCTAAATGTTTAATTAAAGTTAGTAATCACCGATAACGTTCTCGATTTCTTAATTTTTTCACTTCCCACTTCTTTACAAGTCTAATCAAAAAACACCCCCCCCAGCTTAATTTTCAAAACATTGATTTCTTGATTATTTTTCTTTATATTTGTGTAGTAGTATTCAAAGAAAGAACAAATACGCTTCACTTTATACAACAGTATAAAAGAGAACTGCCCTTTCTGCTACTTGCAAAACTATGAAAAAGGAAAACCGACATGAAAAAGAAAGTAATACGAATAAAAGACATAGCAAGAGCGCTTAATATTTCCACATCTACTGTTTCCAGAGCGCTTCGAGACACTTATGATGTCAATCCACATACTAAAAAACAAGTGTTAGAGGTTGCGTCAAGACTTGGATATAGAGCTAATGTTCATGCTGCTGCACTAGCATCGGGGAGCACTAGGAATATTCTTGTAGTAATACCTTTTATTACAAACTATTACTTCTCAAAAGTTGTTTCGGGTATTCAAGAAGTTGCTTACGACAATAAATACAATGTGGTGCTGTTTCTTACAAATGACAGTACTAAAAGAGAAAAACATCTTGTTGAGAATATTTCTATCTCAAACTGGGATGGATTATTAGCATCTATAGCAGCTGACGCCTCTGATTGTGATTATTTTAAACATTTAATTGTACAGGGAATGCCAACTGTTTTTTTTGATCGTGTTCCCGAAAAAATAAACAGTTCAAAGGTGCTACAAGATGATTATTCTGGTGCATTTATGGCAACTGATCATCTGATTAATAAGGGATATAGAAGAATAGCTCATTTTGCTGGCAATGAACATCTATCAATTACTCAAAACAGACTAAACGGATATAAAGATGCACTGAAAAAACACAGAATCACTTTTAAACCAGAGTGGGTATTCTATTCAGGATTTTCGCAAGAAAGTGGTGAAGATGATATGGAAAAAGTTTTTAAACTACCAGATAGAGACAAACCCAATGGAATATTTGCAGTAAATGACCGGAGGGCTGTTGGTGCAATTATTGCAATCAAACGTAAGGGACTAACTGTCGGCAAGGACATAGGTATTATAGGGTTTACCAATGACCCCATTTCCACTATTATCGAGCCCTCTCTATCAACAATTGAAGAACCTGCATTTGAAATAGGGAAACAGAGTTGCGACCTACTAATAAAGCATATAAAAAACAGTAACTTCTTACCCAAAGAAATCGTATTGTCGGGAAACCTTATAGAGAGAGATTCCACACGACGTTCATAGTTCCCTTTCAAACTTACCTGATTACATTTACATAAAAGGTTTGCTAATATTATAGCTAACTCAACTAATATATTTATCAACAAAATAAAAAGATTACATTGTAGACCTATTCAAAATTTCGCATCATTTGCAAGCTTCTACTGTGTAAATTTATTATAATATATCCGATACATAGAAAAATTCAGGCGAGAGAAGCCCCCACCTGAATTAAAAACAGATAACCTAAAAACATACCTTTCTTATTATGATCCAAAAAACATATTCATTATCTGTTTTGATTTAAAATAGAATTTAAAAAAAAGAAAAAAAGTGCTTGTTAAAATCCTCCAAACGTTCTAAAGCCTAACAACCCAATCATACTGGCTACAATTAGTCCGATGATAAAATAGACCGCTACAATAACGAGTAAACTCACTAGGAAATAGCTCATCGACTTATCATCTGAAACATTGGTCATTGGTTTAAATCCTAAATAAAGAATGTACAAGCTATAAAGACCCCCTAGAAAAGTGAAAAAAGCTAGAGGTGGAAATATATTAAGCACTCCTGCCAACAATATTGCGGTGTATGAAAAACCGACTAATTTTACAGCTTTGTCCAAACTAACGGACGTATTGAAAGTGGGTGCTAATTTATGAATTACAAAACCCGAAAGGAACACTCCAATTAATATCGACACTAGCGACATAATAGCTTGCGCTAAGCCTCCACTAACAGACTGCACCCTGTAGCCTAACACGCGATAACCAATAAGACCTACTCCGATAAAAATTGCAAGTGCAGAAATTAGGGCAAGTGGCAATACATAAGTCATTACATGTTGTTGAGCTGATGTGCTATCCTCTTTTGCTACTTCCCACTCTGTTCTTGGATTTACAATGAATTGCTTTGCTGTACTGATAATACTTTTCATGATTATTTATTTTATTGTTTATACTTTAGTCTTCCTTGAAAAACTTAGAATGTTTCTTCTCAATTTGATTCATGCGCTCTTCAAACCGTTTCAATACAGATTCAAGAGCTACTACTTCATCCTCAGTAAGATCACTCTTAAACAAATCCACCTTGTTATGATAATCTCCCCATTTCGACATGATGTCTATTGATTTGAAGCCTACTTCGGCACTTACTTTCATGAACTTTATTTTATCCATCATCCCCATGTTGTCTAAATCTTTACCTTCAAATCCACTTAAATCTGACAATACCTGATCTATCAGCATGGCATAATCATCTGCAATTTTGTTCATATCATGGATGTATGTAACCACTTCGGGCTTGTTCCTAAGCGAGGCAGGGATTTCAACGTCAATTGTCCCTAATCGGTTATCAGCTGCAGTTCTCTTTTTATCTCCCCCACATGAATAAAAAAGAAATGTGAAGACAAAGAGTATCAAAACGGGGATAGAGTTACCATTCTTCATAACTAGTTATTTTAAAATTTATTTATGATTAAACACCAAAACTTTGAAAACTTTATGGAGACAAACTTACTATCATAATCAAAAACATACTATAACTATTATCTCAAAGAGTTGTATTAAGAGCCTAATAATGAGACATTGAAAGAGCATGAAGAGATATGGGAGTATATAACAAGAAAAATGGGATAAAAGGGTCCTCATGACTTATCCATTTTAACCACATTTATTGAAGTTGGAAATATGGCAAATGCCAAATTGCGATGTTTATATCTCTTATCGGCAAAATAAAAATTTTCAACCCGGTCGGCGCTGGTCTCCTAACTAGTGCTGTTGCGGAAATTTTATTCTATTTCACAGGGTAAGCCGATTTGGAAATAAATTGGCTGAGTGGTGAATATATTTGTTAAAACATGAAGTATGGGTAAACTAGCACCACACACTGCATACATCAAAGCTAGAAGCTTTGAATACATTATACGCTCAATCCAATATATTAGCACCAGCAGTGTAGTTTCGCCACATATAGTGTAATTGATGATGTGGCTAAAGCCAACTTTTGATTATTTTATTTCTTATCGGCAAGATAAGAGAGAATCTCAAAGTGGATGGAAATCTGCCAACAGGTTATATAGGCTTGATATGCAATCTACACGAAAGGATTGGTGCGGGAGCAAATGCACATTATTATACTATATATCTTCTGTCAAAGGTATAATCAAGGTGTCTTTAAAAAAAATGATGATTGACTGGAATTCTAAATAAGGTATACTTTTTTGATTTGTGAGTTGTCTCGAATTTGAAATAATGTACGATATTTTGATTTATCGGTTG
>CAZXGV010000135.1:0-5689 GCA_964640575.1 uncultured Dysgonomonadaceae bacterium
GCCGCAACAGAAACATTGAGCGACTGAATGGTGCCAAATATAGGAAGACGAACTAAATCGTCGCTTATCTTCAACAACTCGGGAGAAATACCCACATCCTCGGCACCCATCAACACTGCGACAGGATCGACATAAGAGGAACTTGTATAATTCTCAGCAGCTTTTTCAGTGGCTGCCACCACTTTTATTCCACTATCCTTCAAAAACTGAACCGCATCTCTTATATCCAATTCTCTGCATACAGGAATAGAGTGCAATGCTCCTGCCGATGTCTTGATAGCATCAGCATTCACCCTCACACTTCCGCGTGCTGGTATCACAATGGCATCTACCCCTGCCACTTCGCAAGTACGAGCAATAGCACCAAAGTTGCGCACATCGGTTATTCCGTCAAGCACAACGATGAAAGGATTCTTGCCCTCTTCATACAACATCGGAACGATATCTTCTATTTTCTGATAAGTAACAGCCGATATAAAAGCCAACACGCCCTGATGGTTCTTGCGTGTGAAGCGGTTGATACGCTCAAGGGGTACTTTTTGGATAGGTATTTCGTGCATTGCCATCACATCTTGCAACTCGCGGAAAAGCTCGCCTTGCAACTCTCTTTTCACCAATACTCTATCGATATCTTTTCCAGCTTGCACAGCTTCGATAACTGCACGAAGACCAAAAATCATTTCTTTCTCTTTCATATATAATTTATTGTTATTGTTCTCTACACTTTCAACATTACCCTGGCATTCTCAAAGGCTTGCACAGTGGTTTCTGCACCACTCAACATGCGTGCTATCTCTTCGATTCGTTCGGGCATGGTCAGTTTTTTAATAGATGTGATTGTAGCATCCGCCAACTCATCTTTGTACACATAATAATGAGCGTTGCCTTTCGCCGCAATTTGTGGTAAATGAGTAATGGCAACTACTTGCATTTTGTGGCTCAATTGCTGCATGATAATTCCCATTTTATCGGCAATTTCACCCGATGTTCCCGTATCCACCTCGTCGAAAATGATTGTTGCGAGAGCTGTAGCATCAGCAACCAACGATTTGAGGACAAGCATCAAGCGAGAAATCTCGCCCCCCGATGCTATTTGAGCAATGGGTTGCATTTGCGTGTTTTTGTTGGCAGAGAAGAGGAAACTAATGGTGTCTTTACCAGTAGCATCGAGTTCTTTTTTGTCTGTAAAATTTATTTTGAAACGAACATTGGGCATGCCCAGATAATTCAGTTTATCTTCCACATTTTTCTCAATGGATGCTACTGCCGATTTTCTGACCTTGCTTAAGAGGTCGGCTTCAGCATACACAGCCTTCTTCTTTTCGGCAAACTCTTTTTCTAGTTGCTCTATGCGGTCGTCCAATGAGTCAATATTCTGAAGCTTCTCATCAATATCAGATAATATTTCCATCAGCTCCTTCACGGTGGTTACCGAATGTTTTTGTTGTAGGCTATATAGCACACTCAATCTATCTTCGATAATTTGTTGTCGATCGGGATCAAAATCCACGTCCTGAAAAATACGTTCCGCCTCTTCACGCAAATCTTTCATATCGATGTAAGCAGATTCGATACGCTCCACAAAACTTTGAAAAGATGAAGAGGTAGAAGCAAAATGTTGCAGCGACTTAGCCGACTCGAGCGCTTTGCGCAAACCCGACTCTACGCTTTGCTCATCCTCCGACAAAGTGTTGGTTAGTGTGTATAGATTCGATTTAATCTCTTCGGAGTGGGTAATTGTTTCGAGCTCTGTCTCCAAAGCCTCCTGCTCATCTTCTTCGAGGTGTGCCTCGGTGAGGCTGGTGAACTGGAATTGCAAATAATCTTGTTCTTCTTTGTTCTGTTGCGCTTGTTGATGCAAACCGACAAGCTCTTTTTCTACTTTTCTATACGATTTGTAATGGGTATTATACTTTTCCTTTATAGCTTCAGTTTTGGCTATTGAATCCACTAAAGTCAACTGGAATAAATTGTCATTTAGCGACAGGTTTTCGTGTTGCGAGTGGATATCTATCAACTTCTCGCCCAACACTTTAAGGTCTTGCAAATAGACAGGCGAATCATTCACAAAAGCGCGTGATTTGCCGCTTGCCCATATCTCCCTTCTTATAATGCACAAATCTCCATCGTACACCCAATCCTTTCTCTCAAAAAGAGAGCGAAGCTCATAGACAGAGATGTCAAACAGCCCTTCAATGGTACATTTGTTTGCGCCTTCTTTGATAAATTTATTTTCGGCACGTTGTCCCAAAATCAATGACAGCGCACCCAAGATAATTGATTTACCAGCACCAGTTTCTCCGGTCATAACAGAGAGCCCTTCGTCGAACTCCACTTTCAGTTCGTCAATTAATGCGTAGTTTTTAATATAGAGGGTTTTTAACATATCAATGTTTTAGTTGTCAAACACACCATTAAGCTTAAACAATAGATTTATAAAACTTCAGCTCTCCTCTCAGCCTTTCTACGTCTTCTTGAAGTTCTTGCACCTGTTGCAACATGTGATGTAGGGCTTCAATTCCCTCCATATTTATCTCCAACTCGTAGTGCCATCTGACAAACTGCTCAATTTCTTGCAGATAATCATATTCTATGTATCTGTCGTCTTCTTCGATCACTATTTCTATCAAGCCCGAACTCTGAAGTTGGTCTAAGAATGTTTCTTCCACCTGATAGATTCGCAAGCATTCCGTGTATGTTATTTTTTCTTCGCTCATCATTTATTCAAGTTTGATAATTCAGTAAACAAGGACCTCTCTTTGGCTGTCAGCTTCTCTGGCAATTTCACCTTCACTGTTATATACAAGTCACCAAATTTTCCCTCCTTTTTATATACAGGAAAACCTTTGCCACGCAATCGTACCGTGGTATCTTGCTGTGTGTTCTGTTTCACTGGGAATTTCACCTTTCCAGTAAGGGTATCTATCATAATTTCACCACCCAAAATTGCCGTGTAAAGATCAATTTCGATTTGTTTGTACAAGTCATCTCCCTTGCGTTTAAACACAGGATCTTGTGCAATTCTAAATGTAATGTAGAGATCCCCACTGGGTCCATTGTTGATGCCTGGTTGACCATATCCTTTCAGCCTAATCTTTTGCCCATCACTCACTCCTGCTGGAATAGTGATGCGTACATTCTTCCCATTGATGGTAAGTGTTTGTTGATGTGTGTGCATTGCCTGTCGCAATGTCAACTCCAATTCGGCATTCAAATCCTGTCCTTTGAAACGAGTGCGTCCACGCGATTGTTGCGAAAATCCGCCACCAAACATAGAGTGAAAGAAATCTGAAAAATCATCACCGCCAAAACCACCCTCTGCATCAGAGTAGAATGATTGAGAGCCTTGATATTGTCTTTGATATTGTTGTTGTGCGCGTTGTGCCTTTTCAAATTCTTCGCCGTGTTTCCAATCTTTTCCGTACTTGTCGTACTTCTTTCTCTTTTCTGGATCGCCCAACACTTCGTTGGCTTCGTTTATTTCTTGAAACTTCTTTTCTGCCTCCTTATTGTTAGGATTTAAATCGGGATGGTGTTTCCGTGCAAGTTTACGATACGCTTTTCTCACCTCTTCGGTGGTAGCGTTTTTGTTTAGTCCCAACACCTTATAATAATCAATGTATGCCATAAATTAGTTTCTCTTTGAATTAGTCAGCATTATTCATCACATTCTCTTGTATTAATAGTAAAGAATCAACAATATACTAACATTTGTGTTTATTACTGACTCTCACTTTTGGGTCTTGTTCGCTTTTATCTTTGAAAATCTGATTCGTCAACAAACTCCTTTAATATAGACCACTATTTCAATTATTCCAATACCTCCCATCAATGCAGCGCAAAAAATGTGAGTATTGCGGGTTAATTTATCTCTACAAATTTAATAAAATAAAATTGGCTTTCATAGTTTGGAGGTTTTATTATATGCAGATAAGCGGGTTTATTTTTCTCAACTTGAGAGAAGAATTTGATACTGCTTATATCCATTAAGGAAAAAATCAGAATCTGGATAGTTATCTATCAAAGTCACCAAAAGAATGCGAAGTAGAGCAATTCGCCATGTCGGTCTCTTGTGCCGATATCAATAATGATTTTTGAGTGCCATGCGAAAGCTAATAAAAAGCTACTTCAGCCAACACAATGAGTAGAATCATCTCAATTCGAGTTCGAAAACCTTTGGAAGATATAGTGTAAAAACAAAAGGATGGAGAATATTTAAAAACCGATTTTCAACCGATTAATTAGCTTCTTGACTGGCAGTAATCTGATATGTTCGGGTGCTATTGCCCCAAACTTTATCGACCTTCTCACAGTTGTTTTATAGGAGAACCACATACCACGCAACTTCTCTTTGGGGCGCTGTTTCCCAGGTCGATGAAAACCAAAATTGCCACTATGCAATATATCTGTAATCACCCAATCTGCATGTATATCATCCGCTATCACCTCGAAAGGAAAAATAGTTTCGGGCGTATCGAGGTGTTTCACCGCTGCTCGTGCAAATACCTGCATGGGATAAAGCAACGAATACGACGTAGCAATTGCAGAAAATGAAACAGGATTTATCTCTTCTTTATGCTTGGAAAGAAAAAGTATCCAATCGCAAAATTGACGAAACCCCACACCCAAATGTACGAAGTGACGAAACAGATGTTGAAAAATAAAAAAAGCGTTCATCTCCACTGGTAGTTGCTTTACGACTAGGTCATCAATTTGTATGGAAGTGAAATTATCTCTTTCAGCCAACTCCTCTTCCCACTCTTTAAAGAGGATATCATACTTTTTATTATCGAAATAGGAGATGCGGCGGTGATTCTCAATCCTAATTCCTTCTTTGTCGAAAGCATAATGAATATGATGCCCATCTTCAATCTCGTATCCTTTCTTGGTAAACCACTCCTTCGACTTTTCAAAATCCTCTCCGTGGTATATAAAAAGATCCAAATCACCAGCATTCCGAAGTAATGGAGAGGGGTAGTTAACTCCGTTGCCCAACCCTTTAAGCAAGCAGAATGAAAAATTGCCCGCTTGAAACAGCTTCGTTAAATCCGACAAAACCTGAATCATTTTACGGTTCAGCGCTTCGGTCTGTTCTATCATGATAATAAACTGAAAGCTCAACTCCCTTGGAGGTAAACTTTCTTGGGGCAGCGACAAAGCCTTATCAGCTATCAGTGCGCTGACGGTTTGTCGTCTCGCCATATCAACAATCCCATTCCATGTTCCAGCATCCAACCCTTTAAACAAAGCAGCATCTGCGGGTTTATCCCACATAGCTGCGCTCAAAAGATTAAGAAACAGGGGGCGTACTTTCGAATTACTCATCAAATAATCCCTCTTTCGCCAATTTATCAATCAATACTTGCACATCGGCTTCTGCCCTTTCTTTATCCACATCGTATTTATCCATCAGCAATGTAACCCAATACTCTTTGGTGAAATCTTTCTGTTGTGCTTCTTGCACAAGATATGCTGCCGATTTATTCAAGCTGATTACACGGGTATAATCTAGTCCCGAACCGCTTTCGGAGACTATCATGTATTCATCTCCAATTTTCCGAATAGTTAAGTTGTCTTTTAGTTTCATATAGTTTTTTTAATGGGTGTTGGCTGTTGGCTGTTGGCTGTTGGCTATTGGCTGTTAGCTATTAGTCTTTCTTATTACTGTTATTAATTTATTTATCTGTCG
>CAZXGV010000136.1:0-5629 GCA_964640575.1 uncultured Dysgonomonadaceae bacterium
GGTGAATGGTGAATTATTAGAGCGCGGGGTACAACTAAAATCGAATGCTTTACATCTGTTCACTACTCACTCACAAATACCACATTTACATCTTCGCACCTTTGAAAAAATTTTATTTGTGTATTAAAAACTAATGCCCGACCGTTTAATTTTAAGTTCTTAATTCAAAATTCTCAACATTTAGTATCTTTACAATCAAATATAAAAAATCATCTTATCAATTTATAATAAATCATGAAGTCAATCATTCCATTCTTTGCTTCTTTATTATTAGCCATTCAAGTAAATGCGCAACACCTTCCTCAAGCCTTGCCAGAGCAGGTGGGGATGAACTCTCAAAGATTGCAACAAGCTGACTTAGTTATTAATCAAGCCATAGCCAACAAAGAAATTCCTGGAGCAGTGTTAGCAGTAGTGAAAAACGGAAAAATGGCATATCTCAAAGCTTATGGTCACAAAGAAGTGTATCCATCAACCGTTGCAATGGACGTAAACACAGTGTTTGATCTTGCTTCTCTGACCAAACCAGTAGCTACTGCTATTTCTGCAATGATTCTTGTGGAACGTGGACAGCTCCGATTGATAGATAAAGTAAACCTATTTATAGAAGATTTTGACCCATGGACCGATGGCAAAAAGAAAAAAGATATCCGTGTGATTGATTTACTGACACACACATCGGGATTGCCTTCTTATGCATCAATCAAAAGGGTAGAAAAAGCAAAAGGAGACAATAAACCCGATAAAATGATACATTATATTGCTACGGTTGACAGAGGATTTGAGCCACAAACTGATTTTCAATATAGCTGCCTAAATTACATTGCTCTACAACGAATTATAGAGACAATTACAAAACAAGATTTGCGAACCTTTGCAAAACAACACATTTACGAGGTGCTTGGTATGGATCACACAGACTACATACCAGTGGGCGAAACCCTTGCTCGGACTGCACCCACCGAAAAGCTCAAAGACGGAAAAGTATTGAAAGGTATTGTACATGACCCATTGGCTCGCGAAATGAATTTAGGAATTTCGGGCAATGCGGGTCTTTTTTCGGATGCCAACGATTTAGCTATACTTGTTGCTGCCTTGCAAAATGAAGGTGAATATAATGGTAAACGAATACTCAGTCCGATGGGAGTGAGAACCATGCGAACCGTGCCACGAAACACTCAAACTATTGGTAGAGCCCTTGGGTGGGATTTGTTTACACCCTACTCTTCAAACAATGGCGATCTTTTTGGTCCTAACACTTATGGACATACTGGCTATACAGGCACATCCATAACAATAGACCCCGATGCCAACACTGCAGTAATATTGCTTACAAATAGGGTTCACCCAGACGATGGAGGCGAAGTGGTGCGATTACGCTCTCTGGTTGCTAATGTAGTTGCAGCTTCTATAGAAGTGGAAGAAGTCAAGTCACCAGAGACAAAAGAAGAGTTTCCACCCAAAGAAGCGAGTAGCCCAAGATATCATGACCATTATTATAAACGACTTGTAGAATTCAAAACAGGAGAACCCATTAACTCCAAATCGATTGTAATGCTTGGCAATAGTATCACCGAGGCTGGTAAAGACTGGGCACGAGAGGTGAACAACAAGCATGTTGTAAATCGAGGAATTATTGGCGACAATGTGAGTGGTGTGTATGATAGGTTGGATGAAATAATAAAAGGAAAGCCAAAGAAAATATTTTTGATGATTGGAATAAACGATGTGTCTCATCACCAAACATCGGACTTTATCGTAAATGGAATATCTGAAATAATTGAAAAAATCAGATTTAATTCTCCTCGCACACAAGTCTATATTCAAAGCTTGCTGCCTATAAATGAATCGTTTGGTGTATACTCACGACTAAATGAAAGAAGTGGACAAGTTGCAGAAATAAATGCAAAACTAGAGAGAATTGCTAAAAATTGGAACCTCACTTATATCAATTTATTCCCTCTCTTTGTTGAGCCAGGCACACAAACTCTACGAGCAGACCTCACCGGAGATGGGTTACATATTTCGGAGGAAGGCTATGAAATATGGAGGAGAGAGCTGAAAAAGCACCTTTAATAAAACTGTAATATAATGGCACTATACTTTTGAATTTGAAGCAGATTACGACCTATGTAATGTATGGTGCCAATTCGATTAACCATATAAATTAGTCGCGCTAAAAAAATCAGACCACACACATATTACATTACCAGTAAATTATGAATATAGAGTTTTTATTAGAATACAATCCTATTCTTTTAGCACTGTTTGCTACGCTCTTTACTTGGGTAGTAACAGCATTGGGTTCGTCAATGGTTTTTTTCTTTAAAAAAATCAACCAAAAAGTTTTAAACTCTATGCTTGGTTTTGCGGCAGGAGTCATGATAGCGGCAAGTTTTTGGTCGCTACTCCAACCTGCAATAGCAATGGCAGAGGAAAGTGGCGTTACTTCATGGGTTCCTGCCTTAGTAGGTTTTTTGAGTGGAGGTGTCTTCCTTCTCATTATAGATAAAATTCTTCCTCACCTACACATGAGTTTAAAAATAGACCAAGCAGAGGGTATAAAAACATCATGGCAACGAAGCATTCTTTTGGTGTTAGCTATAACCATACACAACATTCCGGAAGGTTTAGCTGTAGGAGTTGCATTTGGTGCATTGTCTCATAATCCCGAAATGAGCGTTTTGGTAGGAGCCATGGTGCTGGCGTTTGGTATTGGTTTGCAAAACTTCCCAGAAGGTGCAGCCGTTTCAATACCTTTAAGACGTGAAGGTTTTTCGCGATTAAAAGCATTCAATTATGGACAGCTATCAGGAATTGTAGAGCCTATTTTTGGAGTTCTTGGTGCATATTTGGTTCTATCAATAACCCCCATCCTTCCTTATGCACTAGCATTTGCTGCAGGGGCTATGATATTTGTTGTTGTTGAAGAACTGATACCCGAATCTCAATCAGGAAACGAAACAGACTATTCTACTATAGGAGCAATGATAGGTTTTGCAGTGATGATGACATTGGATGTGGCACTTGGGTGAAAGAAGAAGTGAGATTTTCTGTGCATATTGACCACACACCTCACACCCCATACCTCACACCTCAATTAATAAACAAAAGCTCTCTATATTTTGGCAATGGCCATATCTCGTTGTCCACAATCAACTCCAACTTATCTACATGATAGCGAATTACATCCAGAAATGGCAACACAGTGTCGTGATAAGCAATTGCTTTTTCGCGTGCATCTTCTATTTTGTTGGCTACTTTGCGCGCTTCAATCATAGCATCTACATCTCTTTTGATAACAGAAATATGAGTAGCAATTTGCTCGATGAGCGAGGCATCTTCTTTTGATAAATCTGCAGCCAATGTATCATCAAAAACCATTTTCATTTTGTACAAATTGTCCAACAATACCGACTGATACTTTGTAGCAACGGGTATGATGTGGTTGATGGATAAATCTCCCAACACCCGCGACTCTATTTGCACCTTCTTGGTATATACTTCCCATTTCACTTCGTTGCGGGCTAATAGCTCTGTACTATTGAGTACTCCCACACTTCGAAACATCTCTTTAGACGTTGCTGTTGTGTATGCATCGTACATTAACGGCACACTTGTTTCGCAGTCGAGTCCACGCTCCTTTGCCTCTTCTTTCCACTCTTCGCTATAACCGTTGCCGTCGAATCGAATGGATTTGGATTCTTTTATGTAGCTGCGCAATGTGTCGAAGATTGCTTGCTCTTGATCCATTCCATTGGCGGTTTTATTGCCCACTTCCTGTGTAAACGAATTTAATTGAGCTGCCAATATCGAATTCAACACTAACATCGAAGCAGAACAATTGGCTGATGAACCCACAGCACGAAACTCAAATCGATTGCCAGTGAAAGCAAAAGGTGATGTCCTATTTCTGTCAGTATTATCAATAAGGACTTCAGGCACATGAGCTACCCCCAATTTCATGCGTTTGAGAGCATCCATTGTGATACCGTCATTTTGCGAACTATCTTCAATTTTGTCTAACACGGTAGATATATGCGAACCCAGAAAAACAGAGATAATGGCAGGAGGTGCTTCGTTAGCTCCAAGTCGGTGTGAGTTGGTAGCCGATGCAATGGATGCTTTGAGCAATCCATTGTGTTTGTACACAGCCATCACTGTATTTACTAAAAATGTGATGAACTGCAAGTTCTCTTTAGGCGTTTTGCCCGGCGTGAACAATCCCACTCCTGTATTAGTACCCAACGACCAATTGCAATGCTTGCCCGAACCATTGATTCCCTCAAAGGGTTTTTCGTGCAACAACAGTCTAAAGTTGTGCTTGTTAGCAATCTTTTTCATTAGCGACATCACCAGCAAGTTTTGATCGACCGCCAAATTGGTTTCTCCGTAGATAGGTGCAAATTCAAATTGATTGGGTGCTACTTCGTTGTGGCGTGTTTTGATAGGTATTCCGTAGCGATAAGCTTCAAACTCCAGTTCACGCATGAATGCAACTACACGTGGAGGAATGGCTCCGAAGTAATGATCTTCCAATTGTTGATTTTTTGCACTGTCGTGCCCCATCAATGTTCTGTCGGTGAGCATCAAATCGGGGCGAGCCGAATAAAGAGCTTGGTCGACTAAAAAGAACTCTTGCTCCCAACCCAAAAATGAATATACCTTTTTCACATTCTCATCAAACAACTTGCATACTTCAACGGCAGCTTTGTCTATTGCCGAAATAGATTTCAACAAAGGTGTTTTATAATCAAGTGCCTCGCCTGTATAGGATATAAAAACAGTAGGAATGCAGAGAGTGTCCTCAACAATAAATGCGGGCGATGATGGGTCCCAAGCGGTATAACCTCGTGCCTCGAAAGTGTTTCGAATGCCTCCACTCGGAAAACTGGAAGCGTCGGGTTCTTGCTGTGCCAATAGTTTTCCTGAAAAACGCTCCAAGATATCACTGTCTAAAGGATTTCCATGCAAGTACTCTATAAATGAATCATGCTTTTCGGCTGTTCCTTCTGTCAAAGGTTGAAACCAATGCGTGTAGTGAGTAGCGCCCATCTCCATTGCCCACATTTTCATACCAGCAGCTACGTGGTCGGATATATTGCGTGGCAACGTTACTCCCTCGTCAATGGCTTTGATGACCACACCCATTGTATCTTTCGATAGATACTTTGACATCTTGGCACGATTGAAAACATACTTACCAAAATACTCAGAAGGAAACTCTTTGGGTACTACAATTGGTGTGACTTCGCGTTTAAAAGCCTCTTCTACTGCTTTAAATCTTAATGTGGACATAATAAGGGTCTATTGTAACTTGTATATTCATACATTGTTGTGCTAATTAGTTGCAAATATATACATTATGACACTTATAGGAGAATTTTTGAAGCTTTTATTTACAAGATGTGTCTTTTACAACCATTTTTGTTATTCAGTGCAGTGTACAAATGGGAATTAGAGAAGCAGAATTCAATCAGCATTATGTGTTTTATTTTCCATTTTAGGGCGACAAATAAAACCACTGAGGTGTATTAGTTGTGTTTCTTGTTCTTGTTGATTAGCTAAATATGAGCCTTTAGCCATCAGCACTCAGCATAAAAGTTTCTCACAAAGGTGCAAAAGGAAT
>CAZXGV010000137.1:0-5587 GCA_964640575.1 uncultured Dysgonomonadaceae bacterium
CCACTCATTTTAAATTGTTTAATTATGCAGTTCCTTTGTGATTAGAGTTTGTCAGCAACTTGTGTGTCTTTAGCTTTCCACACATTATACTTAAGTTCAACTCCTTTTGGAACAAAGACAACAACAGGTAGTTGGCTATTATATCGCCCAAAGTTCCCTTCGGCTGCCACAAACTTTTCAGTCAATTCGTTGTCTGGACACGCCATGCGTGTTGATGCAACTTCTCCGTTTGATTCAAACACCATGTAATCATATCCCATACCTTCAATTTCTTTAGTGTCAAACTCGCCCATCAACCAATGCGTATTGCAATCTACTTCTTTCATTATACCAGGAATTACTTCCAAGCGTAACGCTTCTTCATTGTCTTGTTTAGGTAAGTAAATAACATAACGATCATAATCCTCCATTGTTTCAGGATAAGATTTTAGCTGTTTAGCTGCATCCGGATTAATTTCTGTATTGGGATTTTGATCTGCACTGTTTTCATTGTCCACACTCCATATTGTGTAGTGAACTTCATAGCCTTCTGGTGCATACACAGGAGTTGTCAGTTTGCTGTTGTACGAAATGAAATGATCTTCACCCGATATAAATTTCTCTGTCTTCGTATCGTCTGGGCAAGCCATCATTGTAGATGCTACGTTACCATTGGTCTGAAAAACATAATAGTCATAACCGTAACCTTCTAATGTTTCATCTTCAAATTCTCCTTCTAAACTGTGATAATTGCAATCGACCTCCATTCTTTTACCTACAAGAAGTTGCACTTTCAGATCAGCTTCGTCATCTCCTTTGTCATCTACAGTAACAGCAAGTGGAATCATTCCCTCAATTGCGGGATAAACAGCATCTCCATTTGCTTTATAAAGGGTGTCTGCCGACTCCTTGTTTTTCGTATTGGTGCATGCAGCAATGAAAAGTATTGCTGATGCTACCATTAAAATTCTAAATGTATTTTTCTTCATAAATAATTTAATTATATTACTTTGCCTATCTCACATTTAACATATCAAAGAGGCTAATTGTTTAGTATATTATTCTACGGCTTCACTTTCATACTCTTAATATTTGCTCAACTCTGTTTTTAGTTTACTCGTTTCGCGCTAATTATTTATCTTTGTGGTTGTGAAAAGAAAGATTCTCCATATTGATATGGATGCGTTTTATGCATCAATCGAGCAACGCGATAATCCTCACTTTAGGGGTAAGCCACTAGCAGTAGGGCATGGTGCCGAACGTGGGGTTGTTGCAGCTGCTAGTTATGAGGCGCGTAAATATGGTGTTTATTCTGCTATGCCATCAATAGTAGCTTCACGCAAATGTCCCCAGCTTATCTTTGTGAAACCTCGTTTTGAAGTATATAAATCGGTATCGTACCAGATACGAGAAATATTTCTAGAATATACTGATAAGGTAGAACCGTTGTCACTTGATGAAGCATTCTTAGACGTTACTATCAATAAAAAAAACATGCGTTCTGCGACTCATATTGCGAAAGAGATAAAGCGAAAAATTCAAGAACAAACACAGCTTACTGCATCTGCAGGAGTTTCGTACAATAAATTCTTAGCAAAGATTGCATCTGATTACAACAAACCAAATGGAATATATGTGATTACTCCCCAAAAGGGTGAAGCTTTTGTAGAGCAGCTCAATATAAACCGTTTTTTTGGTGTAGGACCAGCAACTGCAAGGAAAATGAATGAACTAGGAATATACAATGGAGCCGATTTGAAGAAGTGGAGCGAAATGGACTTGACTCATAATTTTGGCAAAGCAGGGTTGTCATATTTTCAATATGCGAGAGGGTTGGATAATAGAGAAGTTCAGTCTGAGAGGATACGTAAATCATTGGGGGCGGAAGAGACATTTTCAGAAGACATTTCAGATTTGGAGATTATTGAGCAAGAGTTAGACAAAATTGCTCAAGAGGTATCCAGTAGGACCAATAAGAATGATTTCAGAGCCAGAACTTTGACCTTGAAAGTGAAGTATGCCGACTTCAATATTGTCACTCGGAGTGTAACACTCAGTGACTATATAACGTCGGCCAAAGAGATGCTACATATAGCAATGGAGCTGATGAGCCGTGTCGAAAATGTTGAAACTAAGAAGGTTCGTTTGCTAGGATTGACATTGAGTAACCCTGAAATTGAAGATGTCGATTCTTCTAAAATGCCCGTTCAGTTGAAAATAGACTTTAACAATCCTGTGAGTCCTTATATGGATAAAAACGAAATGCAATAGTTTGATACGCAAACGTTTGATTTCACACTGTTTTTATAAATCTTTCAGGATGTTTAGCTTCAATGTGGTTATATCTCGATCTGACGATGTTTATGTCATCTTCCACATTTCCAGTTGGATGGAAAGTGTCTAAAAATGATATTGTTTTAGTGCCATAATCTAGTGCAACTAAAACAATTGGGACGTTTGCTTTTAATGCAATAAAATAAAACCCCTTCCTCCATCTAGTAACAGGCTTGCGAGTACCTTCGGGGGTGAGAGCCAATTGAAATTTGTCTCTTTTATCGAACTCTATAGCTACCTTATCCGTGACTGATGTTCTTCTGTTCCTATCCACTGGTATGCCTCCTATACTTTTAAAGAAAATGTTGAATGGAAATACAAACCAACTTTTTTTAATCAGAAAGTTAGCTGTGCGACCAAGAGCTGTATATGCAAGTTTCCCTATGATGAAATCCATGTTGCTGGTGTGAGGTGCTACGGCAATAACACATTTGGGAATTTCGGGAGTAATATTGCCTATTTCCCAGCCCATTAGTTTAAGTATAAGCTTGCTTAATTGTTTTTTCATTGTGTGATAGTGTTGATTTATCTAATAATGCAATGTTCTTGTAGTGCATTAACAGACATAAAAATAATTAGTTTATATTGTTTGTTGATTGTATATTTATTTACCCACTATTTAATCGTAATTCATCTCTTCTAATTCAGTTATTGCTTTTTCCCACTTTATCATGGTGGAAGATATGGACTGTTGAATATCAATATGGGATTGATACAATGTGGAGTCAGCAGCACCCTCAGGGGTGGATAGCTTTGTTTCAATTTCTTTAGTTCTCATTTCTAGTTGATGAATTTCTTTTTCCAGAACCTCCACTTCCCTTTCTAGCCGACGAATGATTCGATTTCGTTCTCTCTGTTCTAGATAAGTTAGTTTGTTTTCTGAGACTGGCTTTTCGTTATCATCGTCAGATTTAGTTGCATAGTTTGTAGAGAGCTCCAACTGTTGTAGGTTTTCCATGTTTTTTTTCTCAAGGAAATCGTATATACCACCCATGTGCTCCACCACCTCTCCACCACCAAACTCATACACTTTAGTAACCAATCCTTCAAGAAAATCACGATCGTGAGATACAATTATTGCAGTGCCATCAAAGTCTAAGATAGCTTGTTTGAGCACATCTTTTGATGCCATATCAAGATGATTAGTAGGTTCATCTAATATGAGCAAGTTTACAGGTTCTAGTAGCAGACGTATCATAGCTAAGCGACTTTTTTCTCCGCCTGACAGCACCTTTACTGGTTTTTCAGAAGCTTCTCCTCCAAACATAAAAGCACCTAATATAGCAGGTATTTGTGTGCGAATATTACCTGTAGCGACATAGTCCACGGTCTCAAATACAGTCATGCTTTCGTCAAGAAGTTGCGCCTGGTTTTGAGCAAAGTATCCAATCTTTACGTTATGTCCCAGCTTGAGTTTCCCAGTGTATTCAATTTCATCCATAATGCACTTGACTAAAGTAGATTTACCCTCACCGTTTTTTCCAACAAAGGCTATTTTCTCACCGCGATTGATAGTGAGCGAAACATCAGAAAAAACCGTGTGTTCTCCGTATGTTTTTTCAACACGCTCCATTGTTACTGGATAGGATCCCGAACGTGGTGCTGGGGGAAACTTTAAATTCAACTGTGAAGTGTCTATCTCGTCTATTTCCACACGTTGCAACTTTTCAAGTTGTTTGATGCGCGATTGTACTTGTATAGCTTTAGATGCTTGATAGCGAAATCTATCAATAAAAGCTTCTATATCTTCTATATGTTTTTGCTGATTCTCATAAGCTCGCATTTGTTGTTCGCGTCTTTCCTTACGGAGTATTACAAATTCGGAATAGTTTACTTTGTAATCGAATATTTGACCAAGCGAAATTTCAATTGTTCTATTGGTTACAGCATCAAGAAATGCTCTATCGTGTGATACAAGCATAACAGCGTTGGCGCTTTTGGCAAGGAACCCTTCGAGCCATTGAATCGATTCAATATCTAAATGGTTGGTGGGCTCATCTAGCAAAAGAACATCGGGTGATTGCATTAATAACTTAGCAAGCTCGATGCGCATACGCCAACCTCCACTAAACTCTTTGGTGGGTCTGTCGAAATCGCTTCTCAAAAAGCCCAATCCCATGAGAGTCTTTTCAATTTCTGCCTCAAAATTATTGATGCCACCCATTAACAACTGTTCTTGCAAAATAGCAGATTCATCGATTAACTTGAGATAGTCTTCAGATTCAAAATCGGTTCTTTCCGCCATTTCTAGATGCATAGCTTCCAACTTTTGCTGCATCTGTGTGAGATGTTTAAAAGCCATACTTGCCTCATCTTTTACTGTGCGGGTATTGTCAAGTCTCATTTGTTGCGGCAAATATCCAAATGTAACCTCTTTGGGATATGAGATGACACCTCCAGTGGGCTGTTGTAATCCTGCTATTATTTTCAAAAGAGTCGATTTTCCTGCACCATTCTTACCCACAAGGGCTACTCGTTCGTTCTTATTCAAAACAAAGCACACTTCATCGAAGAGGGTGAAACCTCCAAATTCAACATTTAAACTTTCTATTGATACCACGTAGTTCTAATTTTTATGCAAAGAAACTTCTTTCGTGTAGATTATAAAAATATTTATGCTATTACCATCATATATAATAGTTTTGTTTCAGAACTATCGCTTAATTTATATCTTTGTCGAACAATAATACATTTATTTTGATATGAAAGCTATATCTTCTCTTATATTGTCATTTTTCATTCTGTCGTGTATCGCTTTAGTTGGTTGTACTTCAAAAGCTAAGTCAAACGACAATTCTTCTGATTGGATACAGTTATTGTCTGGTGACAATTTGGACGATTGGACGCCGAAAATTGCGGGCTACGAAATAGGTAACAATTATGCCAATACCTTTCAGGTGGAAAATGGTATTCTGAAGGTTCGATATGATAAAGAAGCATACCCCACCTTTGAAAACCGCTTTGGTCATCTATTTTACAAAGATACATTTTCGCACTACGTGCTACGATTGGAATATCGATTTGTTGGTGAACAATGCCCTGGAGCACCAAGCTGGGCTTTTCGCAACTCGGGTATCATGTTACATGGTCAATCTCCCGAAAGTATGGATCTGAATCAAGACTTTCCTGTGTCAATTGAATTCCAACTGTTGGGTAGCGATTCTACGAGGCAACAGGTTACGGGTAGTGTCTGCACTCCGGGTACGAATATTGTGATTAATGATGAACTAATCTTAGATCATTGCACACAATCGTCGTCTCAAATATATATGGA
>CAZXGV010000138.1:0-5571 GCA_964640575.1 uncultured Dysgonomonadaceae bacterium
ACAAAGCCTACCTGAAACTAAAGCCAGATAGGGAGAAGATAGACGTTTTTAAAGCTTCATTCAAATATTAAATCGACCAATTAGTGTATGAGCTGTATGGGTTGAGGGAGGAGGAGATTGGGGTTGTGGAGAGGGGCGTAGATATGTGTGTGGGGAATAGTAGAGATGGTAACCGATGTAGAGTTTTATATACCAACGTAGCGTTTTATACCAACATAGAGATGCGATTAATCGCATCTCTATAGCAGCATACATAGCCGCATTCAACGGTGCAACATAACCAACGGATAATAAATGAACCGTTATGATAGAGAAATTCGATAGGAGATATAGGATAGGGTCTGCCAGATTAAGCAAATGGAATTATGGATGGAATGCATCATACTTTGTGACTTATTTGCACCTAAGAGAAGACACCTCATTTTGGATCTGTTCATAACCAGCAGTTTATTGCTAATTCGATGGGAGAAATTGCTTTGCAACGTTGGTTGGAAATGTCCGATCATTATCTTTTTTTTGCTTTAACAAGGCGGTTTTTTCTAGTAATTGTTTAAAAGGAGGTTATCGGAGTGGACTCATTGATATATAATTTTTGTCATGTACAAAATTGCACATCATATATCTCTATTTTATTAAATAAGTATTATCTTTGTTGTTGGAACGCTTAGCAATGACTACAAAACTGATGTATGTGTAAATTAATATTCACTCAAAAAACAGGCAACTAAACAAGAAATTCAATAGTTAATGATAGATGAACTATGGAAATTCACAATAACAATTAATACATTATGAGAATTAAATTTATTTTTTTACTATTCTTTTCAGTATTAACACTTCAATTATTAGCAGATAAAGTTACTATCCCAATAGAAACAAAAAACAATGCTATTGTTTTACAAACAGATAACGATAATCATTTAAAAATTATTCACACTGGAAAACCTCTGAAAAACAAGGACGAATACGAGTTAAGTAGTGCCCTTTGCAACTTCAATATGCAGGGAGCAATTCATAATAATAATGCATTTACTTTTGCTGGCACTGATAATAACTTTGTAGAACCTTCATTAGCGGTCGTTCATGCAGATGGTAATAACTCAATCGATCTTAAATATGAGAATCATACAACTACTGTTGATTCTAATGACGCAATATTAACAACTATAACTTTAAAAGATCCGGTATATCCCTTCTTCATAGATCTACACTATAAAGCATGGTTTAATGAAGATGTAATAGAGCAATGGACAACTATAAGACATCACGAAGAGGGTGAAGTAATATTAAATAAATATGCTTCAGCTAATCTCTATCTTTCTAGCAAAGATTATTATCTTACTAGCTATAATGCGGCACATATAAGAGAAATGCAACCAGTGGTAACACATCTTCAACAGGGGATGCACACAATTCAAACCCGATTAGGATCAAGGCAAAACTTACACACACATCCAAACTTTATGCTCTCGTTGGACGGAAAAGCTACCGAAACAACTGGAACCGTAATGATAGGTCAGATTGCGTGGAACGGAAATTTCTCAATTGAATTTGAAATTGACGTGTATAAAAATATGCATATCGTGGCGGGAATAAATCCTTATCAATCAGTTTACCATTTAAAGCCAAACACTTCTTTTGAAACACCTCATTTTATTTATACCATTTCATATGAAGGGACTGGGAAAGCAAGTAGGAACTTACATAAATGGATCAGAGATAACACATTAAAAAATGGGAAAGAAAATAGATTAACATTATTGAATAATTGGGAAGCTACTTTTTTTGACTTTGATCAAGATAAGTTAGTTGGTCTTTTTGAAGGAGCGAAAGATTTAGGAGTGGACTTATTTTTGCTCGATGATGGATGGTTCGGGAACAAATACCCTAGGAATAATGATAAAGCAGGCCTGGGTGATTGGGAAGTTAATACTGAAAAACTCCCTGATGGAATTCCTTATCTAGTTAAAGAAGCAGAAAAAAAAGGTTTAAAATTCGGAATATGGATTGAAGCAGAAATGGTAAATCCGAAAAGTGAATTATATGAGAAACATCCTGATTGGGTAATCCGACAAGAAAAACGTCCTGAAATTCTTTTTAGGAATCAACTCGTTCTTGATTTGACAAATCCTGATGTTCAAGACTATATATTCAGTATAGTAGATAGCTTATTTATTGAAAATCCTACTCTTGCTTATATTAAATGGGACTGTAATGCTCCTATTTTTAATGGACACTCCAAATATCTAGAAAAAAAGAATATTCCTCAATCTCATTTATATGTTGAATACACTAAAGGTTTTGATAACGTTTTAAAAAGAGTAACAGCAAAATATCCTGCAATACCAATGATGCTCTGTTCTGGAGGCGGAGCTCGTTCAGATTATAGTCTTCTCCAACACTTCACTGAATTTTGGCTAAGTGACAATACAGAACCTTTGGAAAGAGTATTTTTGCAATGGGATAATTCATATTATTATCCAGCTATTGCTATGTGTAGTCACGTAACAAAATGGGGTGATAAACCACTAAAGTACCGAATGGATGTTGCTTCGATGGGAAAGCTTGGTTTTGACATTAGAGCGGATGAACTGAGTGAAAAAGACATGAAATTTTGCCAAGAAGCAATAAAAAATTATAATGGCTATAAGAATATTGTTTGGCATGGAGAAATGTATCGTTTAGCAAGTCCTCATGATAACGACTATGCATCTCTAGTGTATGTCAATCAAGAAAAAACAGAAGCAATACTATTTAATTATTTAGCCAACTGGCGCTACACAGGCAACCCCTCACTAAAAACAGTTAAACTTCAAGGATTAGATAAAAATAAAAAATATAAATTGCAGGAAATTAACTTATATGACAATCAGAAAACTTCAATTAATGATAAGATATATAGTGGAGACTTTTTGATGAATATTGGTTTTAATCCTCAAGTTAATTTTCAAAGAGCAAGCGTTGTGATTAAATTAGAAGCTATATAACCCAAGAATTGTAAGTCTTAACTGAAACTTTATCAAATAAAATAGCTTGCTAGATATAATTGAAAAAGCAGAATATATGTTTGGGAAAACTTCTGATAATAAGCAACTTCAAGATGCAATACGAAACCCAAATAATATGCTGCAACACAAGCATCTAGGATAATACTTTAAGAGATAAATGACATATATTCTCGAGGCTTGTTATCTCAAGCAGTACAAACCACACCAAATTTGCACTATTTTTTTGTTTCCCTTTTTTGACTTCAAAACCTCGTGGCATTACTCGCACTCCACCTCGTTTTCAACATTGCTGTGTCATAGAGCACACTGCGGCTTTTGTCCGCATTGTGCATAAATGGTTAAATTGCGGGCAGTGCGGACTGGAGCCACAGTATCCTTACCACTGCCCCCAATCCCCTAAAGAGGGAGTTGTCGAGCACTACATCAAAGCTGGAAGCTCTGAATACATTGCGCCTATCCACCAACCCTTGTTGTGCCGACAATCTACACAATAATCAGCAGTGAACAATAAGCGGTCACCATTCACAATTCAACCATTCACAATTCACCATTCACCATTCATCATCACACTCCAGTACCCCCATTTTGTCACTTTAATAGCACAAAATATAGAATTTTATTGTTCAATTTTGTGTATCTATCCAAAAAAATGTTTATATTTGAAGTTGCAAATAAAAACTACCGTTAACATGATTTTGAAGCAGCTAAAACCCCGAAAAGCACTCAACAAAGCCTACCTGAAACTAAAGCCAGATAGGGAGAAGATAGACGTTTTTAAAGCAAACCTGATACAGTTGCTTGACAGAATAGACGACTCTGAATCGGAAGAGTTTCACAAAAATTTGATTAGCGATTTTCTGAAAAACACCTATTACAAAAACGATCACTTTATCAACACCAAAGAGAGAGCCGACCTTGTTATTCACAATGGCAAAAACAGAGCAAGCTCGGTAGGTGTTATCATCGAAACAAAGCGACCCACCAACAAATGGGAGATGATAACCCCAGAGGAGATAAACGCCAAAGCGTTTCACGAACTGCTGCTCTACTACTTGCGCGAGCGCATTACCAACAACAACCTTGAGATTCGCAACCTCATTGTAACCAACATCTACGAGTGGTACATCTTTGATGCCAATGTGTTTGAACGCAACTTTGCACAAAACAAACAGCTCGTAAAGGAGTTCGAGGCGTTTGAAAAAAGAACACTTTCGGGCACAAAAACCGACTTTTTCTACTCCGAAATTGCTCACCCTTTTATCGAAAACCTGAAAAACGAAATAGAGTTTGCCTATTTCGATATTCGCGACTACGAAAAACCACTTCGCAACGATAATCCCGACGATGATAATAAACTGATAGCTCTCTACAAACTACTATCGGCCGAGCATTTGCTCAAACTACCCTTTGCCAATGATAGCAACACGCTCGATAAAAGTTTTTATGGCGAACTGCTACACATAATGGGACTGAGCGAAACGAAAGAGGGTGGCAAAAAGGTGATTGGACGCGAGGCAGAGAGCAAACGCAATGCGGGGTCGCTCATCGAAAACGCGGTGAACGAACTCGACAGCATGGACAAAATGAGCCGATTGGATCGCCCCAGCCAATATGGCGACACCATGCAGGAGCGCCTCTTCAGTGTTGCCTTGGAGCTAACCATCACGTGGATGAATCGCATACTGTTTATGAAACTGCTCGAAGCGCAATTGATTAAATACCACAAAGGCGACACGCAGTATGAATTCCTCCACATTGAGAAGATACAAAACTACGACGACCTCAACAGCCTTTTCTTTAAAGTATTGGCACGCAAGCTATCCGACCGTGGTGTGACCACCAAAAAGGCTTTCGAGCGAGTGCCCTACCTCAACAGTTCGCTCTTCGAGCCCACCGAACTGGAACACACCACCCTCTTTGTGAGCAACCTATCGTCGAGCCGACAACTACCCATCTATAGCGCCACGGTGCTAAAAGACAAGCAGGGCAAAAGAAGAACAGGCAAGATGAACCCTTTGCAGTATCTGTTTGAGTTTCTCGACTCTTATGATTTCACCAGCGAGGGAGCCGAAGCCATACAAGAGGACAACAAAACCCTTATCAATGCATCGGTGCTGGGGCTTATCTTTGAGAAGATAAATGGCTACAAAGATGGTTCGTTTTTCACGCCCGGCTTCATCACCATGTATATGTGCCGTGAAACCATTCGCAAGGCTGTGTTGCAAAAATTTAACGAGACGAAGGGTTGGAAGTGTGCCAATTTTGACGACCTGTATGACGAGATTGACGACCGCAAAGAAGCCAACGACATCATCAACAGCCTCAAGATATGCGACCCTGCTGTGGGGTCGGGACACTTCTTGGTGTCGGCACTGAACGAGATTATAGCCATCAAAAACGACCTTCGCATATTGAGCGACAGAAAGGGGCGGAGACTAAAGGAGTATCACGTGGAGGTGGAAAACGACGAACTGATTGTGACCGACGAGGAGGGCGCCATATTCGAATACACGCCCACCAGTCGCGAGAGTCAACGAGTGCAAGAGGCTCTCTTTCACGAGAA
>CAZXGV010000139.1:0-5512 GCA_964640575.1 uncultured Dysgonomonadaceae bacterium
TTAAACTGGAAAACAGGAAAGTGATGCTCACTTTTGGTTTTGTGGGTAGAAACAAAGGTATAGAAACAGCAATAAAAGCATTGCCAAAAGTTGTTGAGAAACACCCAGAGGTTATCTATATCGTTTTAGGAAAAACACACCCCAATGTTCTAAAACATGTTGGTGAAGAGTATCGATTATCCTTAATACAATTAATAGAGGATTTGAACTTAGAGAAAAATGTTGTATTACTAAATGAGTTTGCTACTCAAAAGGAGCTCTTTAAGTACTTATATGCATCTGATATTTATATAACCCCATATCTGAATGAAGCACAGATTACCAGTGGAACTCTTTCGTATGCAGTAGGTGTAGGTTCAGCAGTTGTCTCAACCCCTTATTGGCATGCTACAGAGCTATTGAGCGAAGGAAGGGGCGTATTGTTTGATTTTGGAAAAACAGAACAGCTCTCGGATGCTTTAATAGATTTATTGGACAATCCTGAAAAGAGATTGGAAATAAGAAAAAAAGCTCGTGAGCATGGTTATAAAACAACCTGGCCTAAAATTGGTGGGATATACAATGATGTGGTCCAAACTGTAATTGATGAGAAAGTCAAAATTGAAAGGAAAGAGGTTGTGCCTTTTGATATTTCTCTCTTGCCAGAGTTCTCAATGAAACAGATAGAAAGACTTACAGATGATACCGGTATCATTCAACATGCAATATTTGGTATTCCGAATCTGAAAGAGGGCTATTGCCTGTGCGACAATTCTCGTGCATTGCTCTTAGCATTGATGGCTTATAGAATTAAAAAGGACGAATCATCACTCAAGCTTATTCCTGTCTATCTTAGCTACATTCACTATATGCAAAATGAAGAGGGTAATTTTAGAAACTTCTTAAGCTTTAGCCGACAATACTTAGACGAAGTGGGTTCGGAAGATGCTTTCGGTCGTACAATATGGGCTGTGGGTTACCTCCTCAACTATCCTCCCAATAACTCCTACCGTCAAATTGGACAACTTATATTTGACAAAGCCAAGCCTCACTTTGACAATCTACAATCTATCAGAAGTATTGCTAACACTATCATTGGAATTACCTATTACCTGAAAAGCAACATGTCTGACGATGCTATGATTGAGAAATTAAGGGAGCTCACCTACAAGCTTATCGACCATTACAACATAAACAATCGAGACGGATGGCACTGGTACGAAGCTTTATTGGCATACGACAATGCTATCCTACCGCTTGCAATGCTACACGCCACAAGTATATTGAACGAGGAAAAAATCAAAAAGGTCGCTTTCGATTCAATGAACTTTTTAGTGGATAGCACCATGAAAAATGGCTACCTATCAATAATTGGTAACGAAGAATGGTTTATGAAAGATGGAGAGCGCTCTGTGTTTGCTCAGCAACCTGTAGATGCAATGGGAATGGTGCTAATGCTTAGACAAGCATACGACATAACAGGAGACACATCATACCTAACCAAACTATTTATATCATTTAGATGGTTTCTAGGTGAAAATGATTTACGAATGAGTCTTTACAATCACGACACTCAAGGTTGTTGTGATGGAATAGAAAGCTACGGTATAAATCAAAATCAAGGAGCAGAGAGTACAATTGCTTATCTAATTTCTTACTTAAATGTATTGAAAGCACACGAAGACTATTATCGCAAAGAAAAACGAATACTTAAACAAGAAAATGAAGATGATAAAACGATATTCAGGTAATCCGATATTAACAAAAAAAGATGTTCCCTACCCTGTTGCTACAGTGCACAATGCTGGGATGATTAAGCACAACGAAGAGTACATTATGCTCTTTCGTTCGCACAACCTAAACGGAAGGAGCATTATTGGCAAGGCTGTTAGCAACGATGGGTATGACTTTACAGTAGAGCCAACACCATTTATAACTCCTGCTACTGAAGGTGTTTTCAAAGAGTATGAAGCTTTTGGTGTTGAAGATCCCAGAATCTCCTACATCGACGGCGAGTATCTAATTACTTACAGTGCTTATTCGCAACATGGAGTGCGAATAGGGTTAGCTAAAACTAAAGATTTTGAGACTGTTGAAAGATTCTCTTTAATTACAGAAGCAGATTATCGCAACGTCGTTATCTTCCCCGAAAAATTCAATGGCCTCTATGCCCGATTAGATAGACCACACTCCGAAATATCACCCTGGGCAATTTGGATTTCCTATTCCCCTGACTTACGATATTGGGGCGATAGCGAACTGATTATGAATCCTGTGAAATATCACTGGGACGAAATGAAAATTGGACCTGGAGCAACGCCTATAAAAACTCCACGGGGATGGCTCAACATTTATCATGGTGTGTTCCCCACAATGGCTGGTAGTGTATATCGACTCGGCGTTGCATTACATGACTTAAACAATCCTGCAAAGATAATTGCAGTGGGCGATGATTGGATACTTCAACCAGAAGAGACTTACGAAATAACTGGCTACGTACCCAACGTTGTTTTCACTTGCGGTGCAATACCTGAACCAGATGGAAGTGTAAAAATCTATTGGGGCGGTGCAGACACTGTAATGTGTGTAGGGACAGCTAACATAGAGGAACTTGTGGACCATTGTCTCAACAACAGTAGAAATGCTCTATAATTTATCTACCTATTTCAAAATAAATTATTAACTTACACACATTCTTATAATACATACACTTTATCGCAAATTTGCAACTCGTGTCGCCCGTTTATTTTCCGCTAGCGCATCACACGATCTACGAAAGTGCGGAAGTAAAGTATGTTTATTAAAAAATTAAACCAATTATAATGAAAATCGCAATTCTAGCACCTATAGCATGGCGGACTCCGCCAGAGAAATATGGTCCTTGGGAGCAAGTGGCATCAAACATTGCAGAAGGGATGGTGAGAAAAGGTTTAGATGTAACTTTATTTGCTACAGGCAACTCTCATACATATGGAAAGTTGGAATATGTATCAGAAACTGCTTATGCAGAAGACAAATCCATTGACCCAAAAGTGTGGGAGTGCCTGCACATTAGCAATGTAATGGAGAGAGCATCGGAGTTTGATATCATCCACAACAATTTTGATTTTCTTCCACTCACCTATTCTCGGTTGATTGACACTCCCATGGTAACAACAATTCATGGGTTTTCGTCGCAACAAATAATTCCTGTTTATAAAAAATACAATAACAACAACCACTATGTATCTATTAGTGATTCCGACAGAAGCCCACAATTAGATTATACTGCTACAGTATATAATGGAATCGACAGTAAAGACTTCACGTTCAATGAAAAACCAAAAGACTACCTCCTGTTTTTTGGCAGAATACATCCCGAAAAAGGCACTTATGAATCTATTCAAATAGCAAAAAAGGCAAACATGAAGTTAATTATTTCGGGATTGATTCAAGATGAAGCCTATTTTGAAGAAAAAGTGAAGCCTTTTGTCAATAACGACGACATTGTATATGTTGGCAATTCAGGTCCCCTAAAAAGAGACAAACTATTGGGCGAAGCTTTAGCTTTATTACATCCTATAAGTTTTGACGAACCCTTTGGGCTGAGTGTTGCCGAAGCAATGTTTTGCGGAACGCCCGTGGTAGCTTTTAGCAGGGGATCGATGCCTGAATTGATTAAAAACAACAAAACGGGATACTTAGTAAATAGCATTGATGATGCGGTAGATGCAATAGACTCAATAAATTCTATTGACAGAAAACAGTGTCGTCAATGGGCATTATCAAACTTTAGCCTAGAGAAAATGACTGAAGGCTATTTAAATGTATATAAACAAATTCTACAAACTTCAAATAATTAATTCAAAATGATGAAACCTTTCTTAAATAATAAACAGCTTGTGAGAAGAAAAAGGATGAAAATAAGAGGAGACACATCGCGCGTTATAACTCTACCACATGTTCCAAGTAAAATTCCTCGCATAAATAACATTATAAAAGAAGTTCTTAAGCTTCCTGAAGCTGAAGCAGAACAACAATTGGAAGAGACCATACATCTTTTTGCTGATAGACACAGGAATCTCGAGAAGCTGTTAATGAGACATTATGACAGAGTTTCAGAGTATGTTATCAAGAAAGAGACTATAAGCAAAACACAAAAATTGCTGATTGGAGCTTTTTTCACAATGGAGTATTCTATTGAATCGGCTGCACTTTTCAATCCTTCCATTGTGCCTCATCCTGACCAAAGTTTGCTTCCCGAAGGTAGCATGCGATTTATTATGAGTTTAAGAGCAACTGGAGAAGGACACATTTCCTCCATTGTTTTCAGAAGTGGAATAATTGATAAAAACCTCACTTTCAATTTTGATAGTGTTTCAGAGTATGTTGAAACTCCTAGAATAGTTCATGATCCCACTTATGATAACAATCTATTTCAATTGAAACTAAAAGACTTGAATGCATGGAATGAAACCAGTGAAAAAATATTGAGTAGTCTACCCGATTATTTCACACACGAAGAACTTCAGAAAAGTATCCGAAATATCTTTTTAGACTCCAACTTTCATGCTGACAGTTGGACTACTACTACCATCCATTGGTTGGCCGACTCTAACTACAGAATTAAATTTGACGATAACACTGCTCTCTCTGAGCGTGTAATATATCCCATATCAGCAAACGAAAGTAAGGGAATTGAGGATGCACGCTTCGTTAAATTTACGCACAGCAACGGAGAGGAAATGTATTATGCTACATACACTGCATATAACGGACGCAGAGTGCTATCGCAAATGATAGAAACAAAAGATTTTCAAACCTTCAACATGATTACGCTTAATGGAAAAGGAGTAAGAAACAAAGGAATGGCTCTTTTCCCACGCAAGGTAAATGGCAAATACGCCATGTTGTCACGTCAAGATGGAGAGAACAATTACATCATGTTCTCAGACGATTTGCATTTTTGGGAAGAAGGCACACTCCTTCAAAAGCCTGAACAACCGTGGGAATTCGTTCAAATTGGCAACTGTGGTTCGCCCATCGAAACCGATAAAGGCTGGCTTGTGATAACTCATGGAGTTGGAAACATGCGACAATACTCAATTGGGGTAATATTGTTGGACTTGGAAGATCCCACAAAAATTATTGCAAAATTAGAAGATCCTCTCATGACTGCTAATGAAGAAGAACGTGAAGGATACGTTCCCAATGTTATCTACTCATGTGGAAGCATGTTGGTTGACGACAAATTAATCATCCCTTATGCAATGTCTGATGTTGCATCGCGCATTGCAATAGTGAATGTAAATGACTTGTTTGAGAAAATGAAGTTTGTGGAAGAGTAAACCTGTCTTTACTTAAGTGCAGAAATCAAGACATTCAATTACTTGCCCGTATTATTTATCGCATTATTATCAACATCTGACTTTGCGCTTAATAATACGGGCTAACTAGCGACTTATCAATGACTTGACAAGCACATAAAACCATTTTATCTTAACTTACTTATGAATCAATTACTCTCAAAACACTTTTTAGTACTTATTTTATT
>CAZXGV010000140.1:0-5501 GCA_964640575.1 uncultured Dysgonomonadaceae bacterium
TTAACCTCTCTCTGTTTTGACAAATGCGAAGTAGGGTTGTGATTTGAATAGTTCATCAAGTACAAACAATAATCGTTTTTTTTGATTCAGTATGATTCCATTTGTGAATTTTGCTCTTTAACTTCTCTCAAAAAAAGTATAATCAACTCTTAAGAGTTGACATTAAGATTGGCGTACAAATCAGTATCTCTTTTTATTTGAACAGCTACTAAATATAAGGGGATTATTTGTCTTTATTTCAATTTGAAAATAGAGGACAACAACTCATACGAGCGCAGTCGTGCTACATGGTCTGTCATCATATCTTGTATAATAAACTCATTCACCGAAAGATCCTTCCCCAGTTGAGTTAATTGTTGGTGTACTTGCTCCGCATTACCTGCAATGAATCTGGGAGGTATTCCTGTTCCAGAAACATACTTTCCAATAGTTGGTAATCCTCCTAATTCTTTTACTGCGTCATCTGGAGTTGGAAGCGGAACATCTAAAGTACCTTTTGCAAGATTTCGGTACATTACACGAACCGGGGCAGTCTGTTTGTGAGCTTCCTCTTCAGTATCAGCGCACACTACATGAACAGCAAGTGAAACTTTAGGAGCCGTTATTCCACTTGGAGTATCAGAGGGTTGAAAACTCGAACGATAGCTGTTGATAATATCAGGTGTGCCTTTTTGATTGATGAAACCTGCAAACACATAACGCAATCCTAAGTGTGATGCAGCAGATGCACTCCAAGGACTCGAGCCCAATAGGTACAGTTTTGGTAAACTGTCAATGGTATGTATGCGTGTTGCTGCAAATGGGTGATCTTCTGGGAAAGTATTGTCGAGCCATGCTGTCAATTCTAAAATCTGTTGATTAGAATCACTTTTGAATTGTTTGCTCCGATCTTGTTGTAATGCAAAGTCTGTTGTAGGACCAGTTGTTGCTCTGCCAATGCCCATGTCAATGCGGTTAGGATAGAGCTCGTTGAGTGTGCAAAAAGTTTCTACTACTTTGAAGGGACTGTAATGATTGAGCAGAACTGAACCAGACCCAACTCTGATAGAGGAGGTTTTGGCAGCTACGGCGGCAATCATAATTTCAGGTGCACGACCAGCAATAGAGCCACTTCCATGATGTTCTGCAAACCATATTCTTTCGAAACCCAATTCTTCAATATGTTGAGCGACCTCTATGCTGTTCATTAATGCCTGGTGTCTCGTTTGTCCAGGAATCACTGTGGATAAATCTACAAGGGATAATTTCATATTATACATTTTGTTTTGTTAAAAGCTTAAGAACATTACAGTAAGTTTTGTCATTCTTTATGTTGAGGTTTCTTTGTGCAAGAATGGTTTATTTCGTTTGTATTTGGGTTCTAAGGCTTTCCTCTTTCATATTGTTTGGGCCATTGCATTTCATCGCCAAGCTTATCTGCTTCTAATAAAGCAAAATAAGGATTACGCAACATTTCACGTCCTAAGAAAATTAGGTCAGCACTGCCTGCTTGCAATATCTCTTCTGCTTGTTTAGCGTCTGTAATCAATCCAACAGCACCTGTAGCAATGCCTGCTTCTTTTCTTATTTGCGCAGCAAAAGGCACTTGGTAATTTTTCTCCACTTTAACTTGTTGTTCTTTTACAACTCCGCCCGATGAACAGTCAATCAAATCAGTGCCTGATTTTTTTAAAAGTTTTGCCACTTCCACAGAATCGTTTATTGTGTGTCCACCTTCAGCCCATTCTTTTGCCGATATTCTAACAAAAAGCGGCATTTCATCGGGAATTACCTTATCTATTGCTTCCGTTACCTCCAATAGTAAACGAACTCTGTTTTCGAGATTTCCTCCGTATTCATCGTTCCTTTTGTTGGTGAGCGGCGATATAAATTGATTGAGCAGATAGCCATGTGCCGCATGAATCTCTATGGTGTCAAATCCTGCTGTAATCGATCGCTTCGCGCTCGCCACAAAGGAGTCAATTACTTCTTGTATCTCATCCTTGGTCAGCTCCTTGGGTGGAATATCGTTCTTGTCGAATGGGATGGGTGAGGGAGCAACTGTTTGCCAACCTCCATTGGCAGCGTCCACTTGATATCTACCTTTCCAAGGAGCAGCTGTGCTTGCCTTTCTTCCAGCATGTGCCAATTGTATGCCCGACTTAGCGCCTTGTTCCCTAATGAAAGTGGTGATGCGCTTCAATGGCTCAATATGCTTATCATCCCATAAACCTAAGTCGTCGGGCGATATTCTTCCTTCGGGAGAAACGGCAACAGCTTCAGTGAAAACAAGTCCTGCTCCGCCTACTGCACGCGAACCCAAATGGACTATGTGCCAGTCGTTTGCCATGCCATCTATCGAGCTGTATTGGCACATGGGCGAAACAACTATTCTGTTGGGGAGTGTAAGACCTTTAAGTGTTAATGGAGAATAGAGAAGTGATTTTGGCATAATTGTATATTGAATATTTTGTGTAGATATCACAAAAAAACATATTAGACGTAGTGAAGTCTAATATATCTTTTTATTTATCTGTTATTGTGTGTCTAAATTAAGTTTTCTTGCGAGGCTAGTAACTCATTTCAACTATTTTTTTTACATCCTCAGGTTTCAATGATCTGTGTTCGCCAAGCCCAATCCATCTTCTATTTGTGAATCGTTTAGCTATTTCTTCGGCTGTTCCCGAATAAACATCGGTGTATTCAGACAGTTTTGTTTTAATTCCCAATGTGTGGAAAAACTCTTCGGTCTTTTCTATCCCAGCAGTTGCTTTTTCTTCTTCGGTTCCTTCTGTCACATTCCATACACGCTCGGCATATTGTGTCAGTTTGTCTTTTTTTGTTTCAAAGTTGTAGCGATAATGACTTGGTGCTAAAATTGCCAGTGTGCGTGCATGATCAATCCCGAACAATGCAGTTAGTTCATGCCCCATTATATGCACTGCCCAATCTTCGGGTACTCCTTTGTTGATTAGTCCATTGAGAGCCATGGTGCAACTCCACATAAAATTGGAGGCTGCATTATAATCAGTAGGGTCTTTTAATATGGCAGGAGCCACTTCAATTAATGTTTGAAGGATGCTCTCTGCGAATCTGTCTTGCAACTTTGCACCTATAGGGTAAGTCAAGTATTGCTCCATCACATGCATATATGCATCAGCAACTCCGTTAGCTAATTGGCGTTGAGGGATAGACTTTACAACTTCAGGGTCAAGTATAGAAAACCGAGGGTAAAAGGCTGTTCCTCCTGCTGATAGTTTCTCTTTAGTTTCTTCTCGCGTAATTACAAATCCAGCGTTCATCTCAGAACCCGTAGCAGGAAGTGTCAATACTGTTCCAAAGGGCATTCCTTTATTCGCAGGTTTTCCTTTGGTCATAATGTCCCATGGATCATCGCCATCGAAGAAAGCTGCAGCGGATAGGAACTTTGTTCCATCAATAACCGAACCTCCACCAACTGCAAGTAAAAAGTCGATCTTTTCTTTTTTTATTACCTTTAATGCTTCCATCAACACGCTATATTCAGGGTTGGGAGGAATACCTCCAAATTCCACCACTTTGTGTTCCGACAGAGCATTCATAACTTGATTGTACACGTCGTTTTTTTTGATGCTTCCACCTCCGTACAATAAAAGCACGTTAGCCTCTTTTGGAACTTCTTGAGCAAGTTTCTCTATTTGTCCTTTACCAAAAAGTATTTTAGTAGGATTTTGAAATTCGAAGTTGTTCATTTTCTGAGTTGTTGGGATTTATACTTTTACAATCATTTTACCTTTGTTCTTGCCAGTGAAAAGGCCAATAAAGGCTTGCGGAATGGAATCAAATCCTTCAACAACTGTTTCCTCATGCTTTAGCTTGCCTTCTTTTAGCCATTTGCCTAATTGTTGTGCACCTTCAGCAAATTTATCTGAGAAATCACTCACAATAAATCCTTGCATTAGCACGCTCTTTTTAATGAGCAGACCTTCTACTCGTGGTCCCATTGGTAGTTCTGTGGCATTGTAAAGTGATATTGCACCGCAAACAATTACTCTTGCAAATTGGTTGAGGTTTCTGTGCACTGCATCAGAAATAGGACCACCCACGTTGTCGTAGTAGATATCTACGCCTTTAGGAGCAGCTTCAGCAATTGCTTTGCTCATATCTTTTGTGGTGTTGTAGTTGATGGCTTCATCAAAGCCGAATTTTGATTTCAACATTTCCACCTTTTCATCAGAGCCTGCTATACCCACAACCCGACATCCTAGTATTTTACCAATTTGTCCTACAACGCTTCCTACTGCGCCAGCAGCACCCGATACAACAATAGTTTCGCCCGCTTTGGGTTTGCCTATTTGAGTTAATCCAGTATAGGCAGTCATCCCCGTCATTCCGATAACGCCTAAGTAAGCTGATAGAGGCTGAATAGATGGGTCTAATTTCTGCAATCCCTCACCAGTAGATACTTGATACTCTTTCCACTCTAATCTATCGGAGACGAAATCTCCAGTTTTGAATTTCTCATTCTTCGACTCTATTACTTCAGCTACTATTCCCGAACTAATAGGTTTGTTGAGTTCAAAGGGAGGTACATACGATTCTGCATCACTCATCCTGCCTCGCAGGTAAGGGTCGACAGAAACGAAGAGGGCTTTCAATAGCACTTCTCCTTGCATCAGCTCTGGTTTCCTTTCTTCTACTAATTCAAAGTCTGTGAGTTGAGGAGTCCCTATCGGACGGCTTTTTAAAATAATTACTTTATTCATACTATGTTTATTTTTTCAGGGTGATATTTAACACATTAGATGTCTTTCAATAAAGGGGGTAACAACATTTTCTTGGATATGTCATTACCCCTCTTCTTTATTAAGAATTTAAACTGTATTGTTAAAACGTTTTGTGCGGAGAATTGTTTAGTTAGCACTATAATGGAGAATATGGTGAAAAAAGATTTCACTTTTTGTTTGGTGAAACTCCCACATTAAGATGTAAGCTCTCTTCTTTTAGTAGTTCCAAATCTCCTGAGTAGGCAAGTGCTAATTTTGCTCTTTCGTAAGCTTCTTGTGAACTATTTATCACAATTCTTCTTATATCCTTAGGTACAATAGCGTGGATAGAGGTTAATGCTTTTTGCAATCGTATCATCACCTCAATATTGCTAGCTCCATCTCTTGAAATAGGGCGAAAAGCATCATCGAAAATATCTGAAGCTTCAATTTCTGGAACTTCTACACGATCGTATCTTACTTCGGGTGAAGCTCCTTTGTCAACTTTTTTGAACCAGAGATGGAACAACCTAACATAACTGTTGATTATTGAAATTGCTGTGCCAGGGTCGTTTATTCCTGGTGACAATGCACGACTAGCAATTTCGTTCAGTGTAATAAGACCAAAACGAGGGTCGGCGTAGAATGAGCGTGATTTATCGATTATGAATGTTTCACGTAGTTTTTCTTTATCCTCGATAGGGATTTCATCGTTTGCAGATACTATATAAGCAATCACTCTATCTGTTGATACAAATGTTCCTGGCATACAGTTGA
>CAZXGV010000141.1:0-5459 GCA_964640575.1 uncultured Dysgonomonadaceae bacterium
CGTCATGCATACCCAGCATCAAGCTTATTACCTTATTGTCATTTTACTCTGTTTATCAATACTGCCCTCTCACTCCTCCATCTCTTCTACAATCCCTTTTATCAGTTCATTGCGTTTACTCTCCTCTTTCACCGATTCGATGGGGAAGCCAAGTATGCACGTGCTATATCTGTTCCCTTTGAAGAAAGTGCCTGCACTCAAGTTATTTTCAGTGTATCTATACACAGTGAAAGCATTGTCACCCACAGGTTCAATAGCATCAGGGTTTTCCACCACATACGATTCACTATTAAGCTCATGGTAGTAGTTGTAATCTCCAGTAAGCGATTTGAAAGGCGATGCTACCGACTTCACTTTACCTGTTACCGCCCCATAGTTGTTGCGCCACTTATATTTAAGTGTGCTTTCAGCCCATTCTTTATCTGCGGTATCCGCAAATTGGTTGTCCCACAAATCAGTGCCCACAAACGCACCACTCACAATCATATTGCCACCATTGTTGCAATAGTCCGTTATGATTTGTTGATGAGCCTTGGAAAAAGTCTTATGTTTCGCCATCATCGCTCCGCGTGCAATGGGCCATTCACGTTGCTTGCCCAATATCCAATCCACAATTGTGTAGTTGTTGTGGAGCGATACTGTTCTATGTTCCACAGCTTTAGCTGATGTGGATACAAACGAGTAACCCGCTCCAACAAACCCTTTACCATGCAGTGCAGGATAATCGAAAGTATTGCCAGCTATAGCAACAGTCTCATAATTGGCATCGCTATCTCCAAATCCCGCAGCATCGTCATCCATCCAGGGAATGCTCCGTCTGTATTCGTGCATCTGACCAATGAAATGATGATCCGAAATATAGGGAATGCCATTATCTTCTCTTCCCACAAACCCCGCAATGCTATCGGTTGAAGCAAAGCTATAGGGTGCGGATGTGCGGGTGAAGCCATTCACAATTAATACTGTTCCTTTCTCTTTGCTGTTCCGATAAACTGATAGCACTTCGGATGGAAAACTCTCTCCTCCCTCATTTACTGCCGCTACTTTGAAGCTATAGAGCTTGTCTTTTTCTATCGCTATCTTCACATGGTTTTGTGTTACCACAAAACCGTTATCAAAGTCATTGTCGCCAATGCGTGTATATACAATGTACTTGGTTGGTTTTGCTGTGGGCTCTTTATCATCGAATGTCTCTTCCCATTTTAGCTCCACTTCTTTGTCTCCACTAAACTCGGTGCTGAACTTTTGAACGGGTAGAGGTTGCACCACATACTCTCTGTTGTATTGCGAAGCAATGAATTTGAGCATCCCTTTGTATATCGCACGACTGGCTGTGAAGCGAAATGCGGGATCCAATCCATAACGCATATCCGCAAAATTCTGGTGCGATAATAGTTCGAGCAACATAATGGGCACATTAGGAACTCGCGCTTCACTATAAGACCTGTTCCATAAATGACGACGTGTCCAATTCGGCTCAAAGTCTGCCCGAATATCATTCGTAATTTCATCCATTATCAGTTCAGTCAAATCGCGCGATGCCCATCTGGATCTGCCATTCTCAAATACCTCATCATTGTGATGCGTCATATAAATACCCAATGTGCCAATAATTGAGTTGTCCATTGTAGTTCCCGCATCAGTATGGAAAGCAAAAGCCAAATCAACTGGAATCTTTAAGCCTTCGGCTTTTGGTAATACCGATGATCCACCGGCAATATAATTCACCCAAAAGCCTCTACTTTGATAATCATCAGTGTAATCGTTTTTGCCCTCACTTTTATTGTACACACTATCTGGTGTACCTGCCCACTGCAACCAATAGCGTGCCCCTTCTGTGTAGCGAGGGTATCCACTTGTTTCGGGAGTGAATTCAACGTGCGCAAGCTTCTTTTCTTGTTTAGTAAGCTTCTCAGAACTCTTAGCATTTTCTTTCTCAAAACCACCAGGGTGAGGCAATCGTGCAATGTTGCCCATGCCTCCGCCAATTTTCACAGCATCTGCTGTTACTATCTCTCCTGCTTTGCTAGTTTTGTTGGACAAAACCACCCTATGATTCTTATCCTTATCAAAGGTGAAGTATCCGAGGAATATCCATGTACCACCACCCATTTTTTGATTCACAAGAAAGTCTGTTTCGCCTCCAGCGTGATATACTTTGTAGTGTGCCTCTTCGGTGCTATTCTCAAAAGATTGGTAGGAAACATACACACCATATTTATCTTTCTTAGGTATTGAAGGTATCCATTCAGCTAAACTTTCTTTTCCTCCAACTATGGATTCTATTTGGCGAGCAGTCCCCGTTTCAAATGGGTTTTCTCCGTCTAAATACTGTTCTTTTGTATGTGCAAAACCAGGAATTGGTGAGGTATGCCAACGTTTTTTTCTTTTGACCTCTTTGTAGTGCGATTTTGAGTTGACTACCTTGTTGTTGTCAACAATGATTTCGGTTTTATTGTAGTCTCGTTCGCGTGGCAGTAACACATTAGCTCCAGCATTCTCCAGCATTGGCACAAGAAACGGCACTACATAGCTTTGTGTATAGAGGTCTTCCACTGTTTGGAAAATACGTGCCCGTTGCCACTCCCATCTACTCAGTTTTTGCTCGTAATACCATCCATGGCTTTGCCACATAGCAATATGATTATTTTCTAATCCTTTGGTGAACGAGGGTAGGGGAGATGAGATGTTTTTTGTGAGAGGAGCTGACACTTTATGGGCTATCACTCTGTTATTATCCTTTTCAATATCTTGTCGGTGGTAATTAGGGATAAGGTTGGTTATCTCCTGCTGATCGGTGAAGACACTTAAAGCATACTTTTTTTGATGTTGAGGAAGGTAATGTCGGATGCTGTCGTAAACATTGTTTACTGTCTTTTCGCGCATCGGCATGTAGGAAAGAGGTAATCCAGCATATATTTCAATTGTGTTTTTTCTGTCATTAATATCGATACTATCTATTTTTATTCTTGCCGATCGCTTCATGCTTTGCAAATAGATAGAGGCAAGAGGCTGCGACAGTTGCTCTTTTAGTTGAGAGGTGATGTCTTGTCCTATTGCACAAAGAGCAATTAGAAAGAAAAGGATGAATACCTGCTTTCTCATGATTAAGGGTTATTTTTGATTCTTTTTTCGTAGGTATGTTTGAAACGTATAGTCATAAGCATGCCTTTCATCCGCTTTATGCTTCTCTTCGTCCATCAAAGTCCAATTGTCGAAGTCTATTTCGGGGAAAAAAGTATCGGCATCTTCAAAAGCATGGTGTATGCGTGTGATATGCAATTTGTCGATATCATCCAGAACGGCGTTGAAAATTGGTCCACCTCCAATAAAGAAAATCTCTTTTTCATCTTTGCAATACTCCCACACTTCTGGTAGCGAGTGAAGCATTACGCAGTTTTCAAATTGTAAATCCTTATTTGTGGTCAACACAATGTTTGTCCGTTTTGGCAAAGCAGCACCATTGGGCATTGCTTCAAGCGTTTTGCGTCCCATGATGATGGTGTTGTGCAACGTAATGTTTTTGAAATGCTTCAAATCGTTGGGCAGGTGGCACAACAAGCCGTTGTTTTTGCCAATTGCATTGTTCTCATCGATTACCACAACAATAGAGGCAATTGGTTTTCGAGTTTCTGTTTTGTCATTCATTTCTATCCTTTTTAGATGGCTACTTTACCTTTTATGTGTGGATGGGGGTTATAATCGACAAGTTCGAAATCCTCAAACTTAAAGTCAAATATATCTTTCACCTCAGGATTGATTTTAAGGGTTGGCAATGGTCTTAATTCGCGTGAAAGTTGCAATTTCACCTGTTCAATATGATTGGAGTAGATGTGGGCATCACCAAAAGTGTGCACAAAATCTCCTTCCTCTAAATTGGTTACCTGCGCCATCATTTTCAGAAGAAGCGCATACGAAGCAATGTTGAACGGTACTCCCAAGAATATATCGGCACTTCGTTGATAGAGCTGCAAACTTAGTTTCCCATTTGCCACGTATAGTTGAAAGAAAGCATGACAAGGAGCCAACTTCATTTGTGGTAGCTGCGCCACATTCCACGAACTTACAATGATGCGACGCGAAATAGGATCGTTTTTGATTGTCTCAATCACTTCCGATATCTGGTCGATATGTCCACTCTTGTAGTCGGGCCACGAACGCCATTGATATCCATAAATCGGACCTAACTCCCCTTCTTCATCTGCCCATTCATTCCAGATTCTAACACCGTTTTCCTGTAAATAGTTCACGTTGGTGTCACCTTTTAAGAACCATAATAATTCGTATATAATTGATTTTAAATGTAGTTTTTTAGTGGTAAGCAGGGGGAAGCCTTCTGCTAAGTTATATCGGCTTTGATGTCCAAATAAACTAATTGTGCCTGTCCCGGTTCGGTCGTCTTTTTCTACACCTTCATCCAATACACGCTGAAGCAGTTCTTTATATTGTTTCATTCTGTCTTTTTATTTTTTTGGGTAAGTACATCTTGATTATAACCTAATCATTAGATTCACAAAAATAATGAATCTTTTGTTATAACCAACGTGGAAATTGAGAATTCGAGACTCGAGATTGAGAATAATGGTCAATGGTGAATTGTGATCGATTACTGCTCACTGCTGATAGCTGATAACTGCCCACTGATTGCTGAATCCTGATTGTGGGCAGGTCGTCAGTAACCCACACGAAAGGATTGGTGCGGGAGTGGTTGAAGCCTGCAAGGCTGCTATATTTCAACTCCTTGAAATAGTTGACTATATCGGCGGAATTCGTGCCCTTGCATCTACGTAAAGCTAAAAGCATGAATAATACGGGATATTATGTATAAATATTTATTTTGCCCTTCAGGGCGCAGGTCATGGTAGTGTATTATAAACCAAAGCGTTGCCCTAGCCTGTCCCGTCAGTATTGCGGGAGGCTGAATTATGCCAGCCTTGCAGGCTTTAAATGCAAACAACAAAAGTAATCTCGACACAGAATGCAAAAAGAATATAAAGAGAAAAGTTTCGCTACGCGACACACGGGTTGCAAACCGCGCGAGCGGCTTTCTAATTTCATCAACTTTTCCAGAAAAAAATGCAGCCCATTTTGAGGGTGATTTTGCATTTTTATGAGAGAGAGTATTCGTAGGTAGGTGTGAATGTACTTTGTTTTCAGTTTGCAAGTAATGACTACTGCGCAGTGAAAAGCAAATATATGCGAACAAGATGATGCTTCCGCAAAGACTATTCCGCCCCTAATACTTTGCGGAAGATAACGGAGTTTTAAAACAATATTTCACAAGGTGTAAAAAGATGTTATCATATTTTGGAACGAATATTTATATTGATGCCAAAAACAGACTTCATATTTTCATACTACTTTTTTACTTTGTTCTAAAAACAGACTTCTGTTTTTAATTCCAATTTTTTACTTCACCTCAAAATATGACTTCATTTTTTCAAACCAATTTTTATTTG
>CAZXGV010000142.1:0-5423 GCA_964640575.1 uncultured Dysgonomonadaceae bacterium
AAATGGTATAGAAGGCATTTCATCGAAATTAGGTGGTAATTCACCTGTTCGTTTCAACCAATCATCAAAGGTTTTATCTAGAAAAGAGACCCTTCCATTGGTAATTCTCTCAGCAGGAAGAATCTTTAATATAAGCTCCAAATCAGCTTCACGCTGCTTCAAATCATTTTTTAGCTGACCAAATGAGGGTAAAGATAGACATGAAAGGATAAAGAAAAGAATCAGTATGTTTGATTGATGCTTCATATTGATGGAGGTGTTTTTACGCTTGAGATTTAAGCATGATACTGTTGATTCAAAAACTTTGTGTCTATTTGGCTCTTCACCATTACAAATAAGATATTACAAAGATTGCACATTAAAACTAACATTTTTACTTAATCAACGTAGATAGTGTTTCAAATAACGTAAGGAATTGCTTTTTGACTATTTGTTGTTGTTCATCAAGAATGTTTCAAAAAACTGTACTATCACATTGTTAGAGCTTTCGTTTGGGGAGTGCTCCAATCTATTTGTCATTGCCACTCTATTCTCATATCCCAATATCTTGTTCACAGCAATTGAATGATTTAATGGTATCCACCTTTCAATAGGATCTGAAGAGCCACCAGAAACTAAAAAAGGTCTCGGCGCCATAAGTGCATGAAGTTCATGCAAATCCATTCCTTTTTGTTTCAGTGTAGGATATATTCCTTTTGCAAGTTGTCCGCTCTTACTCCATGTGCTCTCCCACGGAGGTGGATAATATCCTAAATACCAAGGCTCCCAGTAATTAACAGCAGACCCTTTAGTTTCATCAAACACAATTCCTGGATCAGACCAAGCAGCACAAGCAAATTTGTCAAATAAACATGAAGCAAACATAGCCCATTTTCCACCATAAGAATGTCCCACAATTCCAATCTTAGTAGCATCAACATCACTAACCTTCGCTAAGACCTCCCATGCATTAGCAGCAGCATACCCCAATAGGGATAAAGGTTGTACGGTAGCGTTTTCAATATTTGGATAATAGATAGAATAGGTTTTATTTTCTGTTGTTTCGGTCGTGCCTAATGATAGTGTCACAAATCCCTTTTTTGCAAGTTGTAATGCAAAATCTCTATTTTCTTTGTTGTTTAACCCTGCAGATGTTTCAGGTTCATAAAACACGGTTATCACAGCAGGCTTCTCTCCCTCCTCGTTTGGTATAAGCAGATACCCTTCGGTTAGTTCATTGGGCGTCCAATAAAAGCTTACTCTATGTTGTGTAAAATTTTCTCGTTGAACAGTATCTATAATTTCCATTTGTTGGTTGGTTATTATAGCAGGCCATTCACCCATTAGCCCCATCCACTTTCCTTTTATCTCAGTTCTCCTTCTCTCCCAATCCGCTTTAGACTTTACTGTGTCTCCATTTTCGAATAGTAATGGCGAACGATACTCCCCATATTCATCTTTCAAGTTTTCAGGCGGTTCAAAGTATTGAGATATTTTCTGCCAAGTCTCATTTTCTGTTTCTTGCGAATCTTTCGTTGTAGCACCTGTACAGCTAACTTGTGACAAGGATAAAGCAATAATTAATATGGCGCAAATAAATAAACTAATTGAATTGGAGTGACCAATATACTTTTGGTTATTCTGTGATAGTAGTTTTTTAAACTGTTTTATTTTATGATACTTCATGACTTAGAACGATTTAATGTGTTTTGTATTTTCATTCCCTGTACTTCAATCTTATATTTTAATTCATCCCTTATAAAAATAGTCAATCATTAGCTCTCACATTACTCTGACTGAGTTACTTTATCTCAAAATTGTCCGTTCTAAAGGGTACAGCTGGAAGCTCGCGCGTATTGTATAAATTGCCAATCTGAAAGTTTTTGAAGCAATAGCGTACTGCAACTGGATTCGCAATATTTTCATTAGATACAATTACCTTCCGCTTAGCAATATCAATCTTGACATCTGCAGGATGAAACACTTCGTCGCTACCAGCAATTTCGAAACCGTTAATCACTTCTGCTCCTCCAAATCCATCTTCTGCATTGTCGAAAGTAAGGATAATTGTGCCATCTTTCACCTCCATCGATTTGTATTCTGGACCACGCGACCATACACCACTATACCCATAAGTATCGGACAAAGCCATAAATCCAAGCCTTCTTCCCACATCTCTTTTATTGCGTGGATGAATATTATTTGTTTCATAGGTCTCCACAAGGTCGTTGGTTGAAATCATTCCACTATTGGGTATTAACGACTGCGCTTTATATTGTGCTTCTCTCAAATAAGCTCCTGAGTTTTCTACCTTGTATTCATAAGGCGCAATTTCAACATAGTAAAAGGGGAGTTCTCCTTGTTTCCAATCTTTTCGCCACATCTCAACCATATTTGCCATCCTTTGAGCATACACTTCATGTTTACCAACATTAGACTCGCCTTGATACCACACAAAACCTTTTATGGTATAATTTTTCAGTGGATGGATCATAGCATTATACATAACCATTGGACGTTTTGTTTGGCTAAGAGCTTGAATTGCCTTTTCATCAAGATCAACATCTTCATAGGTTTTCAGTATTTCTCGGTTAGTCCATCCTTCAATTGTCGTTCCTCCCCAACTTGAAGCAATGATACCAATAGGAACATTCAATGAGTGATAGAGCGTTTCTGCAAAATGATAACCTGTTGCACTAAACTCAGCAGCATTTTCAGGATTCGATTCCATCCACTTGCCTTCTACTGTCTCCTGCGGTTCCATCGAGGCAGTCCTTGGTACAGTAGCAATTCTTATACCTTTGTTTTTCCCCGAAAAAGCAATTGTCTCATTGGCTCCCAATACAGGATTACTTGTAGCACCACTCAACGTCCTATTCATATTGCTTTGCCCCGAAGCAAACCAAACCTCACCAATGAGCACATTGTTCAACACCACTTCCTCTCCATCGGATATAGAGATAGAGTAAGGAGTGAAACTGGCTTCAGGAGTTGACAGAGATACAATCCAATTGCCATTTTTGTCAGCTATTGTTTTCGCAACAGTGGATGTCCACGATGGTTTCACCTCCACAGTTTTACCAGCATCTGCTTTACCCCAAATATTTACACTCGTTTTTTGTTGCAACACCATATTGTCGCTCATTATCTCAGGCAGCACAGGTTTTGCAAAACTTGCTGCAAAAATAGATAAACAGAAAATAATTAAAAGACCTTTCCTCATGATAATTAATTTATTGATATTATTGTTGTAATCGTTTGCTCCTTTAATGCTATATCCCCCCTTGCTATACCCCCTTTGCGTCTCCGTAACTTTTCAAGCAAACCGCTGGCGCGAGTTTGTAACTCGTGTCTGCAGAAAGCAAAGAGGGATTTCGTTTCGCAACACACGCTTATCCTTTGTGTGTTTCCCAATTCAAAAACGATTCTTCCACAGTCGTTTCATCCACTCCTTAATTTTATTCTCGGCAGCATTGTTTTGGGGGTCCCAAAACTTCTTTTGTTTCAACTGTTCAGGGAAGAAGTTATCTTCCACAAAGTTGTCTTCAAAATCATGTGCATATTTATAATCTTTGCCATAATCCAACTCCTTCATCAACGATGTAGGGGCATTGCGCAAATGCAAGGGCACTGGCAAATTGCCAGTCTCACGCACAGCAGCCATAGCTTTATTAATAGCCAAATAAGTAGAGTTACTTTTGGGTGATGTCGCTAAATAAACGGTTGTTTGAGCTAACACTATGCGCCCTTCGGGCCAACCAATTTTCTTAAGCGTATCGAAACATGCATTGGCAAGCAACAATGCATTCGGATTGGCTAAACCAATATCTTCAGAGGCAGATATCACCAAGCGGCGAGCTATGAAGATAGGGTCTTCCCCACCCTCCACCATTCGAGCCAGCCAATAGATAGCAGCATCTGGATCGCTACCGCGAATGGATTTGATAAAAGCAGAAATAATGTCATAGTGCATTTCCCCTCCTTTATCGTAAGCAGCAGGATTCTCTTGCAATCGTTCGGACACCAATTTATCATCAATCACTATGTTCTCATCCACAGTAGCTTCCACCACCAAGTCAAGGATGTTGAGCAGTTTGCGTGCATCTCCTCCTGCAAACCGATACAAAGCGGTAGTCTCTTTCACCTCAATTTGCTTCTCTTTCAGAATATGATCTTTGGTCAATGCTCTTTCCAACAATTCAGCCAAATCTTCGGTTTCCATCGACTTCAACACATACACTTGACAACGAGATAACAAAGGTCGAATCACTTCGAACGAAGGATTTTCGGTAGTAGCACCAATCAACGTTATGGTTCCTGTTTCCACAGCATGCAGCAAAGAGTCTTGTTGCGACTTGCTGAACCGATGAATCTCATCAATAAACAGAATAGGAGCAGCTGAATTGAAAAAACGATTACTCCCTGCCTTTTCAATCACATCGCGCACATCCTTCACTCCCGAATTGATGGCACTCAGTTTATAGAAAGGAGCATCCAACACATTAGATATAATATGAGCAAGCGTAGTTTTCCCTACTCCTGGAGGACCCCAAAAAATAATGGAGGGGATTCTTCCCGAATCAATCATTTTGCGCAACACCGCCCCTTTGCCAACCAAATGTTGTTGACCAACAAAGTCATCTAATGTTTGTGGACGTAAACGTTCTGCTAAAGGTGAACTCATAAATGCTTGAATATTTCTTTCTGTTTACTACAAAGATACATATTTTTATGAATCAGATGTGAAGTTATCTGTTTGCTTTATCAATATTGGGGGAGTTGAGGTTTGGGATATGGGGTATGAGGTATGGGGTATAGTTTGTTTCGGAAACAAACAGCCAATAACTAAAAAACGAAAAAACAGTATTACACCTTTCTTTATTAAAAACACTCCTTATCAAAGCAACGCTATTACAAACCAATAGACAATGACTCCCAAGTTGATAAACTTCAGTACTATTCCGGCAAAGAAACCAATGAAAGCTCCAGAAGCATGTTTCATTGCAGATAAAACAGGTGTGCCCGATATCAATCCTCCAAGCAATGCGCCTACAAATGGACCGAGAATAATACCAAAAGGACCAAACCAAAACCCAGCCACAAACCCTATACCTGCGCCCCACACTACTTGTTTGTTTCCTCCAACCTTTTTGGTGCTCCATATAGGCAATAGATTATCAAGCAGAACTACTACAAGCGTAAACAACCCAACTACAATAATAACAGTCCAGGAAATACGATAATTTATAGAGGGAAGAAACTTTAGGATTAACAGACCTAACCATGACAAAGGAGGACCTGGCAAAACAGGAAGGACAGAACCGATTATTCCGACAATCAGCAATATAACAGCCAAAGTAATTAAGAGAGGTTCTAACATTTGCGAGAAGGTTTAATTATAATATTACAAAGGTGTCATCCCTACGGGATTCTGCATGTATTTT
>CAZXGV010000143.1:0-5311 GCA_964640575.1 uncultured Dysgonomonadaceae bacterium
TAAATAACCGAATACTTGTTTTGTGTGTCGTGCATGGTACACACAACTTGGTGATGAGAATTTATTATGGTGGTTTGTAATCGCCAATCATTAACCGAAGACGAGAGCAGATTGAGAGTTCATTCCAAAAGTGTTTTCAAGACGAAGCCGAAATAAAAGTACAGTCGTTACGAAGTAATGGTTGGAATAATGAAAGAGATAAGAAAATCTATCCTAATTTATAAAGAGACTGGATTAATAACTACATGTTAGCGGATATGAAAATTATTACTTCAGCACAATAGATATGTGGTATCGCAGTCGACTGCGAATCGTCGTTCTATACACATATTGAGTAGAACTACTTCACTTCTCTAAAACAATTCTAATCGTCTCTTCCAACGAGGTCGTTTCTTGCTCCCCCGTCTGCATATTCTTAATGGTGATTTTGTTTTCTGCTATTTCGTTCCCTCCAATAATTGCAACAAAGTGAGCTTTGGTATTATTGGCATAAGTCATCTGCCTCTTCATTCTAGCAGCATCTGGGTATATTTCTGTTGAAATACCTTTCTCTCTAAACTTCGAAAGAAGCGGTAATATATGCATCTCTTCTTTTTCTCCGAAATTGACAAACATTACGTCTACACCTTGTGATAAATTCTCGGGAAAGAGGTTTAGTTGATTTAACACATCGTAAATTCTCTCTGCTCCAAAGGAAATGCCTACACCTGACACATCGGGAAGTCCGAAGATGCCTGTGAGGTTGTCGTATCTTCCTCCACCTGTAATGCTCCCAATTTCCACATCGAGCGACTCTACTTCAATAATTGCTCCTGTGTAGTAGCTTAATCCGCGTGCCAAAGTAAGATCAAGCTCAACGCTGTTTTTAAGATTGAGAGAAGCCACTCTCTTGAGAATAAACTCTAACTCCTCCACACCCTTCAGCCCAATTTCTGAATCAGCTAACGCTGTTTTCAACACTTCCAACTTATAACTCTCATCACCTTCGAGAAGAATGATGGGTTGAAGTTTTTCAATAGCACTTGCTGGTATACCTTTATCAGCGAGCTCTTCGTTCACTTTTTCCAATCCAATCTTATCCAGCTTGTCAATGGCTACAGTTATATCAGTTATCTTATCAGCTTCGCCAATTACTTCTGCAATACCTGCAAGAACCTTACGATTGTTCAACTTTGTAGCAACTCGTATTCCGAGTTGTGTGAACACTTTATCAATAATTTGAATCAGTTCGATTTCATTCAGCAACGAATCCGAGCCTACAATGTCTGCATCACACTGATAAAACTCTCTGTACCTGCCTTTTTGTGGTCTATCGGCACGCCAAACGGGTTGTATTTGATAACGCTTGAATGGAAATGTTATTTCGTTGCGATGCATCACCACATATCGTGCAAAAGGAACAGTTAAGTCATAACGCAACCCTTTGTCCGATATTTTAGTTGCGGTTTGCGCCGAATTGTCGTTCTTAATATCCTCCTCGCTCATACTCCGTAAAAAATCGCCTGAATTGAGAATCTTGAAGAGCAACTTATCCCCCTCTTCTCCATATTTTCCCATCAAGGTAGAGAGGTTTTCTATTGCAGGCGTTTCTATCTGTTTAAAGCCATAGAGCTTATAAACATCTTTAATGATGTCGAATATATAATTACGTTTCGCCATTTCTTCGGGCGAAAAATCACGGGTTCCTTTTGGAAGAGATGGTTTTTGCATCGTTGTTTTTAGTCTGTATGTTATTTATAGAGATGCAAAGATAATGAATTTCTGCAAAGTTGTGAGAAAGAGAATTGGGTTTAATGGATTGGATGTGAAAAAATAAGAATGAAGAGTATAGGATGAAGTGAGATTCAAGATTAGACATAGTATACAGTAATCCCCTAAATGTCGAGTAAGCCAATAAGGATAGTGTAGTTGAAGCATTCTAGGTTAATGAGGTTTATAGGAATTTAAATAAGGTTTTTAGCTCCTAGTTACTCTTCATGCCCCATTTTTCAAAACATATAGTATTACCGCTATTTCGTGACGGGTGATGAGTAATCAGTAAAAAGCTCGAAATCGAATTCCTATACTGAGAATAGTATATAGCAAACAAAAACAACGAAACAACGAAATTTCAAAAGGCCAAAAATACGAAAACACAAAACCACAAAAAAACCGCCTCAAATTACTTCAAGGCAGTCTTTCTATTGCGTTGACACATTTAAATGTGTTGTTGCTATTATCCTTTCTACAACAAGTCGCTAGCCAATTCCGAAAGCTCGCTTCTTTCTCCTTTTACAAGGTTTGCATGTCCAAATAATTTTTGTCCTTTCATTTTGTCAATCATATAAGCCAATCCATTCGATTGAGCATCGAGGTAGGGAGAGTCTATCTGTTGTAGGTCGCCAGTAAACACCATCTTTGTGCCCTCGCCAGCACGTGTGATAATAGTTTTTACTTCGTGAGGAGTTAAGTTTTGTGCTTCGTCAACTATCACGTAAGTTTCGTTCAAGCTTCGTCCGCGGATATACGCCAGTGCTTCAATTTCCAACTTACCCGACTTTTGCATCTCTTCAAGTGCAGTTGCATCATTGCTCGATCCTATTTGGCTTTTAATCACATTTAAGTTGTCGAATAGTGGCTGCATGTAAGGACCAATTTTTGCTTTTGCGTCGCCAGGCAAAAACCCTAAGTCTTTGTCTGATAGCGACACTATTGGGCGCGCCAATAGTATTTGGTTGTATTCGTTGTGTTGGCTTAATGCCGAAGCTAATGCCAGCAATGTCTTTCCTGTACCAGCTTTTCCAGTCACACCCACGAGCTTTATGTTGGGGTCATTCAAAACTTCAAATGCAAATGTCTGCTCTGCATTGCGTGGATGAATACCAAAGTTCGTTTTTTTATCCACTTTCACAATCTTCTGTGTGAAGGGGTTATTGCGTGCCAATATGGTGTTTCGGTGGCTCTTCATGATGAAGCACTGATTGGGGTCTAAGTGTTCATCAAAGTTGAATTCATCTATATCAATGCCTTGTGGGCTGCTATACAGTTTATCTATCAAGTCGGCATCTACTCCCTCTATCACCAACTCTTTTTCCGAAAAAGCATCTATGTTTACAACTTTATCTGTTATATAATCCTCTACAAGCAGGCCAAGCGAGCGCGCTTTCATGCGGAGATTGATATCTTTTGTAACTAATATAGTCTTGATTTTAGGATTTTCTGTAGTTACCCCCAACACAACCGATAGAATTCTATTGTCTGGCTTTCGGTCTGGAAAAGATTTCTCAATCTCCTTGTCATATTCAGACATGTTTTTGATGTACAACTTTCCTCTTCCAATTCCTAAATCAGCCCCCTCTTCAAACAGACCATTGTCTGTGATATCATCGAGCTGACGAACAAATTCACGTGCATTAAAATTGATTTGCTCGTTCCCCTTTTTAAACTTATCCAACTCCTCTAAAACTATAAAAGGAATGTAGATGTCGTTTTCTTCGAAGTTGTCTAAACACTTGTAATCGTGAAGAATAACGTTGGTGTCGAGGATGAAGTTCTTTTTATTTCCCATATTCAGTAAATTTATTTGTTTAAGTAACTTGTTTTCATTTTTAAGGATTTCAATAAAGTAGTTATACCGCTATTTTTGTACTTTTATATTGATGTAAATACATCAAGGAATAGATTTTCTGAAAAAAGATCTATAGAGTTGTTATAATATTTAATGTAGTTGATACAACAACTATTCTTATAAAGGCAAGACGTGTGTGATAGAATATAGCGTAGTCTTGACGAAAACAAAGATAGCACCCTAATGTTTATTTAACAAGTAAACAGAAAGCAAATTTCAGAAAAGTTTTCAGTCAATTCATCTTCTACTTCTAAGAAGGTGTTGCCACTATCCATTGTATTGTTACTATTATATCCAAGAAAGTGGTGAAATGCTAAAAGTAGAACAAACAAAACTATGTTTTGAGGTTTTTCGCTGATTGTCTTCTACAAAGGGATAGAAGCTTGTCAGTGAATAAATAAGTAAAATGTATAAAAAAACCTCATGTTTTTTGTTTGTTAGTATATTATTATTTATAACTTTGTGGTGCATAAGTTTAAACCAGTACAGGTATTTTGTCTTCACATCATTGTTAAGTTATTATCTCCTTTCTGTTGCAAATGAATGCACAAATCAATTTTTATTTAATTAATTTTTTTTACATGAACATTTTTGTTGCCAGTCTAAGCTACCAAGTTAGCGAAGCTGATTTAAGAGAACTATTTGAAGAATACGGAGCAGTTTCTTCAGCGAAGATTATTACAGACAGAGAAACAGGCCGTTCGAAAGGATTCGGTTTTGTAGAGATGGATGACGATGGTGAAGGCCAACGTGCTATTGAAGAATTAAATGGAGCAGAATTTGACGGACGCACACTTGCAGTATCCGTAGCTCGTCCACGCACAGAACGTCCTCGTGGAGGTGGTGGTTACAACAGAGACAGATACTAGTATATCAGTCTTAAAAAAATAGTTATTGGAGTTGCATCTTACGGTGCAACTCCTTTTTATTTGAAAAAAGCGGAGTAAACTCCCTGTTTTATTAAAAATAATTGTTACATTTCTTCTTTAAAAGGAATAACAATGGATTCAACTATCACAATCTTACACGTCGAAACAGCTACTCGTGTCTGTTCATGCTCTCTCTCTTCTAATGGAGAGTTATTGTTTAATAGAGAAAGCTATACCGAACAATCGCATTCTAAATTGTTAGGAGTTTTTACAGAAGAAGCAATCAACTTTGCGCGTCTTAATAATATATCGATTCATGCCATTGCGGTTAGCAGTGGACCCGGGTCGTACACTGGTCTCCGTATAGGTGTGTCTGAAGCAAAGGGCATAGCTTATGGTTTGGATGCGAAGCTAATAGCTATCCCTACATTAAAGTTATTAGCTTCGATGGTAGCCAAAAGAGTAGACAGCGACACTTTGCTCTGCCCCATGATAGATGCGAGACGAATGGAAGTGTACACATCTGTTTACGACCAGTCGCTACAGACCCTTGAACCCACTACAGCAAAAATTATCGATGAAGAGAGCTTTATGAATCTGTTGCCACAGCATAAAATTGCTTTCTTTGGAGATGGAGCTTCTAAGTGTCAAGATATCATTACTCACCCCAACGCAATCTTTATCGCCGATATTCATCCCCTTGCATCTGGTATGATTGATTTAAGCGTAGCTGCTTACAAAGGGTCTCAGTTTGAAGATATAGCTTATTTCGAACCTTTCTATTTGAAGGACTTTGTGGCAACGAAACCGAGGAATAGGGTGTTTTAGATGTAAG
>CAZXGV010000144.1:0-5288 GCA_964640575.1 uncultured Dysgonomonadaceae bacterium
AGCCCTCTATTATTGACTCATTGAATTTATCCTCAACCCTGACTGGTTGGGCTGAATTATATCGGGACTTTCAGCCCTAACACATTGCGAATAAGCCAATTTTATAAAGACAAACGATACAATTCTCATCTTCCATCTTCAACAGCACGAATGATTATCCACCTGCACGACCAAACCACACTGAAACCAACTATCCTATCAACCTTAATCCTAACTCCTCGCCATAATTATAAGCTTCGTTATATTCTGTCGAATCTAACCTCTTGCTTATCTCATTATAATCAAATGCCTGATGACTCGGATAGTATTGACTCATTAGATTGACTAACACATCTGCAGATAACTCTTTTTTAATAAACTTCAAGACCCCTTTTGTATCTTCCAATCCACCAGGCAGCATCAAATGCCTAATCAATAAGCCTCTATAGGCTATATTGCTATAATCTACCTTTAGACCCCCTACTTGTCTATCCATCTCCATCAAAGCTTCTTGAGCTCTTTGGGGGTAATTGCGCACTTTCGAATATCTCTTGCCAAATTCGGTAGAGGAATATTTAAAATCGGGCATATAAATATCGATTACTCCTTCTAAGAGTCTTAAAGTCTCCAAACTCTCATAGCCACCGCAATTATATACAATGGGAAGCTTCAACCCATTTTGAGCTGCTATATAGATAGCCTCTATTATATTGGGCACAAAATGAGTGGGGGTAACTAAATTTATATTATGACAGCCATACTCATCTTGTAATGATAGCATCATTTGAGCCAATCTTTCATTCGATACTATCCTCCCTTCACCACACACACTTAGTTGATAGTTCTGACAATAGACACAGCTCAAATTACAATATCCAAAAAATAGTGTTCCAGAACCTCTCTGCCCTACAAGCACTCTCTCTTCTCCTAAATGAGGTCCATAGCTCGATACGATAGCTTTATGATTTGCTCTGCATATACCCACTTCTTTTGTCCGATTTACTCCACACACATGAGGACACAGATTACAGTTGGTAATGTGTTTTGCAGCTTCTACTACTTTTTTCGACAACTCTCCCTTCTCTAATGTCTTCAGATAAACAGGTTTTATAGACATTCTAACTTCCCTTTTTATTTAAAAAAATTCATACTTCTTAAGTTGCTAATCGACTCTTCCAATATCGTTGCTATGTCCTTAGCATAAATATTCAATTAAAACAAGAGGCTCACCTCTCTTTCTCAAACCAAATAACAAGACAATGAGTTTTTGATTTTACTGATTATGATTAATCTCTCAGTAGCCATCAACAACAAGGCTACATCCATCAAGAAAAGAGCCAGCAATGCTAAAATACAACATTTATCCGCAGATAAAAAGTCTTTTTTCAATAAAATAAACTATCGATAATTTAACAGTAAAGTCCCATTTTTTGCGTCTTTGAGTGTACATTGTTCATTCACTACTGTAAAGACTATTCCTACATCACACATTACATATATAAACAGTGGCAAACTTCCACACAAACAACAAATACGGAGTGAAAACAGGAAAAATTTTATCTACACTTTTAATTATTCTACTCACGAGTATATCTTGCAATAGAAGTATTAATGAATATCTTGGGCAAGGAACAAAAATGGATGAAGAGCAAGCCTTTAAATGGATGGAGAAAGGTTATGAGAATGGGTATGAACCAGCAAAAGACTTTTTGGATTAAGATAGGTATGATATGGAAATAGAGAATATTGTATTTGATGATATGCTAAAGCAACAAATAACATAAAGTGAAGCGAATCGCTCCTATTACAATAAACAAACCCCTAATTAGGTTAGTAACTAGAGGTTTCATTTTCAGTACCCAGAGCCGGGATTGAACCGGCAAGGAAATTAATCCATTGGTGTTTGAGACCAACGCGTCTACCAATTCCGCCACCTGGGCATGTAGACCTATTTTGAGACTGCAAAAATACATATATTTTCTGGATTGCAAAACAATAAAGAGTTTTTTTACAACATAATTTGAAAAATAGTTCCCAAAAGATAAAATTATGAACAACTAATGAGGGGAATCGTTATAATAAGAGCTATATTTGTATGTACATACTAAATAAAAAACCACGCAATCATTTATTGTTTGCATTATAAGAATTACATATTATAAATGAGAAACAACAATTACTGCATAATTATGAGTGGCGGTATTGGCAATAGGTTTTGGCCTTACAGTAGTGAGAAAACGCCAAAACAATTTCTAGACTTTTTTGGTACTGGTCGCTCTCTACTCCAATCAACTTTTGACCGATTTAACAAGATAATTCCCAAAGAAAACATTTTCGTTGTCACCAACGATGGATATGCCGATTTGACGAGGGAACAATTGCCTGAACTAACCGAAGATCAGATTTTGCTTGAACCCATTCGACGAAACACAGCACCATGCATAGCTTTTGCTACTTTTCGTATACAAGCAATCAATCCGGAAGCAAACATTATAGTTACTCCATCCGACCACCTGATTCTGAAAAACGATCAGTTTGTAGCCGATATAAATAAAGGATTGGAGTTTGTAGTAAATCACAATGTGCTGCTCACACTGGGAGTAAAGCCCAGCCGACCCGAAACTGCTTATGGATACATACAAGTGTGTGACTATGAAGAAGATGAAACGAATGGAGTGTATAAGGTGAAAACCTTTACCGAAAAACCCAACAAAGAGCTGGCAAAGGCTTTTGTTGATAGTGGTGAGTTTGTGTGGAACTCGGGTATATTTATTTGGAATTTGAAAACAATACTAACCGCTTTCAAAACGTATCTTCCAGATATATCCAACAAGTTTAATGATGGGGCTCATCTTTTCAATACTAATAAAGAAAAAGAGTTTATTGATGAGAGTTTCCCGTTTTGCCCCAATATATCCATTGATTATGGAGTGCTAGAAAAAGCCGACAATGTGTTTGTGATTATCTCATCATTTGGATGGTCAGACTTGGACTCCTGGAGTTCTCTTCACGAAGCATCGATAACTGATGGTAACAACAATGTGAATATCAATAGCGAGGCATTATACATAGAAAGTTACAATAATGTGGTAGCAACTTCTTCTAAAAAACTGGTTGTGATACAAGGATTGGAAGATTATATTATAGCAGAGTCTGACAACACACTACTCATTTGTAAAAAAGAAGATGAGCGCAGAATAAAGCATTTTATGACTGATGCAAAGTTCAAATATGGAGACGAGATATTATAGACAATAGTCGCCTGAAGAGCACTGTGGAAGGAAATAAGGCAAGAGAATAAAAAAACGATTGATACATACATTGTACCAATCGTTTTCTTTTTTCTTTATATATATAATATATAGACTTTACTACAAACTATCCAAAGTCATCAAACAGGAGCATTTCTGGCGGAACACCAAGATTATCCAACATTCCCTCTACAGCATTTGCCATGGGTCCAGGACCACACATGTAGTACTCTATCTCTTCTGGTTCATCGTGGTCGAGTAAATAATTGTCAAGAATAACTTGATGAATAAATCCTACCGGACCTGTCCAGTTATCTTCAGGTAGAGGCTCGGAGAGAGCAATATGGAAGTTGAAGTTTGGAAACTCTTCTTCTAATTTACGGAAGTCTTCCTCATAAAATATCTCATTCTTCGAACGAGCACCATACCAATACGAAACCTTACGATCTGTTGTTTCTAATGTTTTAAATAGGTGTAGCAATTGTGAACGTAGCGGAGCCATACCAGCACCTCCACCAATAAACAACATTTCTCGCTTAGTGTCTCTCATATGAAATTCACCAAAAGGACCAGACATCAATACTTTGTCACCTGGCTTTAAACTAAAAATATAGGATGAAACAATTCCTGGTTTTATACCTGCTTTCCAAGTACCAGTGCTTTTATCAAAAGGTGGAGTGGCAATTCGAACATTCAGTGTGATAATATTGTCACCTTCAGCGGGATAATTTGCCATCGAGTATGCGCGTTCTACTTCCTCATCATTCTTTATAGATAATGACCAAAGATCAAATTTATCCCATTCGGGTTTGAATTTTTCATCAATCTCCATATCAGAAAACTTGATATCGTATTTGGGGACTTTAATTTGGCTATACGAACCTGGTATAAAATCCAAACGCTCGCCATCGGGAAGTTTAACAACAAACTCTTTAATAAAAGTAGCTACATTCTTGTTGGATATAACTTCACACTCCCACTCTTTAATACCGAAGACCTCTTCAGGAATCACAATTTTAATGTCTTCTTTAACCCTCACCTGACAGGATATCCTCCAGTTGAGTTGTTGTTCCTTACGAGTAAAGAAACCGACTTCAGTGGGCAGTATTGCACCACCACCTTCTAATACGCGACATCTACATTCGCCACAAGTCCCTTTACCACCACAAGCTGATGATAAATATATCTTTTCTTCTCGCAATGTATTTAGTAATGTGCCACCTGCTGGAACATCCAGTTCCTTATCTTCATTAACAACTATCTTAACATTCCCAGAAGGCAATAATTTTGACTTTGCTATCAAAATTACCACTACAAGTATTAAGGTTATTACCAAAAAGACAACAACACTTGCAATAATTGTCAAACCTTCGGCACTCGATAATACACTCATATTATTTATGATAATTTATATTGAAAACTCTATTAAATTTTTTATTATTCTAAACATCTATTCCTGCAAAACTCATAAAAGCAACTCCCATTAAAGCTACTATAATAAAAGTTATACCTAACCCTTTCAAAGGTTTTGGCACGTTAGAATATTGAAGTTTTTCACGAATAGCAGCCAATCCAACTATTGCTAGTAGCCATCCTATACCAGATCCAAAACCGTAAGCTGTTGCAATTCCGATATTTGGAAATGCACGTTGCTGCATAAATAATGAACCACCCAAAATAGCACAGTTAACGGCAATCAAAGGAAGAAATATCCCTAATGAATTATATAAAGTTGGGCTGAAACGTTCTATAACCATTTCAACGAGCTGCACGGTAGAAGCAATAATAGCAATGAAAATAAGCAAGCTAAAAACACTTAAGTCAACATCTTTGAAGCTCTCGCCCAGCCATTCTAATGCGCCTGCTTTTAAGACATAATTTTCTAACATATAGTTGAGTGGTAAGGTTAGAACCAAAACAAATGTAACTGCTAAACCTAAACCTACAGCTGTTTTTACATTTTTCGAGACCGCAAGATAAGAACACATACCCAAATAGTATGCGAATATCATGTTATCTACAAATATCGATCGGACAATTAAACTTATTGCATCCATA
>CAZXGV010000145.1:0-5108 GCA_964640575.1 uncultured Dysgonomonadaceae bacterium
ATTGTATGCCGATCATAATAATAACAGTTCGGCACCTACGGAACTCGATACTGTGTTACTATTGAAATACTACAAAAAGTATCACTCCTTGCGGAGTTTTTATTACCAATTAGATTACCTAAGCTACAAAGATTATGCTCCTCTGGAGCAACAGTCAATTTCTCAAAAAACGATTTTTCATAATTCGCATAATGTGTGAAATAAACAGCTAATCCTGCGATGACACCTTGGTAAGAGTAAAGAAACATGAACAATAATTGAAAATGACGGTGAAATATATCACTCCACGGAATAGCTTGTAAATAATTCAATTAAACATGATTCTTTTAATCATACGACAATTGGCAAAAATATGATTTTATGTGTCAGCTCTAGGTTGCGCAACAGAACAAATCCACTCGCATAATCTCAATAAGAATAATAAAGATTCACTACACACTGAAATTGTGCGATAGTGTACACAAAGCTACAAACGTAATAATAGTACAAGTTAGACACAAAAAAAGGAAACTCCCACAATGGAAATCTCCTTTTTCATATAAATAATAACAAAGTCAAGCCTAGTTAACTTTATCAACGATAGCTTTAAAAGCTTCTGGATGATTCATTGCTAAGTCGGCAAGAACTTTACGATTAATATCTATTTCATTTTTCTTCAATGCTCCCATTAAACGGGAGTAGGTAGTTCCGTTAAGTCTGGCTCCAGCATTAATACGTTGAATCCAAAGAGAGCGGAAGTTGCGTTTTTTATTCTTACGGTCTCTGTATGCGTAGGTTAACCCCTTTTCCCACGAGTTTTTGGCTACTGTCCACACATTTTTACGTGCACCAAAGTAACCTTTGGTTAATTTCAGAACTTTTTTTCTGCGGTTGCGCGAAGCAACATGATTTACTGATCTTGGCATAATGTTTATTTGTTTTGAATGTTAGCGTTCTTGTCTAGCAAGACTCTTTTGAGCATACATCCTGTTATTAAATCAATTAAAAGATATCACCCGTTGTGTTTATTTCAAACCCAACATGTGCTTCACGTTGTTTTCGTCAGATTTGTGAACAAGTCCTGTTTTCGTCAAATTTCTTTTACGTTTCTTGGACTTCTTGGTCAGAATGTGACTTTTGAAAGCGTGCTTTCTTTTGATTTTTCCTGTTCCGGTAAGTTTAAACCTCTTTTTAGCACCGGAATGAGTCTTAATTTTTGACATTTTCTTTACTTTCTTTATTATGTAAATTATATTTTTCCGTATTGTTAGTTACTGTGTATTGTTGATCATGCCTCTGCCTTGCTTGTGCTGCATCAATTAAAAAAATAATTGCAACAGTAGTTTACATTAGCACTACGAACAAACACATATCACTTCCATCGAAAAGCGTGCAAAGATAACAATTAATATTCAATTATTAATTATCCTCTCCCGTTTTTCAATAAAAAAGCGATTTTAATAACTTAGCATCTGTTCATCTGAGATATTTTTTACTGATGATAGATGCTTTTGTCTTTTTCTTAGCCGCCAACTTTTTTGGGAGATAGCATAAGGGTCATTCGCTTTCCCTCCAACCGTGGCAATTGTTCCACTTTAGCATAATCGGCTAAATCGCTTGCAAAACGTAATAATAGAACCTCACCCTGATCTTTAAATATGATCGAGCGACCTCTAAAAAACACGTATGCTTTCACTTTCGAACCGTCTTCCAAAAATCCCTTGGCATGTTTCAATTTGAAGTTATAATCGTGATCATCTGTTTGCGGTCCAAATCTAATTTCTTTTACAACAACTTTTATATTCTTTGCTTTTTGCTCTTTTCTCTTTTTCTTTTGTTGATATAGAAATTTTTGATAATCTGTTATACGGCAAACAGGTGGCTTTGCAGTGGGTGAAATCTCCACTAAGTCAAGGCCTAAATCATCAGCCATTTGCAATGCTTGTCGGGTAGGATAAACACCCTGCTCCACATCATCGCCTACTACCCTTACTTCGGGCACTCGGATGCGATCATTAATCCGATGTAATTGTCTAGAATCTCTTCGGTTTCGGTTGTATCTCATTAATTGAATTTTATCTCTTTTAAAGCCTCTTCTTGTGAAACTTTTTTAGAGAACGGTAAAATTTATATTTTGTAAGTTAGTTAATTAAGTTTTCGAGTTTCTCCCGTCAACTTTGCTTTCTACATTTAATCATGCAAAAATAACAGATTTTTTAAATATTGAGCATCTGTTCTATCTCTTTTTTCAAATCTTGGGCGAAAACCTCCACTTTTACGCTTCCTTTATCACCTTCACCCTGCTTTCTAACAGATATTTCATTGTTTAGTTCTTCTCGTTCACCCACAACTAGCAAATAAGGAATTCGTTTCAACTCATTGTCACGAATTTTACGCCCTACCTTCTCGTTGCGGTCGTCCACTTCGCCCCTAATATCCAACTCTTTCAGTGTTTTCATCACGGAGTAAGCATATTCATTATACTTTTCGCTAATGGGCAATATCACAACTTGATCGGGTGCTAGCCACAATGGGAACTTGCCTGCAGTATGTTCTATCAACACAGCAATAAAACGCTCCATTGAACCAAAGGGCGCACGATGAATCATCACAGGTCTGTGTTTCTGATTATCAGCACCAGTATATTCCAATTCAAAGCGTTCTGGCAAATTGTAGTCCACTTGAATTGTACCTAATTGCCAACGACGACCCAATGCATCCTTCACCATAAAATCGAGCTTAGGACCATAAAAAGCAGCCTCTCCATACTCTATGTGAGTTTTCAAACCCTTCTCTTCACACGCTTCAATGATGGCACGTTCAGCTTTATCCCAGTTTTCATCGCTACCGATGTATTTCGTTTTATCCTCTGGATCGCGCAAAGATATTTGAGCTTCAAAGTTTTCAAAGTCTAACGCCTTAAAGATAATAAAAATAATATCAACCACCTTCAAGAACTCATCCTTCACCTGGTCGGGTGTACAGAATATATGTGCATCATCTTGGGTAAACCCTCGTACACGTGTTAAACCATGTAACTCACCACTTTGTTCATATCGATACACCGTCCCAAACTCGGCCAATCGAAAAGGCAAATCTTTATACGAACGAGGAATCACTTTATATATCTCACAATGATGTGGACAGTTCATTGGTCTCAACAAAAACTCTTCATTCTCATCAGGGGTGTGAATCGGTTGAAAGGAGTCCTCGCCATATTTTGCATAATGCCCCGATGTCACATACAAATCTTTACTGCCAATGTGAGGAGTCATCACTTGCTCATAATCAAATTGCAGTTGAATCTTTTTCAAAAATTCTTCTAAACGAAGACGCAACTGCGTACCTTTGGGCAACCACAATGGTAAGCCTGCACCCACTTTTTGAGAAAAAGCAAATAGTTGCAGCTCTTTACCAATCTTCCGATGGTCGCGCTTCTTAGCCTCCTCCAACATCACCAGATGCTCATCCAACAGTTTCTTTTTCGGAAAAGTTATTCCATACAAACGAGTCATCTGTTTACGCTTCTCATCGCCTCGCCAATAGGCTCCAGCAGCTGTCAACACTTTCACAGCTTTTATATAAGAAGTATTAGGAACGTGAGGTCCACGACATAAATCAGTAAAATTTCCTTGCGTGTAGGTTGTTATTGTTCCGTCTTCCAACTCCTCTATCAGCTCTAGCTTGTAGTTTTCATTTTTATCGGCAAAAAACTTCAAAGCATCTTCTTTCGATATAGCTTCACGCTTTATCTCCTCTTTGCGAGCAATAATTTCTTTCATCTTTTTCTCGATAGTCGGAAAGTCAGACTCACGGATAGTAACCCCATCACCGGGGTCAACATCATAGTAAAAGCCATTCTCGATGGCAGGACCAATTCCAAATTGCATGTCGGGATAAAGCTCCTGCAACGCTTCAGCCATCAAGTGAGCCGACGAATGCCAATAGGCATGCTTCGCCTCATCATCCTCCCATTTCAATAAGTTGATTGTTGAATCCTCATTGATTGGACGCGTCAAATCCCATGTTTCACCATTAACAGAAGCCGCAAGCACTTCTCTTGCCAGCCCACTGCTGATACTTTGTGCTATTTGCAAAGCCGATATCCCCTTCTCAAATTCTCTTACTGAGCCATCGGGAAATGTAATTTTTATCATAAATTGCAGAACTAATATACGTAGATTAATTTTAAAATGCAAATGTAATGATTTTGTGGCTTATAGTACAATTAATTATAGGAAAATTGATTAATTGAAACAAGAGAATTAAAATTGCAAACAACATAACACACGGTATGATTCTTTCAACACACAAAAAAGAAGAGGTAAAAGAGCATCAACCTCTTATCAATTATCTTTGCTTATCACTTTCACTCTTCACCTTTCCATCTTCGATTTTTTTCCTAACTTTGTCTCCCCTATGCAACATAACTTATTTTCATCCGATCAATATACATTCTTCTGCCTCAGTAGTGGCAGCTGTGGCAACTGCTATTTCATTGGCAATGGAGACTATGGCATCCTTATCGATGTTGGAATTGGTGTACGCACCATCCGCAAACGACTACAAGAGCACGGCTACGACTTCGAACACATTCGTGCCATCCTCATCACCCACGATCACATGGATCACATCAAATCAGTAGGCACCTTTGCTCATCGTCACCACATACCCATCTATGCAACCACCGAAGTGCATAGTGTAATCAGCAACCACCGACTAATCAGATATCCCATCGGAGCTTCAAAACGTATTATAGAGAAAGGTTCTCCGTTTCAAATAGAGGATTTCCGCTTCACAGCGTTCGATGTGCCACACGATAGTCACGACAACTCTGGCTACTTCATCGAATTTGGCACACACAAAATGACCCTTGCTACAGACATTGGGCAACTAACCGACGAAATGATTCCATACCTCACCAAAGCACATCATCTTATTATTGAAAGCAACTACGACGAAGAGATGCTACGCAACGGCAGCTACCCTCACCACCTCAAACAGCGCATCACTTCGGGACATGGACACATCAGCAACCGACAAACTGGAGAGTTTCTTGCAGAAAACTACAAAAGTCACCTCCGCAACATCTGGTTGTGTCATCTCAGCAGCGACAACAATACACCCGA
>CAZXGV010000146.1:0-5074 GCA_964640575.1 uncultured Dysgonomonadaceae bacterium
AATCAAATCAAGCAATAAGAGAATATTCAGAGAACTTTTCTCAAGAGTTTAACCAAAGCAATGTTAGGCTTGCGAATATAACCACTTCCGAAGGTTATCCTGACTTTACAGAAGCAGCACAAAAAACCATTAATGGGGTAGTTCACGTAAAATCAACCAAAACTCCTTCTAAAAGAAGACAACAGTACATAGACCCATTTGAATTCTTTTTTGGCTTTGGGAATAGAAACTTCGACTTTGGTCAACCTCAACCACAAGTAGGATTTGGATCAGGCGTAATAATATCTAAAGATGGATATATTATAACGAACAATCACGTAATTGCAGGTGCCAGTGAAGTGTCAGTAACTTTGAACGACAATAAAGAATATATTGCCACAATAGTAGGAGCTGATCCAGAAACTGATATTGCTTTAATAAAAATTGAAAGAGAAGATGACTTCAAGTATGTTTCCTTCGGGAACTCTGACGATTTGCAAGTTGGTGAATGGGTGTTAGCTGTTGGTAATCCATTTAACTTAACCTCAACTGTAACAGCAGGAATTGTAAGTGCTAAAAATAGAGCCAACATTGTTGGTGAAACAAAAAGCTTACAATCTTTCATTCAAGTCGACGCAGCAGTAAACCCTGGCAATAGCGGTGGTGCACTGGTGAACACTCGTGGAGAATTGGTTGGAATAAACACAGCTATCTACTCACAGACAGGAAACTTCGCTGGGTATGCATTTGCAGTTCCGATATCTATTGCTGGCAAAGTTGCCTCAGATTTAAAAGAGTATGGTACAGTTCAACGTGCAGTAATGGGAATTTTATCTCCAAACGTAGAGTATATAAAACAGAATGACCCTGAAAAGTACAAGAAACTTCAGAACATTGAAGGTGTACTTATTGATGACTTCTCCGACAGAAGTCCTTCAAAAGCAGCAGGAATAAAAGAAGGAGATATTATCAAATCAATCAACAATGCACCTATTCGCAATTTCAATCAGTTGCAAACTCAAATAGGTCGATATCGTCCAGGTGACAAAATAAAAGTAGTTGTTGACCGAGATGGTAAGGATATGACCTTTACTGTAGAGCTTCAAAACGCACAAGGCAGTACTGATTTGGTGAAATCCATTGATGGAATGGACATACTAGGTGCGACATTTGCAGATATTGATAATAGTAGAAAACAGAAACTAGGCATTAGTAGTGGTGTCGAAGTAGCCTCAGTAGTAAAAGATGGCAAATTTAGAAAAGAAGGAATTAACAAGGGATTTATTATTCTTCGAATAAATAATATTCCTGTCAATTCTGAAGCTGATATTACAAAAATTGTGCAGATGACAGCCACTTCAGATTCAGAAGATAAGGTAATCCTTATTGCTGGTTTTTACCCAAACAGCAAAACACAATACATAGCCATTGACTTATCTACCAAATAGCTAAGTTAAACTATACTAAAGGCTGCCATCTAAAATAACAAAATGTCATCTAAAACGTTTAGCTATAAAGGAGGCAGCATCTGCTGCCTCCTTTATAGCAATTTATACATATAGAAAAACATTTAAATAGGAAGCTTAGGCAAGTGTCCTGATTTTTATACTATTAAATAATACAGTATCTTTGCATCCCTTTAAACTAGAAATAAAAACGATAAAAATTTAAATATGAGACAATTAAAGATTACAAAGTCGATTACAAATCGCGAGAGTGCATCTTTAGACAAATACCTCCAGGAAATTGGTCGAGAGAACTTGATTACTGTCGAGGAAGAAGTCGAGTTGGCACAAGCCATAAAAAAAGGTGACAGAGAAGCTTTAGAAAAACTAACTAAAGCCAATCTTCGATTTGTAGTATCGGTTGCTAAACAATATCAAAATCAAGGTCTTAGTTTACCTGACCTAATCAATGAAGGAAACTTAGGCTTAATAAAAGCCGCTGAAAAATTTGATGAAACTCGCGGTTTTAAATTTATTAGCTACGCTGTTTGGTGGATACGTCAATCAATACTGCAAGCTTTAGCCGAGCAATCGCGTATTGTTAGGCTTCCTCTCAATCAAGTGGGCTCGCTTAACAAAATAAGCAAGGCATTACAAAAATTTGAGCAAGAGAACGAACGCAAACCATCGGCTGAAGAACTAGCAATAGAACTTGAGATTCCGGTAGAAAAAGTAAGAGACTCACTCAGAGTATCAGGTCGCCATATTTCAATGGATGCACCATTTGTTGAAGGCGAAGACAATAGCTTGCTCGATGTAATGATAAATGATGATGCTCCTCTTGCCGATAGAACATTAATTAATGAATCACTTCAAAAAGAAATTGATAGAGCACTATCCACTTTGACTGAACGTGAAAGTGAAATCATAAAAATGTTCTTTGGAATTGGTTCGCCAGAGATGACCTTAGAGGAAATCGGAGATAACTTTCAGCTTACACGCGAAAGAGTAAGGCAAATAAAAGAGAAAGCTATTAGAAGACTTCGCAAAGACTCACGTAGCAAATTACTAAAGAGCTATTTAGGCTAAATTGTAATTGTTTTCCCGTCAACGCTCTAATAATTTCTTTTTTATCATCTTTTTTATGCAAAATAGTAGATATTTCGAGTTTTACTTGTCAAAAGCCGTTATTATATAAAATTATCTCTTATATTTGCATTCCAAAGGTGAGTTGTACAAAAAATGCTCTCTACAGTGAGAGCTTGCTCTATAGAACTTAATTTGGGAGTGTTGGAATGAACAAATGATTTTGAACAATTTATTTTAGCATTTGTTATATAGACTAATGTAACAGCCGTAAAAATGAAATATTTTTGCTAGTTCTTAGCAAATAACGAAAGAGAATAATATCGAGTTATTGTAATAAAGAATGTTTAATTAGAATTTAAATTTATGAAGAAAATTAGTTTATTTTTAATGTCAGTACTTGTAGCATTTGGTATAAGTGCTCAAGAGACACAAAATGTTTCTCATGGTGATGTTTACCTGAAAAACAAAGGAAGCGACAATTGGTTTATGAGCCTTGCTGGTGGTACAAATATGTACTTTGGTAGCGGAAGTAAAGACCACGATTTTATGGATGCTCTTGGATGGCAAGGTCAATTGGCAGTAGGAAAATGGAATTCTCCTAAATGGGGAGCTCGTTTTGCAATCAATGTAGGTCAACAAGAACACTACATGGGTCCTCAAACTGACGACTACACCACAGACTCTTTTGTACATCCTCACTTCGATTTAATGTGGAACGTTACAAACGCAGCAGTTGGTTATAGAGCCGACAGAGTATACAGTTTCATTCCTTACATTGGTATTGGTTATTTCTACGGATTGGACGAAGACTTTAAGAAAGTTGAAGCTGATGGAGAAAGAGTACTAGAAAATCAAGCTCAATCACTTACTTGGAATCTTGGTATAATCAACGATTTCCGCTTATCAAACAACTTTTCAATTTTTGTTGAGTTAGCAGCAACTGCACTTCAAGGTGGTGTTGGAAGAGCATACTCACATGTACCTGTAGGTGACTACGATATGGACTTCATTGGTCAAGCACTATTAGGTGTTAAGTTTGGCTTGGGTGGAAAACAAGACTTCACCAATGCTGAATTGATGGACTACAACTTGATTAACGACTTGAACAGTCAAATCAACAGACTACGTGCAGAAAATGAGAACTTAAGCAAGAGACCAGAATTCTGTCCAGAGTGTCCAGAAATTGAGCCAGTAGAAACAGTAGAAAGCGTATACGTACCTAACGTGGTATTCTTCCGCATAAATTCTGCAAACATTGATAGACAACAACAAATTAGTGTTTATAACACTGCTGAGTACTTGAAGTCTAATCCTAACGCTACTGTTGAAATTGTAGCTTATGCAGACCGTCAAACAGGAACTCCAGATTATAACATGAAGTTATCTGAAAGACGTGCCAAAGCTGTTGCTGATGCTTTAACTACTCAATATAACATTGATAGCAGCAGAATTAGCTTAGACTGGAAAGGTGATACAGAACAACCATATGCTGAAAACGATTGGAACCGCGTTGCAATTTTCATCGCTGACTAATCACAGTATTAAAATAAAAAGTCGCAAGCAACCATATTAGGTTATAAGTGACTAATCAACAAAAAAACGTTTTTGCAGGTGCGCCTGCGAAAACGTTTTTTTTGTTATACCTGTTTTTGTAGCAAAGTCAATACTGTTGATTGTTTTAATCGTAAGGCAACTTTAATACACAGAGATAAAAAGCATCGCGTTATACTTTCAATGAATCAGGTAGTTCACACGTATAATCATCTGTTTGCCGATTGTCGTATGACTAAAAGAATCATGTTTAATTGAGTTATTTACAGGATTACCCTAGTAGTGATATATTTGCACTATCATTTTCAATTATTATTCATGTCTTTTTCCTCTTACCATGGTGTCATCCCAACGAGATTTTTTTTTCTGACATTAGCTTTTACTACAATGATGACATCCCTATCGGGATTACTTGTTTATTTCACACACTATACGAATTATGAAAATAACCATATCAAAATTGACTATTGCTTCAGAGGAGCATAATCTTTGTAGCTTAGGTAATCTAATTGGTAAAAGAACTCCGCGAGGAGTGATGCTTTCTGTAGTATTTCAATAGTAACACAGCTTGGGGTTTCGTTAGGTATGAACTGTTATTCTTCTAATCGACATACAATTTAAATAAACACATAGTTTTTACTGGTGCTCCCTTTCGATTATCTCTATCTAAACCAAAAAAAGAGACTGCCCATTTCAATTCAAGACAGTCTCTTCCTATAAGTTATGCAACTAAATGAGATGCATACTGTACTATGCACGTATAAACTGAGACAATGTTTTTTCCTCCACAAACAACGAGGCTGTATTAATCAATGCAAGGTGTGAGTAAGCCTGCGGGAAGTTACCCAGTCTGCGTTTAGTCTCAAAGTCGAGGTCTTCGCTCAACAATCCAACATGATTTACATTCTTAATCAAATTGTCGAATATCTCCTTCGCCTCTTCCTCTTCGCCTATCACATAAAGAGCTTCGATGAGCCAAAAGGTGCAAATGGTGAAAGCCGATGTTGGTT
>CAZXGV010000147.1:0-5056 GCA_964640575.1 uncultured Dysgonomonadaceae bacterium
GAAAAGAATGATTTTAAAGATTGAATTTTTTTTCATAATTAAATAATTTAAGTGAAATAAAGACATTTGATTGTTTACGCATATATTTTGCACCCATACATAGATTTTTTTGTTTATAATGTTTCTAGTAATATGGTACAAGCATTTTTTCTGTTAAGAAAGAGCAAGATAGTAAAAACAAATATGTGCACCAAGAAAAAACACTAAAATTTATGTTTTTGTGTGATAATATTTCATTCAAGTATAAATATTTGACAAAAAGATTAAGCTCTATTTATTATTTAGAGGTTTATAACTAGAATAAAGTGCATCTTTTTAATTAATAAATATAGTATCGAATCCACTGTGAATACAACTAAATTAGTTGTTTAAAAAAATAGATTCAACAACCCCCTCATGTGTGCCTTGTGGATTAAAATAATGAATTTTTATTTCAGCTTTTGAACCCTCTATTTTCAGCTCTGCGAAATGATTCCTCAGTCCATCATAGAAACCTTGAAGACCACCTGATTTTTTGTATCCACGAATTATGTGATCATAAATAATAGGTCCATAGCCATCAGTTGCAGGGTTGTTTAAGTAACTTGCTCCTCCAACGGTAATATATTGAACACCATTTTTAACTCCTCTTTCATACATGTGTGAGTGTCCACTAAAAACTGCATCCACATTATTCTCTTCAGCAATTCGTGATAGATTGTTTTTTACGATATATCGCTCTGCAACCTGCCACACCTCCATATAAGGAGGGCAGTGAATGAATGCAAAACGAAACCGTGCATTCTTAACTGCGTCTGATTGAAGCGTTTGTTCAAACCATCCATTTCTCACAAGGTCCGTTTCCATACGATTCCAATCAATAAAAATAAATGCCACATTGCTGTACATCATTAAGTAGCTCCCTTTAAATCCACCAAGATCAGAGTTAGCCTCTTTGGGTTGATCGTGATATAAGCGTATTAATTCGCCGCCTTGCATGTCATGATTTCCTAGGGCACTGTAAAATGGTATATGTGAACCAATTCCTTCGCATACATGAGGAAGAAACACAGAAGAAAGATCCGATCGTATTCCATTATTACAAAGGTCTCCTGCATTGAAGGCTAAGTCTGGTTGAACTTCGGTTATCATGTAGTTTACCATCTTAGACCACGGTTGTGGATAATGACTGTCTGCCCATACAGTGGCTGAAAAGTTGGCATTATCGCTATCAGGTGCTGTCTTGAAACTTTGTTTTTTGCTCTCAACTCCTGATTTAGTTACGAAGTATTTGTAGTGAGTGTCTGCAGACAAATCTTTTATTATTGCTTTATTTACATAGGTACTAGCGTTAGTTGCAGCAACAGATGCAGTCACTTCATTTTTGTAGTTGTCATCAATGCCATAATATACTTTACCAGGTGTATCTTCTTTGGATTCCCACATAATGGTAATTCCTGTTTTCGTTACATTTTGCAGATATGGGGTTGTTAAGAATGGATTGTAAGGGACTTCAACTGTTCCAAGTGCATACACATCGTCTGCTGTCATTGCCTTGTCATACAGAGAGATTCTGGCAACATTTATATCTCCATCGTATCGACCTGCAGTATCGCCATCTGCAAAAAGAAGAAAGCTTGATCCTACAGAAAATCGCCCATCTACAGATTGCACTTTACCCTCAAGCACCTTTGCTCCATCTAGATATATTGAATACTCTTCTCCATTTTTCACCGATAAAATCAATCGATGCCATTGTCGAGCTCTCACCGTGAAGGACCCTGAAGAGTAGCCCGTTGCTGCAACTCCTATCCTGCCAGCATCTGTAATATAAACGTCAGCGTCATTATTATTTTTGTCATCGGTCTGCAACAGAGCTATATAAGGAACAAACTCATCCACCTTGATATCATACACTATAGAATATTCATTTACATATTTTTGACCTTCTCCTGGTTGAAGCGTATGATTAACTTTGTAGTAACCGTCGGCACCGATTGTTATAGCTCCATTATCGGGCATGGGTCCTTGTGTTACTTTATGGTTTCCTACAAGTTCTAGATCTGATCCAATTGTCGCTTTCAAAAGGTTGGAGGACTCATTAAAAAGCCATTCACCAACGGGAGAGGGGGCAACAGGAGGAGCAGTAGGTTCTGCCTCAACTTTCCCAAGCTTATACACATCTTCTGCTGTCAAAGGCTTGTCGTATAAAGAGACTTTAGCGACATGTACATTATCATCGTATCCCCCACCATCTCCAAAAAGAATGAAAGTCGGTCTCAAACCATAACGTTCATCATCTTCTTCTTGCACACTGCCCCAAAGAATTTTTACGCCATCTAGATACAATGAGTACTCAACGCCATTATTTACAACCAAAGCTAGTCGGTGCCACTTACGAAGTGTAAGGTTATTTACAGAATAACCAGTTTGTGCCACCCCTATTGTGCCTGCATTTTGTCTAATATAAAGATCTGCATCATCACTGTTTTCAGGGTTGGTTTGAAGCAAAGCCTTCCAATTGTCAAAGTCATCAACTTTGATATCATATACTATAGTGTATTGGTTGACATATTTTTTGCCTTGCCCTGGTTCAATGCCATGATTAACGATATAGTGACCATCGACGCCAATTGTTACAGCTCCATTATCGGGCATAGGACCTTCTGTTACTTTATGATTTCCAACGAGCACTAGGTCTTCTCCAACAGTTGCTTTCAAAAGGTTGTCAGAATCGTTAAAAAGCCACTCTCCGATAGGTTTAATAGAGTCATTGGGTTCCTCTTCACTATCAACAATGTTTATTTTGATAAATCCTTCAAGCACGCTACATTCATAAGCACTATCTTTCGATTTAAGCATTACATGAACAATGGGTGTACGGATATCAGTTCCGTCAATGTCTGTTACTGAAACTTCGGATCCTGTTAGGTTTATAAAATCTTGTTGATCTGTGTCCTCTTCGCCCATTTTATAAACAATTTTATTACCCTCTTCATCATTCAAGTCGAACGTGTATTCCAAGTTGTATCTGTCTATGTTGAAATCGCTCCAAAGGGACTTCTCACTCACCATAGCTTTAACAACATCAAGAAGATTAAGTGACTCATTAGATGCTAAGTCAACTACGGTTGAGTCTGTTCTAGGAAGACTCTTTGCATCGGCTAATCTTTCAGTTAATTTAAATTTTGACCAGTTTATATCCCCTTCACTAGAGGGAACACGTAGCAGAGAAACCTCTCCCAATGGAGTAGTAGTAACTTTGGCCCAGTCAGAAACAACTTCATTGCCAGAACTAGTAGGGACAATCAACATCAGTTGAGTGATTTTATCGTCACCTTCAAGTTCCTTCAATGCATTTGCATCTATAAATGCTTTTACTGTTAAAACTCCACTTTCCAATGAAACAAATTCAGCTTTAGGATTCAAATCTGCAGCTCTTGATAGAATTGTTGGATTATTATACTTAAAGTAAATATTTTCTTTGTCAATAAGCTTTTCCGTAGCATTGGTTGGAGAAATCTGATATTTCACAAGTGTCGTTGGGGCTATTTCACCACATGAGGTTACCAAAGAGGAGAAGTTCAATACTCGGTTTAAATTACTTCCTCCTGATACATAGTCTGGTATAGTCGTCAAGTTATTTATTCTTACTAAGCCAATCGTAATAGGCTCATTTGCACCTTCAATGTTGTAAAGAACAACATAGCCATCTACCCACTTAGCAGTGATAGTTTTTTCGCCAATCCAGCTGTCTGTGGTTGGGGTGATAGTTTCTCCATCAACTTTGTGCCAGAAACCATCTTCACCAGGTGTATAATATATCCCATCCTTACCATCCTTACCATCAACGATGTCACTGTCATCAAGGCCGTCTTTACCATCTTTACCATCCTTGCCATCTTTACCGTCCATTCCGTCCTTACCATCACTACCCTTAGATGCTTTATTTGTGTCTTTTCCGTCGATAAACCAATTCCCATTTTCACCAATAGTAAGTACTGAACCGTTTTTACCATCAGCACCGTTAGTTAGAGTATAGGTTTTACCATCTGATAAGTTGATAGTTATGCCATTAGTAGTCTTTTCTACTCCAGTTATAGTCTTTCCACTTTCTATTTTCTGTTGCATTGCATCAACAGTTGACTTTAAGTTAGCGAGTCCAGTTTCTAAGTCTTTAATATCATTATCATAATCTTTACACGACGTAGCTGTGAGAAACGCAGCAAGGATTGTAAAAAATAAAAGTCTAAAGAATGTTTTTTTGTTCATACAAGAAGCGTGTTTGTTAGTTGATAATATACTTTCACTATTTTCTTGAAGTTTTTAATGGTACTGTGTGCTGTTAACAGAGTGCAAGATAGCGAAAGTAAATTAACGTACAAAAAGATGCAAGAAAAACTACTTTAATTTGTGGAAGATTGTTCTAAAATGTAAAGCAAGATAAAAGAGTCAAAATATTGGGAGGGGATGTTTCTAACAGGTATATTCATAAATGTGATAAATAATGCAGGATAAACAGACAATTTTGGGAACAACAAATATGTCTTTGCCAGTAGCCTTATGATTTAAAAAAATCATGTTTAATTGAGCTGTTTACAGAATGCTCCCAAGAGCGATGTATTTCATAATCATTGTCAGTTATTATTTATATTTCTTACCTTTACAAAGGTGTTATACCTATTGGAATTTTCTGTTTTGTTCCACATTCTACGTTTCATTAAAAACTTGTTATATTTGAATTGACTGTTGCTCCGATAGGAGCACAATTATTGTAGTTTGATAATCTAATTGGTAAAAAAACTCCGTGAGGAGTGGGATAGTCTATAATATGTCTATTATTTCAGAGCAAACCTTTTTAAAAACAGCAGTATTGCAATGAGGCTATAAATATATGTATAAAGGAATAGCATATAGAGCAAAGCCCTAAAAGAAATCAGCACAGGCCACCGCCCTGTGTGTATGATAGATAGAGAGCAAAGCTCTGAAGAGCGTAAGATTATTTTAATTGTATGACAGGGGAATTTGTATCATTGGAATGCGATAAATCGGCGTACAACCCCAAACCCCTTGCTGG
>CAZXGV010000148.1:0-5035 GCA_964640575.1 uncultured Dysgonomonadaceae bacterium
TGGTTACGGGTTTTGCTGCAATAAGCACTGAGCTGCGCGCTCCAGTTATGCAACGACTCTTTTTTCGTTCTGGATTCAGACAACTTTATCTTTCAGTAAATCACGCATTTGGTATATTGCCCATTGTGGTTGGTGGACTTTCTACTCCGCGTCAGTTTATTCTAAATCCTGCACGCTCTATTGCAAGCAGTCTGCGTAATGTAAATAGTTGGCATCAATATCTTTTGAGGTCTCTTGACAAGGAGAGGTTTGGTTGAGATTATCCTCATACATTTGATTTAGTGGCTTGAATCCCTTCCAGGGTTCTGAGGTGTTTTGATGACTCATACCTCGGGTTTACACCCGAGGCTATTCATCTTCAACCACTTTGTGGTAAGGTATCTGTATGGATATCTAATTCCTCCTACTCAAAAAACTCCTCTCATCAACTCCTTTTCCTCACCAACTGATACCCCGATCGAAAGACATAAACAAACGGATAAACCACAATGTGCATTAATTTGGAGTAAGGGAAGATCATAAAAATAAGGAGACCCGTAACGATGTGTATTTTGAATTGGATGGGATGATTAGCTAATATCATGCCTGCATCGGGCTGAAAGGTTACCACAGCTTGTGCCCATTGACTCAATGCAGCGTACTTCTCGATAGGAGCAGTAGCCGTTTCTGCTACAGCAGTCAGTCCTACTATTGCTTCTACTAATAACAATATGATGATAAAATAGTCTTGAAAGCTACTGTTTGTTTTTATTCGAGGATCGTTAAATCGTCGAACAATCAAAATAATCATTCCTATCACTGCCATAGCTCCAAAGAATGATCCCATTGATAATGCAATTACTCTTTTAGTCTCTGTGGTCATTACCATGTGATAGAGCCACTCAGGAATAAAAAGGGTGAGATGTCCAAAGAAAACAAGAATGATTCCCACATGAAAAAGGTTGCTACCTAATTTAACTTTTTTATCGGCAAGAATTTGAGTGGATTCAGCTTGTACAGTTTTATTAAATAATATTAATCGCGTAGCTAATCCAAAGAAAAACACCGCCAAAGCTATATGGGGGAAATAGGTGAACAGTAGGTTGTTAATGTAATTGTCCATATCTCATGATTTTATGGTTGAAACAAATCAAATTGATCTGATAGTTGACTTGCATGCAGAAGACCCTTGTGAAGAACATGAAGGAACTTCTCCTCCAAAAGTGACGGGTTCCTCTTCATATTCAGCATCCAAATCCATAGGCTTCTCATTTTTGATCATTGCGCGGGTTATTGCCTTATCGGGTTGCTTGGCCGATAGTGAAATGATAGCTTTGAAAATAGAGGAGTATGGATTTTTGCTTTCGCTAAGTGCTTCATTTATCTTATCCATTATATTCACGGTTTCTCCTAAAAGCTCGGCAGACTTTGTAACGGATAGAGTAGAAAGAAATTCTAAAAAAGCAGGAATATAATCTGGAAGTTCTTTGGCTGTGAGGTGCATCCCTTTTTCTTTATAAAATTCCATAAGGTTGACCATTGCTTGTCCACGATCTCTTGAATCACCTTTTATGTGTTCAAAAATGTGAAGCGAAACACTTCTAGAGTAATCAAATAGTTGCACATACTCTCCTTGCCAATCGGTGATATCCAATTTGTTGAATCTTTTACAAAACTGGGCTATTTCAGCTATCCTGTCTTCATGTAGCAATGACTCATCTTTCAGTTCTTTTTCTGCTTCAAGTAGAAATTTTTGCAGCTCTTCGCTTGGATAAGAGAGTAAAAGAGAAAGTATTTTATACGTCTTTATCATAATTAGATACCTCCAAATAGATTTTTAAATTTCTCAGTGTCGTTGCTATCTCCATCAGGGTAACCACCACTGGATTGGTGTTGATACACGTTTTTAGCTTCTTCTCTATGACTGGTCGGTATCACAAACCTATCTTCGTAATTGGCAATAGCCATGAGGTGATACATCTTTTCTGTTTGTTCGGGGGTAAGTCCAGTGCCCTCCAATACTTCTGTATTGATTACGTTGTCCACTGTTTTGCTGCGCATATAAGCACGCATAGCTAACATGCGTTTTAGAGCATCTTTAACGGGTTTCTCATCACCTGCCGTGAACATGTTGGCTAAGTATTTATGAGAAATACGCATATCGTCTACATCAGGCAAAATTCCATTCATGCCAATAGTTCCACTTTCAACTGCCGATTGGATGGGCGACAATGGTGGCACATACCACACCATGGGCAATGTTCGATATTCTGGATGCAATGGGAAGGCAACCTTCCAATCGATTGCCATTTTATAAATAGGCGATGCTGATGCAGCTTCTAACACATTTTGAGGAATGCCTTGCTTTCGTGCCTCTGCAATAACTTCTGGATCATTTGGGTCTAAAAACATATTCAAATGTTCTTCGTAAAGGTCTTTTTCATTGGCAGTTGCTGCTACTTCTTTTATTTTGTCGGCATCGTACAGTATCATACCAATGTATCTGATTCTCCCCACACACGATTCGCTACAAATGGTAGATTCGCCCACTTCAATACGGGGATAGCAGAAAGTGCATTTCTCTGATTTTTTAGTTTCCCAATTGAAATATACTTTCTTATAAGGACATCCACTTACACATTGACGCCATCCTCGACAGCGATCCTGATCTATAAGAACAATACCATCTTCTTCTCGTTTGTAAATTGCTCCCGATGGACAAACTGCCACACAAGTGGGATTGAGACAATGTTCGCAAATGCGCGGTAGATACATAATAAACGAGTTTTCAAACTCTCCATATATATCTTTGGCTACATCCTTAAAGTTTGTCTCTTTGCTTCTATTTTTAAACTCACCACCTAAATCATCCTCCCAATTAGGAGTTTTTTCAATTTTGTCCATCACTTTGCCAGTCAATATGGAGTGAGGTCTGGCTGTGGGTGGTGTTTTGAATTTAGAACCTTTGTGTAGTACAGAGTAGTTGAACGTGAAGGGTTCGTAATAATCGTCGATGGTGGGCATAGTGGGACTTGCAAAAAGGTTCTTCATAATACCTAATTTGCTTCCCATGGTGGGTGTGAGTCGGTCTTTGTCAACTGTCCATCCACCTTTCCAGCGTTCTTGGTTTTCCCACTCATCGGGGTAACCTATACCAGGTTTTGTCTCTACATTGTTGAACCATACATACTCAACTCCTTTGCGTGAAGTCCATACATTTTTGCAAGTGACTGAGCATGTGTGACAGCCGATACACTTGTCCAAGTTCATAACCATTGCTATTTGTGCACGTATATTCATAACGTTTCTTTTTTTAAGATTCTTCTATGGGTTGGTCCATCCATTCTACTTTGTTGAGTTTGCGAATGATGACAAATTCATCCCGATTGGCACCAATAGTACCATAGTAATTGAGACCGTAGCTCAGTTGTGCGTAACCGCCAATCATATGAGTGGGTTTCAGACACAGTCGGGATACAGAGTTGTGAACACCTCCACGATTTCCTGTAATTTGGCTGACGGGCATATTCACTGTTCGTTCTTGATTATGATACATAATCATTGCTCCATTGGGTATTCGTTGTGATACTACCAGACGTACTACTGTAGCTCCATTTTGATTGTACACCTCCACCCAATCGTTGTCTATTAGGTCCATTGTTTTGGCATCATCTTCACTCAACCATGCCACTGGACCTCCCCGTCCTAAAGTAAGCATCAATAAATTGTCTGACCATGTTGAGTGTATTGTCCATTTATTGTGAGGAGTCATCATATTGAGTATCATATACTTTTCTTTCCCCTCTAATTTTTCAATCATACCTTTCAGCGATTTAGTGTCAATTGGTGGCTTGTAACACACCAGATTTTCACCAAAGTCAATCATCCAGGGGTGATCCTGATAGATAGATTGACGACCTGTAAGAGTTCGCCAAGGAATTAATTCATGCACATTGGTGTAGCCCGCGTTATAGGAAACCTCATGCGACTCAATGCCACTCCAGGTGGGAGAGGTGATAACCTTTCGAGGTTGTTGAATAAGATCTTTAAATCTTATTTGTTCGTCTTCACGCTTAGCTGCTAAATGGCGATGCTTGCGCCCTGTTATCTTTTCTAATGCTTCCCATGCTTTTACGGCTACATGTCCGTTGGTTTCGGGCGCCAATGCTAGAATCATTTCAGCTGCATGGATGTCTGTCTCTATCAGAGCTCTTCCATTAGATTTGTGTCCAATAGTAGGAGATAAGTTTAACTTCTTCAGTAACTCTACCTCTTCTTTTGTATCCCAACTGATGCCTTTTCCACCATTGCCCACCTCTTCCATGAGTGGCCCAAGTGAAGTAAATCTTTCGTAAGTATTTGGATAGTCGCGAATCACTTCAATAATATCGGACATGTTTTTGCCAGGTTTCAGTTCTAAATCCTTCTCCTCTTTCCAATCTTTGGCGTAAACTGTTTCGGACAGTTCCATGGGAGAATCGTGTTGCATGGGTTGTAACACTATATCCTTTTCTTTGCCAAGATGACCAGGAGAAAGTTCAGAAACTTTCTTAGCCAATCCTTTAAAAATACTCCAATCTGTGCGTGATTCCCACACAGGATCAACAGCATTAGAGAAAGGATGTATAAATGGATGTAAATCAGTGGTGCTCAAATCGTTTTTTTCGTACCATGTAGCTGCTGGCAAAACAATATCGGAGTGAAGAGCTGAAGTAGACATTCTGAAATCGAGTGTCACCAATAAATCCAATTTCCCTTCTGGAGCTTTATCGTGCCACTTCACTTCTTGTGGAAGTTTTTGACCGTTTGTTTTTAAATCGCCTCCCATCACACCGTTCTGTGCACCAAGTAAATGCTTCATAAAGTATTCCATCCCTTTGGCACTTGAAGCCAAAAGATTCGATCGCCATATAAACATGTTTCTGGGGAAGTTCTTTGGATCATCTGGATCTTCAGAGGCTATGGATAGTTCATTGCTCTTTAATTTCTCAGTAATGAAGTTTTTTACATCCTTACCTTGTTCAGTGGCTTGTTGTCCCAGTTTAATGGGGTTGTC
>CAZXGV010000149.1:0-4951 GCA_964640575.1 uncultured Dysgonomonadaceae bacterium
TGCAATTCAAATCGAAGAGCTTTGGACAATTGCTTACATCTATGGTTTTAAGTTGGTTATAAAGACAACTCAAATATACTAAATTTGTGCAACTGCTTACATCAAGCTGAGTGAGTTGGTTTTTAACGCAATACAAAGCACCCAATTCTTTACAGTTGCTCACATTTAACTGGGTAAGTTCGTTGAATCCGCAAGACAAATACGTCAATGTATTATGACTACTTGCATCTATCGAAGTGAGTTTGTTACCCGCAGCTATAGATAGTGTTTCTACATCTCCATAAATAGAGAATATTCTTGATTGCAAGGTGTAGGTTACTTCGTCAAAATAATTAGTTACTCTTTCTCCCTCATCAAGGTTACCGTTATTGTTCAAATCTATCCATATTTTGCCACTACCATAACATTCTAAAGAGATAGTTTCTCCTGCACTTTTGGAGGTTGTTAGTGTTATTATTTTAGATTTGTTGTACTCTTCATTTTTTCCAGACTCAGTATCTACATTCACAACAACAGCTTTTCCCTTTTCAACAGTAACTTCCACCGTTTCACGATAACCTTTCTCATTCACTATTGTCATCACCCAATTGCCAGCTTCTATCAGCATCTCAATTCCATCCGACAGCATCTCTTTTAAGGTGATATAAATAGAGGGCAAGCCATCGATGTTTTGCACACCTCCTTCTTTCTCAACAATTACGATAGAAGATGCAGATTTGTCTCGGTTGCCATCCTCTATCGTCACCTTTCCTTTGGTCTCATTGGTGTCTTGTTGCTTAAATATACTGCTGTGTATCTTGTTGCGTATAATATTCACTACATCGCCACCGTTAAACCCAGTATATCCAATATCGCCAGTTATCTCCTCTAAGATATCGCCTGCGGCATTAAAGCCATGTTCGGCAGCTTCTTTCCAACTGTCTGATTTTACCATTTTCTCAACATTGTCGCTCACCTTCACCACAGTCATCCCCGTGCCAAATCCTGGAGCAACGGCAGAGGCAGCATCAAGTGCCAAGTTGCCACCTGCCTCTATGCCCTTTGCACCTTCGTTTACCACAATCTTATGCGGTGTGAGCCCTTTGTCTTGAGCCAAAAATGGAAAGTCGGTATCTACATTGTGATAAAAATCATTATACATTTGCCCTGCCGACGAGTCGTAATCGCCATTTTCTAGCTTATTCCAAAAGTCAGCTTCGCTAGAGGCTTTCTCTTTCCAATCTTTTCGCAAACCATTGTATAGTTTGGTGCGTTCAGTGGCATTCATGTTAGAAGCAACCGTGTGTATTCGTTCTCTATTGCGTTTGCCCGATCCGCTTACCCACACAAGAAAATCTTTGGTAGAGGTAAACAGTCCGCGAGTTTGCGTTGGGCGTTGCAATACCCCCGACTCTTCGAGCCTATCGATAGCTTGCTCATACTGCTCAGCCATTTTATTTATCTCTTCAAGCTCAAGAAAGAAAAGCTCAAACTTTTCGCGACTAATCGCTCCCTCAAAAGGAGCTTTTGTAAACCCATCGGAAGTATAGTTGAGAGCATTTAGTATCAACGACTCTTTGCTATAAACAAACTCAAGAAAAAGTTCTGCATCGCTCCTAAAGCCTTTGTAACCTAGATCAGAAGTAGTCTCTTTTTCTTTAGGAGTTGTGTCGCCAATCGGATAAAGTCTATTTCTACGCAATGTTTTCCCACCAGAAGCACCAATGGTTTTTGTAATTATTTCTCCATCACTCAAAACAAAGTCTATTTGAAAACCCTTATCGTAATTGCGTGCAGGCACAATCAAATAAAATTGAGTAAGGGTGTCAAACAAAAGAGCCACTCCATCTTTACAGTCTAGTTCTATTTGCAAGTCCTTGCCGCTACCTGTTTCTGGGAATATTACTTCGGGTATAGCTGCAGAGAATTTACCAGAAACAGGTTTGCCAGATAAATCGGTAAACAAAACCTTCTTAACTGTTTGCGCTTTATTGCCAGCAATGCTTATGCGTAATATGGAAAAGAGATTGATAAAGTTGATATTTTCATTCTCTCCTCTGCCTCCCATTATATTTGCTGCGGGGTCGGGACGAACAGTGCCACCTTCATCTGTTACATACGATTGAGTGGCTGGCATGGTGAGTTGTATTGCCCAATCAGAAAAAGTTGCATCCTCTTGATAAGGGTAATAAGCATATAACAGTCCCTTAGGAACAGAATCATTACTTTCAAAAACAGCTGTTTTACCATCTTCAGAGATGGAATTCTCGTTTGTTTGATAGCGAATATTCGCCCCCCTCTCCGTTCCAAAAACACCAATAGCATCTCCAGAAGTCCAACAAACCTCTACTTTTCGGTTGGTGGTATCGTCATTTAATATTACCCTCGTATTTGAATCCTCCTCAATAATAGAGGCAGAGAGTCTCTTTATTTCATTTTTAAGAGAAAAATAATCTTCTTCCATACAACCCAACAGAATGAACAAAAGAAGAAAGAGTGTGCAGAACCAATTATTTAAAAGAAAATATTTTGTTTTCATAGTGTATGTTATTTTTTAAGTGTAAGATTTCATCTATTTATTACTATTATAAGGTCACACTACTCAATCCCACTCACTACCCTCGCCATATTCAAAATCTTCGTTGTTTTGATACGCTTGCGCTTTCTGGTTCACAGTTACCTCAATAGGCGTAGCACTTCCTGCCGACACAGTTACTACCACAGGACCACGTGCAGTTTTCGATTCGTTGGCGTCGGCACTAATGGAGAAGCTGTTGTTGGCAACATCTTTTGTCAACTTACACCAAGTTGCATCGGTAGGTGTCATATTCACCTCCCAAGTAGATACGTTGGTTGTGACATTGTAGGTATGTTTTTCGTTTTCAGCAGAAGATGAGAAGAGAATTGTTTTAGTTTCGGGCGATAATGATAGCACTGGAGCTTCACCTTGCTGTGTTACAGAAATTTTTACAGGTGCAACTTGCTCTCCCGACAGCGTTACTGTAGCATTGCGTGGCGAAACAGAGTTGTTTGGTTCAGCTGAAATATAGAACATTCTCCCAGCTTTATCAGTTATTGTGCACCAAGTTGCATCAGAGGTAGCACTATATTCAGACAGGTTGGTGGTAACAGTAATTGCATAGTGGTTACGAAAAGGGGGCAATTCAATTGTCTTAGTGGATGGAACGGTCAACACGGGAGTTTCTCCCTTTTGTGTCACAGCAATTTTCACGGGAGCTGCTTCTCCTGCCGAAACTGTTATCACACCGTTGCGTGGCGAAAGAGATTGGTTTGGAGCGACAAAAACGACGAAGCTATTTTCTGTTTTATCAGTTACACTACACCAATCCGCATCAGAAGTAGCATTCCAACTCGACTGATTGGTGGAGACAGTAATTTTGGTAGTGCTGCCAGTATCAGCCACATCCAAAACTTCTGTGGGTGAAACCGATAAAGCTGGAGCTGCCCCTTGTTGTGTAACAGTAATTTTCACAGGAGTTGCTTTTCCTGCCGAAACCGTTACTGTAGCATTGCGCTCAGAGGTAGTGTTGTTTGCATCTACTACAATGGTGAACTCTTTTTCTGTTTTGTCAGCTATATTACACCAATCTTCATCAGAAGTTGCACTCCACTCAGATTGATTGGTGGTAACAGTAATCTCAGTGTTGCCACCAGTGTCAGCCACATTTTCGATCTGTTTGGGTGAAACTGATAAAGCTGGAGCTGCCCCTTGTTGTGTAACAGTAATTTTCACAGGAGTTGCTTTTCCTGCCGAAACCGTTACTGTAGCATTGCGCTCAGAGGTGGTGCTGTTTGCATCTACTACAATGGTGAATCCTTTTTCTGTTTTGTCAGTTATTTTACACCAACCCTCATCAGAGGCGGCACTCCAACTCGACTGATTGGTGGTGATAGTAATTTTGGTGTTGCCACCCGAGGTAGCCACATTTTCGATCTGCTTGGGTGAAACAGACAAAGTTGGAGTTTCTTTTGGAGGATCTGTTTTTCCTATGTCATCTTCGGGGCTGCTACTACAACTGTTTATTACTGTAGTAGAAAAAACTAAAAGGAGTGCATAAAAAATAGTTTTTGCCACTTTTTGCTTAAGGGTTGTTTTTGTTTTCATAGTGCAATATGATTAGAAATTTTAATGGTAAGGGACAATTTTTCCTTATCAAAAATAACTACAATAATTAAAAAAAGCACTTGCAAATCGTACAAATAAACTAACAAATCGTATAAATAATAAAGCTAATGTAGACTTTAATTATTAGTGAGAAAGATTCTCATCTTCACGATTTGTAGATTGTTGTTCACACCATTCTTTTGATGTCCCCGCCCCAGCAGTTTTTTAAAGCTTTTGCAGAATGAAAGTGCAGGTAGACAAAAGGTGTTTATATGCTATACACATTTGAAGATATTCATTCTGACTTTGATAATTTAAAAACTGCTGAGCTAGAAAAAACTGAAAAGTATTTAGAGGGCGGAGCTATCATCATGGCTTTAGTTCTGTGATGCGTTGTGTGGGCGAAAAGTTGCGTGAATGTACTTCAAAGCTTCCAGCTTTGAGATGAGAGATAAGAAAGCAAGCAATCTCACAACCCGCACACATACACACAAATTTGCAATTACTTGCCCTCTGAAATAGTAAATAATTCTACAGAGCAGCTTCATTTTTAATTCGAGCGAGCGGCCCAATGAGGAGTTCTATTACCGTTGGTTTTAACCAACGGATTAGGAGTTTAGTAATCTGGGATTGGATTTAGCTACATCTTCGTGTTGGCGCAAGTCCAATGTTATTAAGTTAAGTGATTCTATAATGCATCTTCGCAGTTCGCGCTATCAGCCAGAGATTACTATTAATGAATATCTGTGAATATAAATTAGTTTTGGTTGGTAATATTGCTCAAAAACAAGATACATGAAAAGCTCCGTTAGGTGCGACCTGTCTGTAGTAGATAAATGCTTATAC
>CAZXGV010000150.1:0-4944 GCA_964640575.1 uncultured Dysgonomonadaceae bacterium
TAAAATGTTTATGATATTTTGTAGCGTTTAAATGCAAAATTTGAAAATAAAAAGCTTTGGTTTGCGACACGATGCTTCATTAAATTATAGGAGAGAGCTTACTTTATAAATAAAATCTATAACCTGCTTCAATAACTGTTCCCTATCTTATGAAACGATGTCAATTAATAGGTTACACTCTTTTTAATCATTCTGTCTATTGTTGTAATATTGTATTGATAATCTATGAATCATCTATTTTGAGTATCTTTGCACTCCATCAATATAATTGAAATAATTTTATGCATACAAATTTAGAGTATACACCCGATTATATATTCGAGTCAAGCTGGGAGGTTTGCAATAAAGTAGGAGGTATTTACACTGTGTTGTCGTCACGTGCCAACACACTACAGAAAGAACATAAAGACAAGGTGCTATTTATCGGACCAGATATATGGAAGGAAGATGAAAGCCCATGGTTCAAAGAAGATAAATCACTACATAAAGAGTGGCAAAAGCATGCCGATTTAAACGAAAGTCTATCAGTGCGCGTTGGTCGATGGGATGTTCCGGGAGAACCAATAACTATATTGGTAGACTTCAAAAAGTTTTACGAACACAAGAACGATATCTATGGTCAAATGTGGAGGCTGTTTGGTGTTGATTCTTTGCCATCTTATGGCGATTATGATGACTCTAGCATGTTTGCTTATGCAGTGGGCAATGTGATTGAGAGCTTTTACAAGTTTCATAAATTGCAAGACAAACATGTTGTGGCACACTTCAACGAGTGGATGTTGGGTATGGGAGCCTTATATGTGAAGCACTTTGTGCCAAAGATAGCTACTCTTTTCACTACACATGCCACTTCTATTGGACGGTCTATTGCTGGAAACAACCTGCCCCTCTATAAATATTTCAACAACTACAACGGAGATCAAATGGCACAAGAGTTGAATATGGTTTCGAAACACTCGGTAGAGAAAGCAGCAGCACACAATGTAGATTGCTTTACTACGGTAAGTGATACTACTGCAAGAGAGTGTGTACAGTTGTTAGAAAAGGAACCTCATGTAGTAACTCCCAATGGTTTTGAAAAAGGGTTTATACCCAGAAAATCAGCTTACACGAAACAGCGCAATAAAGCGCGACATACACTGACTCGTGTGTCAGAAGCTTTGTTGGGATATGAGGTTGCTCCTCAATCTCTTTTTGTCGCTCTTAGCGGTAGGTACGAGTATAAAAACAAAGGGATAGACGTTTTTGTTGATTCCCTTAATAAGTTGCGAAACGACCCATCTTTGAAAAAAGATATTATAGCTTTTGTAATGGTGCCTGCATGGGTCAAAGAGTATCGCAACGATTTGCAACAAAGAATGCAAGAAGAAGGACCAACAAGCGAAGATAGTGCGTTGCCGTTTCCTTTTCTGACTCACGATTTGCATCAACCAGAAAACGACCCTCTGCTATCTCAAATAAAGGCACTGGGATTCACCAACGCTAAAGAGGAGAAAGTGAAAATTATATTTGTGCCATCCTATCTCAATGGGGATGATGGTATATTCAATACATCGTACTATGATTTATTGATTGGGCTGGATGCCACAGTATTTCCTTCTTACTACGAACCATGGGGATATACTCCACACGAGAGTATCGCTTTTTCTATCCCCACTATCACTACTTCATTGTCAGGTTTTGGAGCTTGGGCTTCGAAAATGGAGCATGTGAATGGAATTGATGATGGAGTAGAGGTTGTGCAACGAGATGAGGATAATTTTGAGGAGGTTTCAGAAAAAATTGCAGCGGCTTTAATAAAATTGTCGCAAAAAAATAAAAAGGAGATTGAGCAAACGAGAAATGCTGCTTTAAAATTAGCTAACTCTGCAGATTGGGAGCACTTTATTGTCCATTACGAGGAGGCTTATTGCATAGCTTTGCATAACTCAATCGAAAGGTTATCAGCAAAGAGTAACGATAATGAGCAATAAATAGACTATATTTACCACTCAAATTATATAAGATATAATCCTTTTATAGTTGAAAAAGAACACTGTTAATATAAATAATAAGAAACAAACAAATAAAACAAACGAATAAAGAATATGATTATTAAAACAAGCCATGCAAACACACCCGATTGGAAAGATTTGCATGTACATTCTATTTTGCATGAGCAGTTGCTCCCGTTAGAAGAGATAGTTCGCAATCTTTGGTGGACTTGGAACGAAGATGCTAGAGCTCTATTCCAAAAACTAGATCCCGTGTTTTGGGAGAATGGCGATAAAAATCCAGTTGAATTATTGCAGAGTTTAACAAGTGAACGTTGTGAGGAAATCATCAAAGATGATGAACTCATGAGTGATTTGCAGGTTGTTTATGACAAGTTTAATAAGTACATGTCTGAAAAACCGAATAGTGACAGACCAAGCATTGCATATTTCAGTATGGAATATGGCATGACTCATGTGTTGAAAATATATTCTGGTGGCTTAGGAGTACTAGCAGGAGACTATCTAAAAGAAGCGAGTGATAGCAACATAGATATGACTGCCGTAGGATTTCTCTACAGATATGGTTATTTCACTCAATGGTTGGCGTTAGATGGACAGCAAGAAGCTAAATATGAAGCTCAAAACTTCGGCGGCTTGCCAATTACTATGGTTAAAAATGACGATGGTACTCCTTTGGTGCATGAAGTGGCGTTTCCAGGTCGTAATGTTAAAACACATGTTTGGGAAGTAGCAGTAGGTAGAATCAAATTGTATTTGATGGATACCGATGTTGAATCGAACAGCGACGAAGACCGCTCTATCACGCATAAACTATATGGTGGTGATTGGGAAAACCGAATGAAACAAGAGTACTTATTAGGTATTGGTGGCATGCAGTTGCTAGAAAAGCTAGGTATAGAAAAAGATGTCTATCACCTAAACGAAGGTCACGCAGCTCTTATCAATGCGGAACGTTTGAACTATTATATAAATGAAAAAGGACTCTCTTTTTATGAAGCAAAAGAAGTGGTGAGATCATCATCGCTTTACACTGTTCATACTCCTGTTCCTGCTGGTCACGATTACTTCGATGAAGATATGATAAGTCGCTACATGGGTGATTTTGTAAATAAATTAGGCATTTCGTGGCAGCAATTTATGGACATGGGGCGCGAAAACCCAGGTAGTAATGAGCGTTTCTCCATGAGCGTTTTTGCTTTGAATACAGCGCAAGAATCTAATGGAGTAAGTTTGCTTCACGGAAAAGTATCAAGAAATATGTTTCAGCCAGTTTGGAAAGGCTACTTCCCAGAAGAGTTGCATGTAGGGCATGTTACTAATGGTGTTCACCTACCCACATGGGCTTCATCTACCATAAAGGCGGGGTACAGAGATTACTTCGAAGATACGTTTTTCAAAGATCAATCAAATCCTGATGTATGGAGTAAAGTGCACGATATACCAGACGAGGAGATTTGGAAAATGCGAATGGTCTTGAAGGAGAGATTGGTTGAATACATCCGCACTGAATTTAAAGAAGGATGGTTGAAAAATCAAGCCGATCCGCGTCGTCTTATGACTGTGATAGACGGAGTAGACCCAAAGGCACTAATTATTGGTTTTGGGCGTAGATTTGCAACTTACAAACGTGCACATCTGCTATTCTCTGATTTAGACAGACTTGCTAAAATTGTAAACAATCCAGATCGTCCTGTTCAGTTTATATTTACTGGAAAAGCGCATCCTGCTGATGGTGGTGGACAAGGCTTAATAAAACAAATTATTGAAATATCGCGTCGTCCTGAGTTTCTAGGGAAAATAATATTCTTAGAAAACTACGATATGCGTTTAGCAAAACGGTTGATATCTGGCGTTGATGTTTGGTTAAACACTCCAACTCGCCCATTAGAGGCTTCTGGTACTTCGGGCATGAAAGCTGCTATGAATGGTGTGCTGAACCTTTCAGTACTCGATGGATGGTGGTATGAAGGGTATCGTGAAGAAGCTGGATGGGCATTGACGGATGAAAGGATTTACCAAGATCAAGAATTTCAAGACTCATTTGATGCTTCCACAATTTACTCATTGATAGAAAATGAGATTGCTCCTCTCTATTTCGACCAAGATGAGGACGGCTGTTCTCACGGGTGGGTCGAGTTTGTAAAGAAATCGTTGGCTGAGATTGCACCTATATATACTACTAAAAGAATGATGGACGATTACTTCTCTAAATTTTACAGCGTTCTTGCTAAGCGTGCTAAGTTTATTTCTGAAAACGAATATGCTAAAGCAAAAGAGATTGCTGCTTGGAAAGAGAACATGGTTGAAAATTGGGATAACTTTGAAGTAGTAGCAATTAATTACGACTGTGAGCAACATCAAATGCCAGAAGGCAAGTCGAATACTTTGTGTGGTGAAGTTGTTATAGACAAGAAAGGTATGCAGGGTGACTTAGGAGTAGAGTTTGTTGTTGTAAAACACGACGCTTCTACCAACGATGTTAAGTTTCTAGATTCTTTTGAATTTGACTTGGTGAAACAAGAAGGTTCTAAGTTGTATTTCGAAATTCATGACACGTTGCACACTCCAGGGGTACATCAATATGCATTGCGAGTGTTCCCCAAAAATGCAGATCTTCCACATAGAATGGACTTTGCTTATGTTCGTTGGATTAGCTAACGAGTTGTAACGTCGATTGATTCGATATTGATAAAGTAAGAAAAAGGTGTTCGTTGTTTTTATACAACTGAACACCTTTTTTTGTGTGTTAGCATTTTATATTTGTATTTGTTAGCATCAATGACATGGCTAGATAGCAGCCAACCAGCATCTTTTTTGATTGCCTTTTGCCTACAAGAAAGAGACGCAATGCGTTGCGTCTCTAGACTTGCCTCATCAAGGTTGGTTTTGTTACTTTTGTACCCCTACAAAACCTACTCTGCAAATGTTTTGTTGCTTTTGTACCCCT
>CAZXGV010000151.1:0-4936 GCA_964640575.1 uncultured Dysgonomonadaceae bacterium
CCTTTATATATTTGTCATCTCATTGCAATATACCTTGTTTTTTAAGGTTTAGCTCCGAAATATTAGACATACTATAGACTGTGCCACTCCTAACGGAGTTCTTATTACTAATTAGATTACCAAGCTACAAAGATTATGCTCCTATCGGAGCAACAGTCAATTTCAATATTACATGTTTTAAATAAACGTAGAATGTGAACAAAACAGCAAATTACCGCTCGCTGATTTACAACACTTCGACAGGCTCAATGACATAGTAAAATGCACTGACAAATGTCTACGCCACTGGGGATGGTTGTCCATTGCCGTTGGTTTTAACCAACGGATAAGAGCTCAATTAAATAAAAGTTGGCTTTAGCCACATCTACAATTTCAAAAATTTCTGCTCCGCTCGCTGTCGTGTACACTCATTTGCAGTCAACCCTTGCTATCGTTCGTCTCTGACCAGCACAGTTGCCAATCTATTGGAAAGCAGACAAGTGGTAACTACTCCCACCCCAAGATTTTTTTACTCTTCATTTTCGCAAAAAACTTTCGTTAATTGAGGTTTTGTACCCCTAATGATAGAATATTACATCTATTTTATTGTTATTTTTGCAATATTGATTTATTAAAGTAACTTTAGTGAGTGTTTTACAAAAAAGAAGTTTATCTCATGACAAACAAGAAGCCCAATTTTCTATTATTCAGTACTTTCATCACATTGTTGATGTTGTTCGGTACATTTTCGTTAGAAGCCCAAGTAACCCCTTCAAATGGAGAGAGTGGTGTTAAAAAAGTTTTCCAAGCTGGTGCTGCAACTGCAAATATCACACCCCCTTTGGGAGGTGGTTTGGTGGGCAATTTTGGCACCCCACCGCCTGCCACTCACGTACACGATGAGCTGCATGCACGATGTCTTGTGCTCGACGATAGTCAAACAAAGCTTGTCTTTGTAATTGTGGACAACATCAGTTTGAAACGCAACTTAATTGACGAAGCCAAAAGGCTGATTCAAAAAGAGACTGGGATAGCCAGAAGCAATGTGTTGATATCAACTACGCATACTCACTCATCTGTAAGTGCAGGCGGTGAAGGCGTATTACGCAGACAGTTTTCAGACCATAGTAAAGAGTTTGATGAGTATCAGCGCTTTATGATAAGGCGCATTGCAGATGCAACACGAATTGCACTCAACAATGTAGAGCCAGCACAAATAGGATGGGGTGTAGGTAGTGTTCCCGAACATCTATTTGTTCGTCGCTGGATTATGAAGGAACCTGTGTTGAATCCCTTTGGCGAGTATGATGAGGTTGTGTTTAATCCTGGTCGTGTACCCAATCTGCTTAAACCCGCTGCAGAGCCCGATCCTGAAGTCTCGTTTATATCCGTCCAGTCAGTCGAAGGCAAACCAATAGCTTTGCTTGCAAACTACTCGCTTCACTACGTGGGTGGAACTCCAAAGAACGATATTTCGGCAGATTATTTTGCTGTGTTTGCCGATCGTATTCAGCAATTGCTTCAAGCCGACAGACAAGAGCCTGCATTTGTTGGTATTATGTCGAATGGTACTTCGGGTAATGTGAATAACATCAATTATGGAGCGCCAGCAGTGAGAAGAAAACCTTATGAACAGATGAAACTTGTGGCTGAAGATGTGGCACGAGAGGTGTTTCGTGCTCATAGAGCAATCGAATTTCATGATTGGGTGCCATTGAAGGCAGCCGAAGAGGAGCTAAACCTTCAAGTACGTAAGGCTCCTGCAGAGCTGTTGACACGGGCTCGAGAAATCATTGCCCGACCAAAAACAGTGGAACCCCAACATCGCCTTGAAGAGACATACTCCCACCGAATACTAAATATGGAAAAAGAGTGGCCCAACGAAATCGACATTGTATTACAAACATTCCGTATAGGCGATTTAGGAATTGCAGCTATACCTCTTGAAGTGTTTGCAGAAACAGGCTTGGAGATAAAGTCAAAAAGTCCTTTTAAGAAATCGTTTACCATCGAACTGGCAAATGGAAGTTATGGATACCTCCCCACACCCGAACAACACAAATTGGGTGGCTACGAAACATGGTATAGTACAAGCAAGTTTGAAGTGGATGCATCCACTAAAATTGTTGACACGTTGCTTCGGATGTTCAATGACATACAGTAAAATTACTATCTATCTATGGATATGCTATCTCCATTCGCTTAATGATTATATGAATTATGACAGACAGAAGAAGCTTTATTAAAAAAATTGCAGCAGCTGGTATTGCTACAAGTATGCCCAACATACTTTTTGCAAAGCAAAATCACGCATCTCTCACTCCTCACAAAGAGTTGAATAGTAGCAACGATTCCTTTTCTATAGGATGGGCTGTAGCAGACATAACCCCCGATAGACCTGTTGCACTGATTGGGCAGTTCCACAAACGAATATCGGAATCGATTCAAGACCCATTGAAAGCCACAATCCTTGCATTAGAAACAAGAGGTGAGGATGGGCATAATGAACAGGCAATAATGGTTTCATGCGATCTTACTTTTATTCGGGGACAAACACAAAAGAAGCTTCAAGGAGTTGTGGCAAAGAAGCTGAAGGACTTTGATGCCACCAAGTTGTTTCTCAATGCCACACACACTCACACTGCACCTGGATTGATGAATGAAGAGTTTTTTGGTCTATACGACACAAGCGATAACCCCGAGGTGATGAAGCCATCGGAGTTTGAAGCTTTTTTTATTGAAAAGGTGAGCGATGCAATAGTTCTTGCGTGGAATAATAGAAAGCCTGGCGGTTTTTCGTGGGGTCTCGGCAATGCTTCCTTAGGACACAACAGAAGAACAGTAAACTTTGATGGATCTGCAGGGATGTATGGCGTGAAAAACAGAGATTTCTCGCACTATGAAGCCACCAATGACAACAAAATACAACTACTCTTTTTTTGGGACACTAATAAAAAGCTGACTGGAATAGTGATAAATTCAGCAATAACTGCACAAGTAACGGGCGGCACAAATTATATCTCCGCCGACTTTTTTCATGAAGTCCGACAAAATATAAAGAGAAAATATGGGGAAGATATCTTTGTTTTCTTCCAATTAGGAGCTGCTGGCGATATCACACCCTTAAATCACGAAAATGTATATAAACGTGCTGAAAACATCATGTTGAAGAGAAAAGGGATATCGGCTCGACAAGAACTGGCAAATAGAATGCTTCAAGCTATTGACGAAGTGGTGCCTTATATGAATGATGACATTACCTATCAGCCTATCTTTAAGCACACCGTCGAAAAAATGGAGCTCCCAGTAAAGGAACCAGCTTCACCTCCATTCTACTTTGTCGATGATGTGAGCCCAGCCGAAATTCATGTTATCCGATTAGGGGATGTTGCAATAGCCACAAATCCCTTCGAGCTTTTTATAGATTATGGAATGCGTATTAAAGCGCACAGCAAAGCAGTTCTCACCTTTATTGTACAGCTCTCGTGCCATCATAGTGGCTATCTGCCAACTAAAAGAGCAGAAGAAGGAGGCGGCTATAGTGCAGATAAATATCTTGTTGGAGCAGAAGGAGGACAAGTTCTTGTAAATGAAACCACCCGCCTTATCAATGCGATGTGGGAGTAACTATTTAAATTAAACACTCAAACACTATTAGTAATATTTAATATCCAATCAAATGACAAATCGTAGAAACTTTATCAAACAAATGGCGGTTGCTGGACTTGCAAGTAGTTTGCCAGCATCTCTTTTCTCACAACCAGCTTTTGCTGCGAGTACCCAAAATGCTTTCCAAAACAAAGATATGATTTGGGCAGACCTACTGCACCTTAGCTACAATATGTGGACAGACCATGCTGATGTGGTGTGGGACAATCTTCCTGCCGACACATATTCGGCTCACGATTACAAGCCTGTAACCTGCATGGATGCAAGACGTTGGGCACGAGCGTATAGGCCTTTTCTGACCTTCGATGAAAATACATGGGATGCCATATTGCGTCACATGGTGGAACGTGGTATCAACATGGTGCTAATCGATTTGGGCGATGCTGTTAAATATAAGAGTCACCCCGAAATTGCGGTAGAGAATGCGTGGTCGACCAAAAAACTGAAAAAAGAACTTGCGAAAATGAGGAAAATGGGATTAGAGCCAATTCCAAAATTAAACTTTGCTACCACACATCTTGCATGGATGGGTGAGTACTCCAGAATGGTTTCAACCAAAAAGTTTTACACGGTTTGTAAAAACTTAATCAATGAAGTAGTTGATCTTTTTGATACTCCACGCTTTTTCCACCTCGGAATGGATGAAGAGACATACAGTTATCAAAGAGACTACAACTACGTAACTGTAAGGCAAAACGACCTCTGGTGGCACGATTTCTACATTCTGATGGAAGAGGTAGAAAAAAACAATGTGCGTCCTTGGGTTTGGTCCGACTATGGATGGCGTGACGCTGATATGTTTTTCAAAAAAATGCCGAAATCTGTTCTTCAAAGTAATTGGTATTATGGAGCAAGCTTGGATCTTGAAAAAATAAGTGATACCAATAAAAATTACGTTAAGTTCTACAATACTTTAGATGAACGTGGCTACGACCAAATACCCACTGGTAGCAACCACTCGAATGATACCAATATGGAGCTTACTGTGGAGTATTGCAAAGGGGCGATTGACGCTTCAAGGCTGAAAGGATTTATGACAGCTCCTTGGCGCCCTACCTTGGCTCCTTGTCTCGATACGCATCGCGCAGCGGTAGACCAACTTTATAGTGCGAAGAAGAGGTTTTATTAGTGGGGTGTGAGGTATGTGGTGTGGGATATGGGGTGTGAGGTATGTCCTTGCTCGGGCTGTCGCTGGTTTCCCGACCAGTGCCTCCACTGCCACAAATCCCGCTCGCGCGGATTTCCGAATCGGCTTGCTCTGTGAAATAGTTTAAAATTTCACAGGGTT
>CAZXGV010000152.1:0-4933 GCA_964640575.1 uncultured Dysgonomonadaceae bacterium
AAATAATGCTATGCATTAAATCTCCGATTTATTTCACAGGGTAAACCATTCAGCATTCATCATTCATCATTCATAATTCATCATTCATAATTAATAATTCATCATTCACCATTAACAATTAACCATTATTCTCAACCCTAATCCTTTTTCCTCCAAAGCGTAATCTCCGACAACCTATTCACCTTAATGCGCGATGACAACTTCACCTTCGCATTCAAATTGATTCGGTCGCGCTCCATCACAAAGTGCTTACTCAATATTTCCTTAATTCCATCGAGCGATGTCACAGGTTCGCCATCTTTTTTGAACCCTCCCAGCCAATTTTCTCGTGCTTGATTTTCCCATTCGTAGGTCGATGCAATAATCAAGTATCCACCCTTGTTAAGTCGAGTGTGGATGGAAGCAAGAAACTCTTTAGGATTGCTCAACTCTTCGAGCAAATTGGGGGCAACAATCACATCAAACCCTTCGTAGTGTGGTTTTAAGTTTTGTGCATTGTCTTGCATAAAGGTGATATTCTCTTTATTTTCGCCCAATTCGAAGTCGGACAACACCACATCGCGATAGAAGACCAGTTCACCCTCATCCTTCATCACATAGCGCATATAGCCTTGCTCTTGCAACTGAATGGGTATTCGAATAAAGCGTGCAGAAAAATCCAACGCAGTAATCTTCTCGAAATAAGGAGCCATTTCGAATGCAAAGCGTCCTGTATCAGCATTCAAATCGAGCAGTGTTTTAACCGATTTGCCCTCTAATAACGATTTTGTGATAAGTGCCAACTCTTTGTGGTAAGAGGGAGTCAACGTAAACTTGTCGCCCCAATTCTGTTCGCACGAAACAGCCACTTCGGCATCGGTTTCATAATCAGCATCCTCGATGTGTAGCGGAGCTTCCGACTCAATCATCCTAAATCCTGCATGTTGATAGAAGTGACGGCGGAAAGCGTAGCGAGAGTGCTTGGTAGCCTCGTTGCCAGTTGAAATCCACGAACCTCCTTTTATTAAATTATGTTTGCCATCGAAGGTGGGAGTCGAAAAATCATCGTACATGGGATGCACTTTAAAACCAGGGAATCCAGTGATGGGTGTTTCGGTCCATTGCCACACATTGCCAATCACATCAAAGAAACCTTTGCCCTGCTCAAACTTATCGACAGGACAAGGCGAGGAGAAATGCTCCAGATTGATATTGCCGGGTGCTGTGTCGCCCCATTCCAATTGGTCGGGCAGTTCTGTATATTCGTAGAGTCGCATCCATTCGGCTTCGGTGGGCAAGCGGTAGGTCTTTCCCGTTTTCTCTGTTTTCCAATTGCAAAATGCTTTTGCCTCTAAGTAGTTTACTTCCACGGGCCAATTCCACGGCATAGCTATCTCTTCGGCTACAAGGCGCAATGTATAATCGTCACCCTTTTTTCTCCAAAATAGAGGCATTTGTGCCTCTTTGAAATTGCGCCAATTCCAGCCCTCTTCGGTCCAGTAGCTTTCGGTGTTGTATCCATCATCGTGTATAAACTCTAGAAACTCTTGATTGGAAGTGAGGTATTTGGCAGCTTTAAACTCATCAATCTTCTCTGTGTGCTTGCCATACTCGTTGTCCCATCCATAGAGTGGATGATTGACAGGTTTACCCATTTTTACTGTACCACCTGGCACAGTAAGCATTTCATTTGTGGGAGCATCGCCACTTTCTGTACATATTTCTCCAAATTTACCGGGGAGCACCTTTTCTAAGGGGAGCTGACGAATTAATACCGACGAAGTTTCAAGATGAATGCGTTCATGCTCGATTCCCATCATTATGATGTAGAAAGGGTTGTCCCACTCAATGGGGAGCTTCAAGGGGGTTTCGTCGATGACTTTTAGAATCATCTCTTTCACCTGATCTCTGTATTGGCGAACTTCGTCCACTTTGGGCCAAGTGTAATGTTTGTTGTCTAAATCGTCCCAACTCATTTCGTCTACACCAATGGCAAAGGTAGATTCAAATTCGGGATTGATGCGAGCATCGATAATTTCTGCCAGAAACAACTTGTTGACAAAAAAGCATGCTGTGTGTCCAAGATAGAACAAGATGATATGACGCAAAGGATCGCCACGAAGATAGAATACATCATCGGAAGCTAATTGTGTGTATAGTTTTTCGTGGACATTCCATGTTTTGAGGAAGTAGTCGCGAATTTCTTTTCGCTTTTCCTCCGACGAGCCATCACGTAAGTGAATGGTTTTGGCAACGAATGTCTTCATAATCTTATAATTTTTAAAAATAGTGAGAGAGTAAAAATACGTAGTAGAGTATAACTAACTTGTTTAGAGACTCTTTTTCATATAAAGCTTCTTCATTTCAAACGGCTCCATTGTTCCTTTGTTCAGTTTAGTTTGGTAAATAGACGCAAACTCTTCGAAGCCAATTTTTTTGTAAAGAGACACAGCGGGAATATTTTTATTCCACACTCTCATTACTGCGTGTTTATATGGTTTTGATTGGCTCAACTCAAACAGATGGTTGAGCAGGCTCAGTGCAACACCCCTGCCTCTATATTGTACATCGACCATCAAGTCGGCAATGTAAAGCGTTTTATCGATGTCGAATTCGGGATGTGAATCGATTGGGAAATAGGGGTCGTTCTTCAACGACAAGCAGAGCACTGCTCCAATTAGCTCATCTTTCTTGAAAGCCATAAACCCAAAGCCTATTCGCATGATATCGTCAAGCGTTTGTTCAATCTCTTCGGGTGAAATGTGTTGGGCATATTTGCCTTCGGTAAACGAAAGCGTGTAAAGCTCTATCAATCTATCTCTATGTTTAGGATAGTTGACACTGTCTATACCGAATATGGTGATTGGCGTTATTTTTTGTTGCATATCTTTTTATTTTGTAAACAAACAAACCAAAAGGTTGTTCAGAGTTTTAAAGTGAATTATAAATATTCCTCTTTTAATAATCGTTTAATACAAAAAATGAGTCTATCTTTATATCTGTATGAAAACTAACATCAACCCATTACTCATCTTTCTCTTTGCGCTTATATTGATAGGCTGCACAGAAGCTTCACGCAACAAAGAGAACAATGCCGATATTATTGAGGGTGCTAACTCGATATCAATCAGAGCAGAAAGCATCATCGAAGAAAAAACTGTAAACAGTGCTGCGGAGATATTGGACAAGAAGGAAGTGCCTATTCTTTGTTATCATCGCATCGAAGAGGGGCGCAACGATGTTTACACGGTGACACCCCAGGTATTTGCATCGCATTTACAGGTTTTATCTGACAGTGGATACAACTCTATCTTGCCCAATGACTTATATGACTATTTGCTACATGATGCCACCCTACCCGACAAACCATTTATGATTACGTTTGACGATTCTAGAAAAGAACACTTTACGATTGCTGCTCCCGAATTGGAGAAGCGAAACTTCAGGGGGGCTTTTTTTATAATGACCGTTACCAACAACAAGAAAAACTACTTGACGAATGATGAAATAACAGAACTATCAGTCAGGGGACACTCTGTGGGCTTGCACAGTTGGGATCATGTGATGGTGACGAAATACACCGATTCTACTTTTTGGAAACAACAAGTGCTTGACCCTCAAAAACGGCTTGAGGATATGATTGGAAAACCCGTTGAATATTGGGCTTATCCCAATGGGGTATATAATAGAGAAGCTGCAGAAGAGCTGGATAAGCATTTTAAAATGTCGTTTATATTGCTTGCCAAAAGAGATTCTATCTATCCTCTCCAAACAGTTAGAAGGATGATTGTGCCATCAGATTCTCCTGAAAGATTGTTGCGAAGGATGAAAACTTCGTACAATTAAGAGGTAGCTATTGTTTTGATTTCTTCTTTTTCGGTTTAATTAGAATTTGCTTCAACGCATCGCGCAAGGTTTTATACTTAAATTCATATCCTGCATCCTGTATCTTCTGCGCAGAGATACGACTACCCTCCAAAATTATTTGAGAGGCTTCGCCTAAAAACAGCTTGAACACAAACTCGGGCACACGGGGCAGAAACATGGGTTTGCGCAATAGGTTGGCTATTGTTTTCATAAAGTCGGCGTTGGTTGCCTCTTCGGGTGCAACAGCGTTGTATGCGCCTGTCATGGTTTCGTCTTCGATGGCTTTGATGTAGATTTGACACAAATCGTCGATGTGTATCCAATTCATATATTGTGTCCCCTTGCCCAATGGAGCACCCAGCCAAAAGCGAGTGGGCAACACTGCTTTTTGAACCAACTCGCTGCTTTTGGACAAAACAACACCAGTGCGAATGCTCACAGAGCGAATGTCTAAATCGGTTGTAAATTGTGTCGCCTGTTCTTCCCATTTGTGACAAGTCGTTCCAAGGAAATCAGTTTCGTCGTAGTCGTCTTCTTCTGTAAAAATCTTATCTGAAGTGACCGCTCCATAGTATCCTACAGCCGATGCAGAGATGAATGCATCAATTTTTGTGTCCATCTTCTTCAGTTTTTCGAGTAGCAACTGAGCCGAGCGCACCCTGCTCCCCACTATCATTCGTTTGCGCGCTTCGGTCCATCTTCCATCTGCAATACCCACACCAGCAAGGTGAACAATGACATCGGCTTCTTCCAATGCCTCTTCATCTATTTTACCAGCTAAGAGATCCCATCGGTAGCGTGGTATATCTGCTTTTATGTGTTTTTCGCGACTCAACCAAATTACATCGTATCCTTTTTCGATTAGCAATTGGGAAAGCCGTCTGCCAATCATCCCCGATCCTCCTGTGATAAGTACTGTCTTCATAGTGATATATTCTTTTTGTTTGCTTCTGAACTAATAACAAAAAAAACGAAAAAATGTTGTTCAACAACACTCTTTCGTCTTTATATTCTGTAGGTTGAGACAAATCTTTATAAAGGATAATTACTCATCTTGTCTCTTGTCTCTTGTCTCTTGTCTCTTGTC
>CAZXGV010000153.1:0-4925 GCA_964640575.1 uncultured Dysgonomonadaceae bacterium
TTGTATTAAATTAAGGGTGCACAATTTGCTGTTGCAATGCACATTTTGAGAGGAAATGCCACCTAAAGCTTTTACTATCAGATGTTATTATTCTCACCTCACTCGAGTTTTTTTATTTCAATTGACCATGAAAATAAAATAAAAAAAGCGAGAAAATATTTCTACTTTCTCGCTTTCTAATACTGTTTTACTATTCAACTGTCTACAATCGAGTATGCCCCTACACGCATAAACTGAAAAACAGTTTTTCTTTTTACTGCTTTGTCAATACCACAGTCACTATTTTAATTTCACTCGGTATTGGTAGTCCGAATTCAATGTCGTGTGGATTCAATTTAATTTTTGCAGTTGTTGCATCCAAAGCTATCATCTCAAGATCAAGAGATTTTTCATCCAGCAGTGTGTACACCATTTCCCCTTTCGTAGCGTATCTTCCTGTACCTTCACCCAAAATACCTTCTCCTTTATAAACACCCTTCTTTTCAAAAGTCACATAAGTAGGTTTAACCGATAGTTCAATCGCTGGGTCAGTTAGATCGATTGGGTTCTCAAAAACTCCTTCTACACTTGTAGCACGCCATTTGCCATAAAGATTTTCAATATCGTAATCAAAATCAATTACTGCTTTGTAGTTTTTTGTCAATTCTACGATAACAGTTTCTGTTCCCTCGGGAATGATTGCCAGATCCAAAGTCTTCGCATTTACAATGATTTTTGCAGTTTTTGAAGACAACGAAGTCATTTCGAAAGAAACTCTGTTTTTACCGGCAGTAGTTGCAATTATTTTACCATTTGTAACAAACTTGCCTGTGCCTTCACCTAAAATGCCTTCGCTGGAATAAATATCTTCCTTGGCAAACGTTAGGTAGGTTGGTGTAACCTTTAGTTCGTTTCTTGGTGATGTCAAATCAATCATCACTCCACTCACCTCTACACCAGTGGCACGCCACTCTCCGTATAGATATTCAATATTGTGATCAAAATCGCCTTTTCCTAAGTCATCATCGCTCGAACAAGCAACAATCAATAGTGGCATAATTGCCAGTGCTAATAAAATTTTTTTCATAATTGTATGTTTTAGTATCTGTTTTATAATAGTTCCTTTCTATAATAGACTGATTAGAGTGCAAAAGGTTGCATGAACAAACCACTTTTATAGCGATTTATAAAAAACCATCTGTTTTTCTATCTCGTTTCATTTAATCAGATTGTGAATATAAGAACCTTTGTAGTAACCATTTTTCGCAGTGAATGTTCATTTTGCTTGTAACAAAAATATTTTCTCACCCTGTCGTTTTGTAGTTATTAAGCTTTGTTGTGTGTGTTGAACACTCAAAAGCTTTTAAAATAGTGAAGTTTTGTGAACAATTGATAGTTCTTGTTGTTTTAAATAACATATCATTTTATATAAAAATCTAACACAGTAAAAAATCTAACACAATGGACAAAAAAACTTTACTACTATTTGGTTTATTATTGCTTTCTGCTTTGTCTTTTTCTCAAACGAATGATTTTGAACAGCAATTAGGTGTTTCACTCAAAGCATCTACTAATGGAATTGGTGGGGACATATATTTCCAACCCATCGAGAAGCTTGCCATTAAAGCAGGGTTCGAGTATCTTGCATTTACTATCACATCAGATAGAATCGAGAGTTTTACTGGTGAAGATGTAAACATTGAATTCACAAATAACTATCTCGATAATACGATTAGATTCGACACCGAAGGTAGATTCAAAACCGGAGCACTCTCTGTGGGTGTAGGCTATCAGCCTTTCAAGTTGTTTTATGTAACAGCAGGATTAGGAAAATCTCTGTTTGCTTCAGATGTCACAGGAACTTTAGCTACCGATGTTATCTTCAAAGGCAAAGATGTGCCAACGGTTGGGATGGTTAAACCCGTTATTCGAAAAGATGATATAGGTCCTTTTATTATCGATATCGGTTACAAAAATTCAATCATACCCTATCTTGGTATCGGTTTGGGCAGTTATGTGCCTCAAAACAAAACTGTCTCCTTTGCTTTAGAGCTCGGAGCATACTATGTGGGCAGTTTCAGTTTAAAACACACTATGCCTACAGGATTTAACGCCGATAATGTTGATTATGGACCAAATGTTACCCAAGAGCATAAGGATATGTTTTTCAATGAAATTAATGCTCACATAACCAATGTTTACAATGATGTAGACAATGAGGTTAGCGTTGTAATTGAAGATATCAATGATCCATTAGAGAGTTACAAGTTCTATCCTGTTCTCAAGTTAACTGTTGGATTTAGGGCTTTTCAGCTCAAAAAATAAAAGAGTATATTACGCAAGTAACTTTTTTTATCAGAGTTTATAGTTGCAAGCTATACGTTGTAAGCCACAAGTTTTTCTTAAACGAATTTGAAAAATTATTTGAATTACACTGCTTGCATCAGTATCTTCAAAGTGAAAACTCTTTTTACTCCTTTCTTATTTGTTTTCGTTAATTATATACGTTATTTTCGCATACAATAGAAAAACGAAAATCAATAGAATATGACCAAAACAGAAAGGGGTGTGAACGAACGGCTTCTGTCGCTCGATTTTTTCCGAGGCTTCACCATGTTTTTACTTGTCGCCAGCCTCTCACGTTTTTTCACCCACTTGGTGGCACCCGAATTCGAGGGAACTATTATCCACTTTATAGGCAGACAATTTCACCACGTTAGTTGGGAGGGTTTAAATTTTTGGGACTTAGTACAGCCCTTCTTTATGTTTATTGTGGGAGTAGCCATGCCACTATCATTTTCGAAGCGAATAGAAAAAGGACACTCCTACAAACAGTTGACCAAACATGCCGTCAAAAGAGCATCTATTATGTTACTATTAGGTTGGTGGCTCTATTGCATCAAACCAGGCATTATTGTCTTCAGATTCCAAAATGTGTTGGCACAACTCTCTGTCACCTATCTATTGGCTTTCCTTATCATTCGCAAACCCACAAGCATCCAGCTTGCTTTTTCGATATTGCTCATATTGATAAGTGAGGGATTATACCGATTTTTTCCTCTCGAAGGGTTCAATAATCCATTCGTGGCAGGAGAAAGTTTTGGAGCATGGTTCAATCTTCTTATTTCTGGTGAAAAGGGTGCTGACAATTGGGCAATGTTCAATGCCATCCCCACAGCAGCTCACACCATTTGGGGTGTAATGGCTGGGCAGCTATTGATGCGTGAATATTCTCCCAAGAAAAAAATCCAACTATTATTGGGGGCAGGCGTTGTTGGTTTAATAATTGGCTTCGGACTCAGCCCATTCACACCAATTATAAAACGTATTGCCACCAGCACATTTGTTTTTGCAAGTGGGGGATGGACATTAATTGCTTTGGCTCTTTGCTATTGGATAATTGATGTCAAAAAGTATCAAAGAGGAGTAAAGTTTTTTGCTATAGTAGGCATGAATCCTCTCTTTATCTACCTGTTTGCAAGTGTGGGTGGAGCAGACTTAATAAAAAAAATATTCCTACCCATCTCCAATGCACTATTTGGCTGGACAGGCGTATTAGGGTCACAAATTATTTTGAGTGCTATTGTGCTTCTTTCGCTTTGGTACATTTGCTATTGGTTATACAAAAATCGAATTTTTATTAAGATATAATCCTGCACTCTTAACCCTCTTCAATATTGTGTAGATGCACATCATCAAAACATCAGTAACATAGAATGATAGAGCTAATTTATCACAATCAACACAAACGATTATAAGATATGAAAACTAACTATTTATTATTTTCGACACTTCTCTTTATCACCTTTTCCATTCATGCTGAAGAGGATAGCTCGCAAACAAAAAAACTTGATGAGACAGTTTATTGTGAAGGAAGCTATTCAAGGCATTTACAGGGAATTGACATAAATGACTCGTTTATACTCTGGAGCTGGACAACCAAACTGGTGAAAACTGACCCCAGTGGTAAGGTGTTGGTAAGCGTGGATGCAGACGATCATCATGGAGATTTGTGCATAGTAAACAATCGGGTGTTTGCCGCAGTCAATTTGGGTAAGTTTAATCAACCAACTGGAAAAGCTGATTCCTGGATTTATGAATACGATATCAATACGTTAGCACTTCTAAAAAAATACCCCGTTCCAGAGCTTGTTCACGGAGCAGGAGGCATTGCATGGAAAGATGGAAACTTCTTTGTAGTGGGTGGTCTGCCAAAAGGGTATGACGAAAACTATGTATATGAATACGATGAAACTTTCAGGTTCAGAGGACGTCATGTGTTGAACAGCGGATACACCCTCCTTGGTATTCAAACCATAACTTGGGCTAAAGGCAGATGGTGGTTTGGCTGTTACGGAAATCCAGAGGTTCTTTTAACTGCAGACAAAGAGTTTAACCTTGTCACCAAAAAAGAGCTTAATGCAGCTTTAGGTATCTCTTTTATTGATGGAGTCTCTTTTATTGGAAGCAATGAAAAAGTTGAAGGTAAATACAAAGGAAAGATAACACCTTTTGAACTGTAATATTATTGCAAGAATGGAGGGTAGTATTGGCTGTTGGGTTGTAGTGCTACAAGATAGGGATAAACCGATTTCTGCAAACATATTCTATCAGCCTGCTACAGAAGTTGAAGTGGATGTAAAGCATGTGATTTTTCTCTCTTTTTGGGATTTCCCGAAAGCCCAACAAATATCTTTTTTAGCACAATCATCGCATTAGCTAACCATAACTTATTTGCTTTATTCAAGGAGTAGCACAGATAAATATCTGCCAGAGAGGGAGGGTTTTGCAGATAACAACAATATTTCTCACATCCGCTTGAAATGGCAAGTTAGTAAATTGAAAAGCAACGTGTAGAAACAAATTGTGGATAGTTGCTACAATTTTATAATAGGTAATATGCATCAATAGCAAACCTTGTGGGCTTGCTATTGATGAAACAGTGT
>CAZXGV010000154.1:0-4901 GCA_964640575.1 uncultured Dysgonomonadaceae bacterium
GAAGCTTTAAAAGTTCTTGAGTCACATCAAGCTGAAATGCCCCAATCCTATACCGACAAGGTTGCAGAATTGCGAACCGCATTCGATAGCTACGACGAAGAGTTGGTGCAAGAGCGTACACTCACGCCCCAACAACTGTTTCGGGCGGAAGAAAAGCGCGATTATGCAGTGCGTAAAATATATCAACTCATTCGTTACTATTCCGACTATCAATTCAGTCAAGAAAAGGAGAGTGCTGCAAAAGCATTGATGCGAATTTTCAAATCGTATGGCACGGGGAGCAAAATATCGCGCCAAGGTCAAGACGCAAAAACGGCAATCATCACCAACCTATTGCAAGAACTATCGGGCGACACTGCACCACAACACATTGCCACCCTCCAATTGACAGATGCCGTCGAGGCATTGGAAACAAACAACCAGGTTTTTAAAAGGGAACAACAGAGACGCCGAAAATTACAAGCAGAATTTGTGAAGGGCGTTGCCCGAAGTGCTAGGACGGAGGTTCAAAATCAATTCATGAAATTGGTAACACTCGTGAATGCACTCGCTGTGGTGGAAGGAGAAAAGAAATATGCAGAGTTGAAACAGCTACTGACGACAATCGTACAAAAATATCTGACGCAGGCACGGCAGCGGACGAAGGGCAGGGAAGTGGAAGAGTGAATGAACGAGGCTAGCGCTTGCGACACACGTTACACACCCACATCTCACCCCTCTCCTAAAATATTTTCCATAACCCAATTGGTGCGAGCTGCCGAAACGCACGTGCTCGCCACTTTGTCACCCTTTCCTTGCAAGTATTTCACAATACTTTGGATGAGATAGAACTGGATGTTGTCTGGATTCTCTTCGTTGTAAATCATTTTGCACGTCGATGTTTGCAATACGATGTCGGTGAACATGAAAGTGGAAAAAGTAAGCGTGCCCTTTGTGCCAATCAGCTCAATGGTGTCGGTGCGCGTATTGCTAGGCGCCACAAAACTCCAACTACCGCTACCCACCACACCCGATTCGAATTGGAAAGTAGCAGAAACCGTATCTTCCACCTCATACAATCCCGCAACGTTGGCAACGTGTCCACGTGCATCGGTGATAGGACCAAACAAAAAGTCGAGTAAATCCAATTGGTGAGAAGCCAAATCGTAGAAATAACCACCACCGGCAATCTCTTTCTTCACGCGCCAGGGCAATGTGTCGCGATTATAGTCGGTGGCGTAAGGAGGAATGGCAAATCGGATTTGAACGGTAGAGATATCGCCCAACATTCCGTCGTCAATCAATTGTTTCACTCGTTGGAAATAGGGCAACGTGCGACGATAGTATGCCACGAAGCAAGGCACGCCCGTTTCTTCCGACACACGTATCATTTCAGCACACTCATCGTAGCTTGCCGCCATGGGTTTCTCCACATACACAGGTTTGCCAGCCCTCATCGCCGCAATGGCATACTGGGCATGAGTAGAAGGAGGCGTTGCCACATAGATGGCATTTACAGCGGGGTCGTCAATCAGTTGTTGCGCATCAGAATACCATCTGCCGATGCCATGACGCTCGGCATAATCTTGCGCTTTGGCGGCATCGCGCCGCATCACAGCTACAACTTCCGAATCTTCGACCTTGCCGAAGGCAGGTCCACTCTTCTGTTCGGTGACTATGCCACAACCTATGAATCCCCAGCGTATCATTTTGTTCGATTTTTGATGTTTTTATTTACATCTCATACGAGTGAGCACAAATGCCTAATTCTCACCCTTCATACTGCTTCCTCAACAGCTCCAATGCCGCAGGCACCACCACCGAACGGTCGCCCTGACAGCCGCATTCGAAGCTTACATACTTATCATAACCCATTTGTTTCAACGCCTCAAAGCCATCTACATAATTGTCGGCTGCTCCGTCTTCGCCTGGCATGCTGCGTCGTTTTCTACTGGCAATGTGCACATGTTGCAAGTATTCGCCTGCCGAAAAAAATGCTCCACTGTCCGAAGTTTCCTCCCAAGTCATGTGCCAAAAGTCGCCCATGCAGCGCACACCAGGATTGTCTATGTCGCGACAGATGGAAGCCGCATCGGCTACTTGTCGCATGTAGAAAGCTTCCCTGCGATTGAGCGGCTCAAAGATAACGGTTGTGCCATTTTGGGTGGCAATGTTGCCAAGCTTGTCTATTTCTTCGCAAAGAAAATCACGTGTTTCCATCGTGTGGGGCATTGCCGGCACTTGATGATTGAAAGCTGGAACAAATATCACACCTGTCGAGCCTAATTTGCCTGCGGCGATGATAATTTCGGTCATCGTGTCGCGAAATTGCTTGCGAATCGCAGCATCTGTCGATAAAACAAAGCCGTCGAACCCTGCACACACTGCAGACACTTCTATGTTTCTCCCTTTTAGCTCCTCTTTCAATTGGGGCACACGTTGTAGTAATCCTTTTCCTGTGGGCTCGAAGCCCACCACCCCGTGTTGTTCCATAAAATCGAACTTCTCCTTCAGGGTTTCGCCTGGAGGGATGCGTTCTTGGAAAGATATTTTTAAATCGGGAGTGTTATTGTTCGATTGAATGTGCGAAAGACTTTGTTTCTTGTCCGAATCCGATGTTGCACCGCTCGCCAAAGCCGAGTTTCCGACAGTGGCAAGAGCAGCACCTAGCATTGATCTCTTCAAGAAGCGTCGTCTGTCAATATTTTCCATATCTATCTTTATTTTCCAGTACCTGGAATAGGAGTTACAAACGAACTCATATCCATCTTACCGTCCATACTCAAATCGGCAGGAGTTAAATCCAGTGGCGATGCAGTCAACTCTTCCCACGTAACCTCTAGTCCCGTGTAAGCCGACTCGCGCCCCATCATGGCTGCCATGTTAGACACTGCAGACTCTGAAGCTTGCTCAATAGGAGTGTTCTTCCGAATGCAGTTTACCAAATTCACATGCTCCAACACAAAAGGATTGGTCTGCTTGTAGTTCGCCTTTTCTTCTTCCTCATCAAACCTCCAAATCACATTGCCATCCAAGTCTCGTATCAACACTTCGCCAGCTACTGCACCTGTTCCCGACCATGTTCCTTTGGTTCCTTGAATGAAATTGCTCACATTATTGGTGCAACCATCTATTTGGCGACACATACTGTGAAAGTGCACACCATTTTCCATGGTAAAGTCTGTGCTAAAGTTATCGTAGTTGTCCCCTGTTTTACGTCTGATACGAGAACCAAATGCTAATGCCCTTGCAGGCTTCAGCCCCGAGAGCCAGATGAATGCATCGATGCTGTGAATGTGTTGTTCAAGAATCATATCGCCCGATAGCCATCGCCTGTTTGTCCAATCTTTCAACATGTATTCAAGGTCGCTCCATCCAGGTTGACGCTCTTTATACCACTGCATGCCCACATTGTAATATACCACTCCACCTGTAATCTCGCCTATAGCTCCACTCATAATTTGCTGATGAGATTCCACATAACTACGTTGATGATGACGGATTGTGCCTGTCACAACGCTCAGCTTTTTGGCTTGTGCTTGTTTTGCAGTTGCCATCACCTTGCGATATCCAACCGCATCCACAAACAATGGCTTCTCAATAAAGCAATGCTTGTTGTTTTGCACCGCATAATCAAAGTGAGCGGGTCGAAAGAAGGGTGGCGAACAATCTATCACAACATCCACACCGCTATCTATCACTTTTTTGTATGCATCCAGCCCCACAAAACGTTTGTCTTTGGGTATATCTAAGTTTCTTTCGCTCTTCAATCTATCGGCTAACGTATCTACACGTTCTTCAAACGCATCACCGAGAGCGATAATGGTTACTCCATTTGCAGAGTCCAAGAAATTCATGGCTGCACCCGAGCCTCTTCCTCCACAACCAATGACTCCTGCCTTCAGTTCTTTGCCATCGTCGGCTAAGTCTTGTAGGTCGGGGATGTAATAACTACCTGCTTCTTTCAGCGGAACTCTGTCTGTTTTCTCGTTGCCACTCTTGCACGATGAAAGGAACCCTGTTGCTCCAGCAGTTCCGATAAGAGCAGTAGTTTTTAGAAATGATCTTCTACTCAAACTACTTTCCTTTTTCATATCTTTCACTTAACAATTAATTTATTTAATTTGATTCTTATTTATCTTTACCTGTTCCTGGAATTGGAGTTACATACGAACTCATATCCATCTTGCCAATGTTCAGATCAGCTGGTGTGTAATCCAATGACGATGCAGTCATGTTCTCCCACGTGGTCTCCAGTCCTGTGTAGGCTGATTCGCGCCCCATCAGTGCTGCCATGTTGGATATAGCAGTCTCTGAAGCTTCCTCAATAGGGGTGTTCTTTCTGATGTTGCTTATTAAGTCCACGTGTTCCAGTGTATATGGATCTGTTTGTTTGTAGTTGGCTTTCTCGTCTTCTTTGTCAAATTGCCAAATAACATTACCTGCCAAATCTTTTATCACGGTTTCGCCGTTGGCAGTAGACCACGATCCTTTCGTTCCTTGTATAAATTCGCTCACATTGTTGCTGCAACCATCAATTTGGCGACACATACTGTGAAGGTGCACACCATTTTCCATCGTGAAGTCGATGCTAAAGTTGTCATATTGGTCTCCGGTAACACGGCGATGGCGCGAGCCAAAACCAACTGCACTCACAGGTCTCAATCCACTGAACCATGTAAACACATCGATGTTATGCACGTGTTGTTCGATGATATGATCGCCCGACAACCAACGCCAGTTTACCCAGTCTTTCACCATTGTTTCAAAATCGCTCCATCCTGGTTGACGTTCACGATACCACAGCATTGATTGATTCCAATATACCGTGCCGCCCGTAATCTCACCAATAGCTCCATCCATAATTTGCTGGAAAGATGCTACATAGTTGCGCTGATGATGACGTTGAGTTCCTGTCACAA
>CAZXGV010000155.1:0-4898 GCA_964640575.1 uncultured Dysgonomonadaceae bacterium
TAATTAGGGTCTGTGTATATAAAGCCTAATCAACTATTGTTGCTCTTTCAACCAGTTGTTAACGTTTTCAAGGAATAACATTTCAGCATAAAACTGCCAATCAAATGAAATTGTTTGGCTTGCCAGGTGTACATGTGGATGAAACTGATCTAAAATATAATCATCAGGCTTATTCAAGTTACGAGTTTTAGAGTAAACTTCCTCAAACTCTGATCTAACCGTATCAAACTTCTTAGACAATTGTTTGATTTTATTTAAGGCAGCTTTTTGCTCTGCATCACTTTGCGCAGTATCGTATTCTTTTAAACTCAAAAGCGCATTAGATGTAAAACTAACCAAATTGTTAACCTGCTCATAAACCTCAAGTGTGTAAATGTTTCTATTGGCTTTTTGTTTCAACAAGGATATTTTATCGGCAACACTATCACAAGTCAATTTTGCTTCATAAGCTTTTGCCAATTTATCATTGTATTTCTCACTCCAGCCCGGCTTATCTGGATTAGGTAAATCAATAATTATTTCATTTGGAAATTCTTCATACACTAAATGTTTTCGTGTGAGTCTTCTACCATCATTAGGTTTATCAATCAAGATATTATCCCAAAAGGAAACTGGTTCTTCTAACTGATCAATGAATGCATAATCCTTGTTTTCACAATTATGCGAAAACTCTCTATGTCGATAAGCAGATTTAAGTTCATCTTTTGTTCGATTATTTCCAGCCCAACTGTGTTCTGCAAAGAAAGTGATGCCTCGTTTGTAGAGTTCAAAGTGTGGCGAGTCATCATCCCAAAGAGTTAGAAGTAACTTATCTAACCCGTTTTCGATAGAAACTTCAGCAAAAGATTTAATAGGGTCTAAATTACTCTGATTCTGAGGCATTAGTACCCATCGAGTTTGGCCTGCAGTTGCTCCCATCACCTCAAAACCATTTTCAACAAACCACTGCATGGCTTTTATGTTACCAAGGGCTTCTGGAGAACTATAATTCCACCTCATATAAATACAGTTTTTAGGAAACAAATGCAGAAACTCTTCTAATTTATGCTCGTTCTCTTCCCATAAATCTTCTACCTGTTCTTTAGTCAGAGATTTATCTCTAGTAGCCCCATGTAGCCCTGTATGTCGTAGTGGCATATCATCCCAAAAAATAGGAATGCGATTGTGCTGTTCAGCAAACTCGGATACTTTATTTAGCCAAATTAATTGTAATTCCATCGGCGACTTCCCACTATTTCTACCAGTAGTGTGAACTTCGTCTCCACCAACATGTAGGTATTTGCCATGGGGTGTTGCTTTTAGTGCATCATTATACAAATCAAACTGAACTTTATATGTTTCTGGATTAAGAGGATTGAATGCCCAGTGGCTTTCAGGATCATCTCGCAAATGCTCATACTCATCATGTTTTAAAATAAATGCAGCGTGTCCTAAACCTTGCACCAACGGGCTGATTTCAATATTACGCTCATAAGCGTATTCTGATAAGTTTTGCCATTCTTCAATACTTAAAGCATCTGCTGCAGCCACAGTAGGTTGACGCTCATATTTAATTTTATCTTCTAATTCAACAATAATCGCATTGATTTTATAACTTGAGAGCCAATCAATTAAATCATAGTAATAGTTTGTTTTGTTAATATGGTGTTTGATGTCAAGATGGATTGCACGATAAGCAAGTAGAGGATAGTCAACAATTTCACACAATGGTAAAAAGACATTTTGGTCTTTGGCATCTTGTAAAAGCTGTTCAAGTGTTTTAAATCCATAGAATAAACCCGCTTTGTCACTTCCTGTAATTGTAATTAACTTTTCTGAAATTGAAAGCATATAGCCCTCTGGCATATTTTCAAGAGTGTCATCAATCTTGTAAATAACATCTGCCTCTAATTCTGTCTCCACACTTTTTAAACCTTTAAGCTCCTCACCTAAAGTAGGTAAATCGATATCTTGAGGCGAAAAATATGTTTTAATATTTTTGCTGTGTAATCCACTTACTCCATTTATTTCAAACTTTTGTGGTTTAGGTAAAAGTTTAAATTCTCCTATTCTATTTTCCGTGTTTTTACACGAAATTAAAACAAGTCCAAGAATTAAGAATGTGATAATTTTTTTCATTTACATGTGTTCTTTTAAATTATACTTAAGTAATAAAATTGTTTTCTAAATTGCCTATAACCGCCTCAACGTTTACGAATGGAAACAAAAAGGTTTGGTCATGAAATGGTTCAGTTCAAAATGGTTAAAGATAAGAAAAAACTGCACATAATTGTTTTGATGTAAAAGTACAAGAAATCGTGCATTTATACAACGAAAACACCATTTATACTTTTTCAGCAGATTCTGCGTGATGCACTTTTGGAACAACAATGGTTGCAGTTTCCTCAATTGCTTGCAATTCTTTTTGCTTAGCAACAAACATCTCTAAGATATTCACTGTTTGAGTTTGCTTTTAGGAAGCGTGCATCCTTATCTTACTTCAATAAGTAGGCAGAGGAAATGCTGCCTCCTGAAAGAGAGTGGATGGTTTGGATTTCATTGTTGAGTGGGAGATGTGTTTTAATTAAATTATTCATATTGATATGTGCTTGCGATGCATTCTGTCACCTTGTTCAACTTTTTAAAAGTTAATCATTTGGAGTCTAAAATTAAAACATTAAATTTACAAAACAATAAGGACTCAGCTTTCTTAACAAGATAAAAACGGGTGCTTCATTTATAAATCTCATAATAGTGTCTTTTGAAATCGATTTTTACAATTACAGGTGAGAAAGAGAGTGGAAAGACCACTTTTCTGATAGATATTTTGTCTTTGCTGCAGATGAATGGATTTGTGGTAGGAGGTTTTGTGGCATTGCACGAGGTTGAGTCGGATTGTTATCAAATCAAAGATATTAAAACAAATGAGGTTTCCCCACTAATGCAACGGATAGCAGGCTTTGAGAAACGTCCTCATCACTTCAAGTTTTTCTCTCAGGGTGTAGAAATGGGGAATAATTGTATCAAAGAGCTTTTGGAGCATCCTCCAGATGTAGCTATTGTGGATGAGATTGGTGGTTATGAGTTGAGAGGAAAACTTTGGTGTAGCAGTTTCACCCAGCTTGTGGAATCTTCTATTCCTTTGATTTTTACAGTAAAAGAGAGGTTGTTGGATAAAGTGATGAAAAAATGGAGAATGGAACCTACACTTGTTTTTCGTTCTGCCGATTTTACCAGTCCCAATGAAGCATTTGAGCGAATGAAAAAGTTCCTTTGATACATGTTTTAAGAAATTTCGTTTAGTTACGAAAGTCAATAGTTTGTATAGATGGATTTGAATAAATCAGAAATAACAGGTGTGATTCTTGCCGGTGGCAAAAGTCGTCGCATGGGTTTCAACAAGGCAGAGGCTGAGATGCACGGAGAGTCTATGCTTATCAGAATGATTGACAAATTGAAGACGGTAACACCTACAATAATAGTAAGTGTTGGGTCAACTCGCTACCCAAACATTCCATTGACTCAAGTTGTTGATGAATATCAAGAGTGTGGTCCAATAGGCGGTATCTATTCCGTATTGAAAGCTTCCAGCTCTTCTTTCAACTTAGTGGTATCGTGTGATATTCCTTTGGTGTCAGTATCTTTATTAAAGTATATTGTGGATAGAGCTATAAAAGCTGATTCTACCATTACTGTACCTATTGATGAGGAAGGTCAGATACAGATGATGTGCGCTGTATATCATAAAGATGTTTTACCAATTTTAGAGCAGCAAATAAATCAACGTGCATTCAAGATGAAAGATTTATTGGATTTGGTTTCAGTAGAATATGTGAATATATCTAGAAAACATCCTCTTTATCGCGAGTATGCTTTTATGAATGTGAACAATCCGAGTAATTTAGAAGAAGCGCGTAAGTTATGGAGCGGTCAAAAAAAACAGTAAACGACAAATGGATTAAAGCATCGGTGCTGGCAGGATTGTGGGCTGGTATTGAGATTATTGCAGGAAGTTTTCTGCATAATTTGCGTATTCCTTTTTCTGGAACTATTCTTACACTTATTTCTATTGTATTAGTAATTGGTTTTTTCCAAATATGGCCTAAATATGGCATCATCTGGCGTGCAGGGCTGATAACTGCACTCATGAAATCTATTTCGCCGAGTGCTGTTATTTTAGGACCTATGATTGCAATTACTGTGGAGGGCTTTATTATGGAACTTGCTGTTCGTGTTGCGGGCAGAAACATTACTGGATACATAACTGCAGGAATGCTAACAATGGTAGGAATTCTGGTTCATAAAGTTGTGCGCCTCTTTCTACTTTTTGGATGGGATATTTTTCTTATCTATGAAGAGATGTTTATTTATGCTACTAAAATATTAGGTTTTATGCCTATACAACCAATGCACGCAGTGACAAGTCTCTTTGTGATATATGCTCTACTTGGAGCATTAGCTGCTTTTTTGGGGTATAGATTAGGACAAAGAGCAAAAAAAGAACAGCATAGTGAATATGTTTCTCCGTCAGAAGTGAATGCAAATCAATGGCAGCAACCGTCGGAAGAGCTTGAATATTCCACTCGTTTTTTAATTCTGCTTGTGGTAGTGATCCCCTTTCTGCTTTTTGGATTGAGCACATTCACACTCGGTGCTGCACTTCTATTAACCCTTCCTTGGTTTGTATTTATTTTTTGGCGATATCGCTTTGCGATGCGACAACTAAAGAAATGGCTTTTTTGGATGCAGTTGTTGGTGATACTCGTCTTGGCGTGGTTCTTTAGTAAGACTTCGAGTGGGGGGTTAGAAGGAAGACTTATTGCACTCTCTGGTGGAATGGTTATGGTTTTACGTGCTCTTGTTGTGGTTACGGGTTTTGCTGCAATAAGCACTGAGCTGCGCGCTCCAGTTATGCAACG
>CAZXGV010000156.1:0-4887 GCA_964640575.1 uncultured Dysgonomonadaceae bacterium
TATCAATCAATATGAAGCTATTCGATATTCACACACATCAAGTTTCTTTAGAAGATAACGATGACCCCAATCACTCGTGCATTTTGAATGTATATCCTCTAGAGTTTGAGGAGACAATAAAGAACTATCAACGTTGCAGTTTCTCATGTGGAATTCATCCTTGGCATTCTGAAGATAGCGAATCTCAATTGAACTATTTAACTGAAATTGCTCCAGATCCGCGCATCATAGCAATTGGAGAAACTGGGTTGGATAAAATCAAAGGTCCTTCTTTTGATGTGCAGATACCCGTCTTCAAACGTCATATCGAATTTTCCGAGCAGTTGAAAAAGCCCCTTATCATTCATGCTGTTAAAGCATGGGAACAACTCTATCACATTCGCAAAGAGTCTAAACCTTCGCAACCTTGGATAATTCATGGCTTCAGAGGCAATCCTCAAATAACGCAACAGATGAGCCGTGTTGGCTATATGTTTTCGTTGGGTAATAGGTTCAATATAGATTCATTAGAGTTTATTCCCAAAGAGTCTCTTTTCTGCGAAACAGACGAAGAGAAGATGAACATACAAGACGTTTACCAGCAAATAGCCAATGCATTGAATCAAGATATAGAAGATTTTGCTGCGCAAATAGCGGAGAATGTTCATAGAGTGTTTCCAACATTGTAGCTGACTTTTATTATTCTGATTTACGATATTAAACACTCTTCATCTCGTTGTTCCCGTTGCCATTATTAACGTAGTAAGGTGTTCCGTCACTTTAGTTTACCCTATCTGATAATAGTAACTTCTATCGGTTAATTTCTTCAACAAGATTCCTCACATACCTTTCTGAATGATTGGGTTGCTTTAACGACACTGCTGTATTCATTAACTCAAAAAAACCACAACTACACTATAACAGGCAATTGCGGTTTTATTATATAAAAGCAGTTCTCCTTTTTTACTGAGATTCTAAATTGACTTCAATCTTATTCCCATGTAAATAGTTCGTGGCTGTGCAGGTCCATACATATAGTCGCTGTCTCTGTTTTTATAATTATCAGAGTCCGACTGAAAATAATTGGTAATGTTCTTGATTCCACCAAATATCTCTACTCCCGAGTTCACTCTCTCTACTGGTATAGTGTAGCCCAATTTAAAATTGAGTTCTCCAAATCGAGGCGACTCTTTGTATTTATTAGGTGTCCAATCTTCGTTGGGCGAAAATTTAGCCAACAACATTTTGCCGGTATAAATACCACTCAACGATGCACTAAGGTTCTTGCTTGGTGTAAGTGTAAGCACTGCATAACCATACTGATTAGGACTACGCATAAAATTGCGTTTTCCTTCGGGGTCTTCATCAAAATGGGCAATAGCTTCGTCATGCTTGCTGCTTTGTACAGTGAAGCCAGCTTCCAGTTGTGCCATTTTGTTGTAGTTGGCGCGAGCTTCAAGAGTCACGCCCTTCACAACTGCTGTTGGTCCATTTCTCTTTTCAAACAATTCACCTCTATCATCCGATCCGACTGGTTGTAAATAGAAAGCATCTTTCAACTGTGTGTAAAAGCCTTCCAACGTAAATCCAAAAATATATCGCTCGGTAGGTTTGTCGAAGTTGACCGATCCACTAAGGCTATTAGAGTGTTCCGCTTCCAAGTCTGGGTCGAGTGTGATGCGCGATACCCCACCTCCAGCAAAAGCAATATGTAGGTCGGAGTCGAATGCTTGTGGTGCACGAAAACCTGTACCCCAAGTAGCTCTAAACTGTGTGTAATCTTTTAACTTGTACAGCAACGATACACGTGGACTTAAAATGGCATTGTCCAGAAAGTTATGCTTGTCAGCCCTCACTCCAGTAAGCAAAGTAAAGTCCCTATTTATTCTCCAATCGCTTTGCAAGAATGCTCCAAAGTTTTTGCTCTGTTGGTCTATTTCGTAGTCATATTGAGGTATTGAGTCAACCACTTCGTCATACAGATACTCTACACCCCCTGTCAATTGATTAGTACCCGAAAAGAAGTTGGTAAGATTGTGATTCACATTCACACCACCTTGCATAGTGGTGTTGTCAGTTTTTCCATAAGGAGGATTAGATAAATGCTCAAAAAGGGCATCGTCAAATTCTGTTTCTGTTTCATACTCCTCTCTTTCAGGATACAATCCTGTATAGTGATCACGATCGGTTTTCTGTCCTGCCACATAAGCATTTAGAGAGGTGAGGTTTCCATTAAAGTGTATCTCATAGTCCAGTCCACCCATCATTATATGGTGAATGCGCTCTTCCGACTGCTTTGCTAAATGCGGCAATTTATCAATCATCTCTCCGCCGTAGCGATATTCATACATACTGGTGAAATTGAGTTCCAACTTTTGATTGTGGGCTGGTTTATAAAAGAGATTTGCACCAAACGAGTTGTTTTTCAGTTTAGGCAACTCCGAAAAGTTGTCGCGTTCCTTTGTTGTAGTTCCATCAGGATGCAGAGTTAACCCTTCGTGATCATACTGCTCCCTGTTTCTGTGACTCACGAAGAGGACTGCCCCCATATTTCTCTTTTTGTTCACCATGCTTATATTTCCATTTAGTACATGGTCGTTGGCTCTGCCATTAATGTTGTGATAGGCATAACTCATGTCATACGAATTGCTCTCAGGTATTTGTGTTATCACATTCACCGTTCCGCCAATGGCACTCGAACCATACAGTGCCGATCCACCACCACGAACAACCTCTATACGCTCTACCATGTTGGCAGGGATTTGCTCCATTCCGTACAATCCAATCAAAGGACTAAATATGGGTCTGCTATTCATTAATATTTGCGAATAACTACCATCTAGTCCATTCATGCGCAACTGAGTGTAGTTACACGTTTGGCAATCGGTCTCCACCCTCAATCCAGGTTGAAAGTTAAGTCCTTCGGCAATGTTGTTGGCTTCTACAGCTTCAAGCGTGCTTTTGCCCAACACATTCACAATTACTGGTGCTTGCGTTTTGCGTTGAAAAGTTTTTGTACCTGTCACTACCACTTCGTCAAGCGACATTATTTCCCTTTCTAATTCAAAATTCACCATAATAGTTTTACCTGCTACTGCTTCAATCTCTTTTTCTTGATCTTTGTAACCAATAAATTTTGCCACAAGTGTATGCTTTCCTTCAGGCAAATTTATAAGCATATAGTGCCCTGTCTCGTCGGTCGATATCCCTCTGTTAGTTCCTTTCACGTAGATATTGACAAAAGGTATGTGTTCACCGTCAGATTTTACATCGCCAAACACATTGGCATCAGTTTGGGGAGGTTGTGTCTCTTCCACTTCTGTTTGAACCTCTTGGGGTGCTTGAGCCGAAACAAGTATTGGAGCAATCAAAGTGGCAATTGATATAATGAGGATTATAATTCTTTTCATTCTTTTTTTTTATTGTTTTGCTTCAACATAGATTATGTTTGTAAACTCTTCATTTAGCAATAGTTGTTTCTCACCAATGCTTACCTCTATCATCTTCATCTCTTCGAAGCTTTTCTCAACTCGCACTGTCGTTCCAATAGTAATATCGTTTGATGCGCAGAAGTCAAAAAAGTCGGGATTGGAGCTAAACAGCCTTACAATGATATATTCTTTGTCTATTTCGGCTTCTGATAGGACGATGGCATCGCTATCAGGTGTTTCTTTACCATCGGTACAAGGGATGGGGTCGCCATGAGGATCGGCTGCTGGATAGTTAAGATATTCATCTATTTTATCGGCTAAAAAATCGGACGTTGAGTGCTCCAATCGTTCAGCCTCCTCATGTATTTCGTGAAGCGACAAGTTCAATGTTTTGCTCAAAAAAGCCTCCCATAATCTGTGTTTGCGCAAAACATTTAGGGCAAGGGCTCTGCCTTGAGGAGTGAGCGACAGTTTCTGATACTTGGTGTAATTCACCAACTGCTTTTGAGCAAGGTTTCGTGCCATGTCTGTAGTGGCAGCATTAGTTATGTTCAGCAGTTTTGCTAACGTACCAGGGCGAGTATCTTCGCCTATACGTTGCTCTTGCAAGTAAATTGCTTTCACAAAGTTTTCAATCGATATTGACATTGTTATGTTAGTTGTAAGATATTACTTAAGTGCACTTAAATAATAGAACACATTAGCTTTAATAAAGTTCTTCAAAAGGATTGTTTGTTTTGATTCTTAATAAGAAGCCATTTGTTGAATAAGTAATAAATTGAGTATTCTATGGGTTTACTTTAAATAGTGTAAGTGTGTAAGAAAGCGAGAGAATACCACTATTCTCTCGCTTCAATCCTCATTTAGTAAACACACCGTTATAACAAGCGACATGAATCTAAATATATATCTGTAAAGTTTATTTTTTCACTTGTTTTGTCAAAACCACTGTAACTTTTTTTATTTCCTCAGGAATTGATGGTAAACCTAAAGCTTTTGTGTCTAAAATAACTTTTGCTTCTGTTGCAGCCAATGAGGTCATTTCGAAGTTTAGTTCTTCATCACCCATAGTTGCATTAATTTCCTTACCTTTAGCAGTATATGTTCCTTGTCCATCGCCAAAAACACCTTCGCTCGAAAATGCATTATTCTTCTCAAAAGTCACATAAGTTGCGGGCACTTCCTTTTCCATCTCTTCGTCGGTTAAATCAATAACTACACCCTCCATAATTTCTACTGCAGTTGCTCGCCATTTGCCGTAAAGCAATTCAATGTTGTGGTCAAATTTGTTATTGGGTAACTCATCAACATCATCGGTTGAACATCCCATCACAAATAATGGCATAATAGCCAACGCAAATAAAATCTTTTTCATACTTGTTTTTTTAATAAATTAATAATTTTTTGTTCTCACCCTATTAGATGAATATTGTGCCAAAACGTTGCGTGGATAAGGGTTGTTTTGCTTTGTTTGTAT
>CAZXGV010000157.1:0-4876 GCA_964640575.1 uncultured Dysgonomonadaceae bacterium
CTTTCAATTCATTTAAAGTTGCTTAAACACCTCGGTTAAACTAGTGGCATTGTAGTGGTCGCCTAGGATGTAGATAATATCGTGGTCTTGTAAAACAAAATCAGCTTCAGGGTTTGAGTATACCTCTTTTCCCCGTTTAATTGCTAATATACTGATACCTGTTTTGTTGCGCAAATCGAGCTCTCTGATGCTTTTTTGATAAGCCATCGAGTTTTTGTGTATCACTAAAGTGTTTATCTCAAAATCGGGAATGTTTAGTTTCTCTTTTTGACCTCTCTCATCGGTAGTCCTAAATGCTTTGTAACCATTAAAACGAATCTTTGCCAACAACCTATCTATCTCTTCGTTGGGAACCAAATAGTGATTGAGAGCTCTCGAAAACATCTCGAGGTATGCCTCAAACTCAATGGGGATAACATCGTCTGCTCCCATTTCGTAGAGATACTCTAAATCATCGATATAGCGCGTTCGTACAACAATATGTAGATTTGGATTTAATTCTTTGGCGGCTTTTATAATCCTCCCTTTGTGATTGGTGCCCTCAACATACAAAAGCATGCTACTTGCATTTTTCACCGAAGCCTCTTCCAGAACTGATTTGTAGTAAGCATCGCCATACACTGCATTAATACCTTGTATTTGCATATCGCGCACCAAATCGGCATCGGTGTCTATAATTACATAAGTGATATTGGCTAGTTCCATGGATCTCATCAAGCTTGAGTATTGTGATGTACCCACCAAGATAGTGTGTCCACTAAATTCAGGAGTCTTAGTTTTGGGTAGTCCCTTGAGCCCTTCTCTTATGGATTTTGGCATGGGCAATTTTGCAAAGAAAGCGGTAATTGGTTGTGAAAACAAGATGAATATAGGCGTTACACTCATGCTAAGAATTGCCACAGCAAGGAATATTTGATAAAAGTAATTGTCTATTAAGTTGTTTGATACTCCCATTTTTGCCAAGATAAAAGAGAACTCACCAATTTGTGCAAGAATCAATCCTGATCGAAAAGCAATGCGAAAGGGATAACCCAATATCGTGCTGACCAGCCCAACAATGATGACTTTGAGAACGATAAGGATAATGGTGATGGCGATGATAGTAATCCAGTGGCTAAAGAAGAAGCTGAGGTCGAGCAACAATCCAATTGAAACAAAAAAGAAGCTGGCAAAAACATCTCTAAAGGGTACAATATTGCCGATGGCTTGATAACTATAGGACGATTCGGAGATGGCCATTCCTGCCAAGAATGCACCTAGTGCCAGCGACAGACCTAGCCATGCCGAAAAACTAGCAATGGCGAACCCGAAAACAATTATGGCAATAAGAAAAAGCTCTTGACTATTGCTAACCGCAATTTTGTGCAACACATATTGAATGACCCATCGAGCCAACACAAAAGTGACACCTAAAAGTGCGGTTGTTTTTGCAAACATTAGTAAAATCTCGCTACCAATATTGGTGGTTGCGCCCGATAGGAATGGAACAAAAAGCATCATGGGAACGATGATTAAGTCTTGAAAAATCAATATTCCCATCCCTATTTTGCCATGGTGGCTTTCAACTTGGTCGTTCTCTTGCAATACCTTAAGGATAATGGCAGTACTGCTTAGAGCTACTAAGAAACCAATAAACACAGCTTGATTATAGGGTATATGAGTGAAGAAGTGTAGAATGCCAACAACCACTAGTATGGTGATGCCCACTTGCATTATCCCGCCAATAAGAACAATGTTTTTTATTTTTATGAGCTTCTTTATAGAAAACTCCATGCCTATAATAAATAGTAGAAGGATAACACCTATATCTGCCAATATATCGATGACAACAATATCAGAAATCAACCCCAAGGCGTAAGGACCTACAATAATACCAGTAAGCAAAAATCCAATCACCGAAGGCAATTTCAACTTGTTGAATATAAAAATTACCAGACTAGCCAGTCCAAATATAATAACTACTACTTTTAGAAACTCTATCTCGTGCATTTGTTTTTTTTAGGAATTCGCTTACCGCTAATGCTTCATCTTCAAACAGTAGTGAGATTAAACCATTTTAAGCTTTAGGCAAAAGTAGTTTTTTTATTGGGATTATTATCACAATAGTTCGTTAAAACTAGAATATAGTGTTGCCAAGCTATGGTTGCAAATTGGACAAATTCTTTGACAAACTTATCATTTAATGCCCGTTCGACTAATATCAGAGTTGCATTATTATGAAAGTAGAAAAAGCATTGGTCTAAATTCCTCTTTAGAACACTATACAGCCATAAAAAACCTTCCGTTTATGGTTTCCAAATAGCGTTTTTAGTCAACAGTTCTATTAAGTCAAAAGAAAGGATAATGCCTAGTTATTGAATATCAAACACATCGTAAAGCCACTTCTTTTTTAACGAATACTTTTATGTATTTATAACACCATTTGATTAAAAAACTATTGATTGTTACAAAATAACAAGTATATTTGAATGCAAAACAAACCTTAAGTAAGAGAGCAAATAGAGAATAAATTAAACACATAAAAGAAAGCTAAAACACGTTCAACCTAAAACTAAAAAAAGACATTAAAAAATTAAAATCACAACCATTATGAAAAAAAACAGTGTATTAAACATCCTAATGCTGTGTTGTGTGCTGCTTATATCCACACAAGCAAAGGCAAACAACGAGAATGAGGAGTTTCAGTCAACTGAGAAGATTGAAAAACTAGAAAAAGCTATCAGTTCGATGCCGAAAATATTTGGTTATTTGCAAACTGGTTTGAACTACACCACAAATGATGCAAAAAGCACCTCTTCATTCCAAGCAAAACGCCTTCGCCTTTTAATGGATGGAAATGTGGCTTCTAACATCTCTTTCCGTTTGCAAATTGAAGCTTTCAGTGGCATTTCGGGTACAACTAACGGTCGTGGACAAAAGAGTCTTCAAGTTATGGATGCTTTTGCAACATGGAAGATCAAACCTGAATTTCAAATTAGAGCTGGGCAATTTTACACCCCAATGGGATTTGAGAATTACAACATTTCGCCAGCAACTCTTGAAACTGTTGATTTCTCTAACATCGTTTACCGTATAGCATGCCGTAACCCTATCAGCTACGATTTCGTAGAATACGGTCGTGATCTTGGTGTTATGGTAATAGGTGATCTTCTTCCTTCTGGGGAGGGTTTTAACTATTTAAGCTATGATGTTGCATTGACCAACGGCTCTCTTCCTATGAAGGATGACAATAACACTTCTAAGGATATTATTGGAGCTTTGACAGTACGTCCAATTAAGCATCTGATAATTAAAGGTGCTTTCAACTGGGGAGAGTATGCAAACGATAATGGCAATTTCCAAAAGATGAATCGCTTTGTTGCAGGAGCATGGTACAACAATCCCCAAGGATTGACTCTACGCTCTGAATTAGGTAAAGCTAATAGTAGTTCTGCTACTAAGGTTGATGAAACTGGGGTTTATGTTCTTGCAGGTTGGCGTGTTGACAAATGGCTCCCTGTAGTACGTTGGGACATGTACGAGGATGCTGAAAATAAAGCAACAGGCAATAATTACAATCGTATCCTTGCAGGTGTTACTTATCATGTAACTAACAACTTTAAACTACAAGCTAATTACAACCATAAAATGTACACAGACGAGGCTAAAGAAGCCTTAGGTTATGACACGGACCATCAGGTGCAAATAATGGCACTTTATAAATTTTAATTTACACTTTCACAAACCCTGTTTTTATAAACATTAAAATTTTAATCTTATGAAAAAATTAATTTTTAGTTTAGCATTATTATTTATGGGTATTTCAATAAGTGCCCAGCATATAGGGAAAGAGTATCGTTTGAAAAAGGTTATTCCTGTAGAAGGACGTCAGGGAATAGCAATTGATGAAAACTACTACTATGTTTCTAACACTACTGCACTTTACAAATATGACAAAGAAGGTAATCTTTTGATGAGAAACGATCAACCGTTTCAAGATCCAGAAAAAGCTAATCACTTTGGTGATATTGATATCTTTAATGGCGAAATTTACACTGGTCTTGAGAAGTTTGAGTATGGACGTGGATTCAATATTGCTATTTCTGTTTATGATGCAGAAACATTGCAGTGGAAACGCGACCTACCTTGGTCTCCAGAATCAGGACAAGTAGAAGTTTCTGGAATTGGCGTAGATCGTGAGAAAAACATGGTTTGGATGACTGACTGGGTTGACAGCCGTTATGCATATTGCTATAGCTTAGAGACTGGTCAGTATTACACTAAAGTACAATGCCAACCAACTCCATATTGGGCTCAAGGTGTTTTTATAGCTGATGGTAAAATGCTGATTACTGCTGATGATGGTGAGTCAATGTATAATATACCTGACAATATTTATATAGTTGATATATCAGCAGTTCATTTCACCGGTTTGAAAGATGGTACTGAAGTAGTTAAAGAAACTCCATTCAGTGTTAAACTTGACAAGGATAACAAACCTGTAATGCGCACAGGCAAAATTGCTGGTGGTGCACAACAAGGTAGGGTTGAGCTGTTCCGCGAAATGAATGATTTCCGTCGCACTGGTGAAATTGAAGGACTTGCAATTGATCCAACAAATGATGACCTTGTAGTTTTAAACAATCGTGGTACTACAATCGTGCTTGGTATGTCGCAAGGTCCTATTAAAGAAGAAGGATATACTAAGGAAATTCGCGAACTTTATGTTTATGAGAAAGTGAAGTAAACTCTACCTGTTAGTACATATAAAATAATAAAAGAAACGAGGACATTTGAACCTCGTTTCTTTTTTATCTATACCCGAAATTACAAACTGCAGTGCTTTGCACCTTCTCCCCTACTCTTTTTTCTTTAATCGCTCAACCATTTTATTGAT
>CAZXGV010000158.1:0-4870 GCA_964640575.1 uncultured Dysgonomonadaceae bacterium
GAAGAATCGTAGTCTAAATTATCATACGCCTGCGAGAAACATTGAATTTCTTCTTTCCAGCCATTCGTTATGATATCTTCCTTTATCTCATCAGCAGCTCCCTCCCATGCATTAGCATATTTATCTTTGTTGATGAGTGAAGCAATTTTTGAAGCTCTGTCGATTGCCACCCAACTCATTACTTTAGAGAAAACAAAATGACGTGAGATAGTTCTAAACTCCCAAATACTTTGATCGGGTTTGTCCCAATCACGCAATACTCTTCGAACAAGACTTTTTACAATTTCCCAAATTTCTTCTATCTCATCCAACGTTCCTGGTGCATACAAATAGTACTGATAAATTACATCGAGCAAGTATCCTATAGAGTCATTTTGCTTCTGATTGTAAGCTGCATTACCAATACGTACAGGTGCAGAGTTTTCATAACCCGACAGATGAGGCAACACCTCTTCGGTCAATTTTTTCTCACCTCTAATACCATACATAATCTGGAAATCATCGTCACGCGATTTTAAAATCCTAGTTATGAAACCAATAAATCGTTGAGCCGTAAAATGATGCTTCATGTATATCAAAGTATCAATAGTCATAGAGGCATCCCTCACCCAACAAAAACGGTAGTCCCAGTTACGAACTTCGCCAATAGACTCGGGAAGACTAGTGGTGAGAGCGGCAAGGACAGCTCCAGAGTATTGATACGACATCAATTTAAGTACAAGTATGCTACGCGTGATTAAATCGTTGTACTCTTCAAACTGCCGCGAACGATTGCTCCAATTCATCCAATACACTTTTGTTCGCTCGTAATTTAGATGCACTCTTTCTAAATCGACTTTAACTAATTTCTGATTGTACGAAAGAACAAAAAACTGATGTTCTTTTAAAATAAACTCATCGCCATTTAGTAGCGTATCAAAATCTACACTCGTGTATAAATATATTTTATCCTCTTCATCCTCTCTTGAGACTGTTTTAATGTACTCTTCAAACTTCAGATGCCTTACATCTTCTTTTGCATAGTTCATACGAGGTTGATAGTCAACTTTGACACGGGGTTTACCACGAATCACACGCATGTAGCGATGAATTTCGGGCGGCAAATACGATTTGTTTTCAGTTGTCGTATAATGAGGCATATAGTCGAACACCAAAAAAGCTCCTTCTTCTGCTTCGTATGTCGTAATTAATATGTTTGTTTGATCTACATACCTTTGAGAAATGGTGTAATCATCTGAAACTATAAAAGTAAAATGACCTCCCTTTTCCTTGTCGAGCAAGCGGGAGAAAATAGAGGGTGAATCGAAATCGGGGAAACAAAACCAATCGATACTTCCCTCTTTTGATATCAATGCAGCACTTCTGCAATTCCCTATTACTCCGTAATTTAAATTATCCATCTATCTTTTCTATTCTTATATTATTCCACTAAAAAAATTGTAATCTATAAGTATAAGCATTTTTCATTGATAACTTATACACTTTGATAAAATACTTTGTAGTAAATGTATGTGAAGGTGATTTTCTGCATGCCTTATATAATATACTTCCTAACTTGTAGCAAGCGCATACAGATTATCGTAGTTTATCAATCATTTTCTGTGCTCATTTCGCCTCTCAATGACACTTGCATTAACTCACGAACCTCATCGGGTTCTTTTTTCAAACCAAACAGATACATCAACTTAGCAATTGCTGCCTCAGTTGTCAAGTCGTAGCCACTTATCACACCCGCTTTCAGCAGACTTTGACCTGTTTCATAACGATGCATTGCCACATTGCCATACAAACATTGCGTTACATTGACAATCACAACATTGCGCTTCACTGCTTTTTCCAATTCGGAAAGAAACCATTCATCGCTCAACGCATTGCCCGAACCGTATGTTTCGAGTACAACAGCCTTAATGTTTGCAACATTGAGCACTGCCGACACTACAGTGGGTGGGATACCTGGAAATATTTTGAGTACTGCAATTGAATCATCGAGCGATTCATAAAAATCGACTTCCTTTGTATAATCTGGCTTCAATATTTTGCTCTGATCATATCGAATAGTAACACCCGCCTCCCCTAAAGGTGCAAAATTGGCACTGGTGAACGCATTGAAGTTCTCTGCATTTATCTTTGTTGTTCTATTGGCTCTCAACAATAAGTTTTGGAAAAAGATGCACACTTCGGGCACCACTGGATGTCCATCCACATTTTTATCTGCAGCAATTTCTAGAGCTGTTATCAAGTTCTCTTTTCCATCTGTCCTTAGTTTGCCAATAGGAAGCTGCGAGCCCGTAAATATGATGGGCTTGGTGAGATTGTCAAACATAAAGCTAAGAGCCGATGCAGTATATGACATTGTGTCGGTGCCATGCAATATGACAAACCCGTCGTAGTGGTTATAATTATTTTTTACCACTTCCACCATTTCTCGCCATTTGGAGGGCGATATTTCAGAAGAATCAATGAGAGGTTCGAAGATGTAAGTATCCACTTGAAAATTCAAACGCTTCATCTCGGGCACATTCGAGCGAAGATGACTAAAATTGAAAGGTTCTAAAGCACCCGTTTCCAAATTTTCGACCATTCCAATTGTACCCCCAGTGTAAATCAATAAAACATGCGCATTTGCATCAATCATATCATTCGTTTTATACAAAAATAGTGTTTTGTATGATTAAAACAGACTATATCATCAAAAGTTTTTGTCAATTATAACCCTTTGTACAAGAAGGTTTTTGTACTTGTTCTTGTTATCGAACTAAACTAGCAATAAATTGTTTAGTTATTATATCAATTAACATCAAAAAGAAAAAAAATGACTACACATTCTATTAAAACAGTATGGGAAGAAAATAACACTTTCTCTACAGACATCGACGGACACAACATTGTAATCGACCTTGGTGAAGACCAAGGAGGACAAGATAAAGGACCCAGACCCAAACGACTGATGCTTGCAGCAGCAGCCGGATGCACTGGACTGGATGTTATATCAATGCTTAGGAAGATGCGTGTCGAGTTAAAACACTTCGACATCAAGATAGATGCTGAATTAACCGATGAGCATCCCAAGAAATACGAATCAATGAAACTAATTTATGAGTTTGGTGGTGACGACTTGCCCAAAAATAAAATTGAAAGAGCTGTCAAGCTATCGTTCGAAAACTATTGTGGAGTGTTGGCAATGTACAAATCGTGTGTTCCTGTTTCGTATGAAATAAAATTTAATTGAAACTAAATTTTTCGTTCAATGCAAAAAGAAGTAACAACATTTGTATTATCTTTGTAATTAACGCTGATTAGTTTCAACACAAACATTGCGTGAACATTAGTAAAAACTTAAAACATATTATGCAAACTATCGAACATTTTAATTTTTCAGGAAAGAACGTTTTCGTACGTGTAGACATTAACGTGCCACAAGATGAACATCTAAACATAACGGACGACACGCGCATCCGTGCTGTTTTGCCCACTCTAAAAAAAATCATCAAAGATGGTGGAAGTCCAATTATAGGTGCTCACCTAGGTCGACCCAAAGAAGCAACTGATGAGCTCTCACTAAAACATATCTTACCACGCATTTCAGAATTGCTAGGCGTGGAAGTGCAGTTTGCTAACGATTGTGTGGGAGATGAAGCAGAAGCAAAAGCTGCGGCTCTACAACCTGGCGAGGTGTTACTGCTTGAAAACCTTCGTTTTCATGCCGAAGAAGAAGGTAAACTTCGCAACATGGCAGACAATGCAACCGATGAGGAAATTGCAACTGCAAAGAAAGCGATGAAAGAATCTCAAAAAGAGTTTTCTAAAAAACTAGCCAGTTTAGCAGATGTATATGTAAACGATGCTTTTGGCACAGCCCACAGAGCACATGCATCAACTGCACTCATTGCAGAACACTTTGATGCCAACAATAAACTGTTTGGCTACTTGATGCAAAATGAAATCAACGCTGTTGAAAAAGTATTAAAAGACACACAGCGTCCTTTCACAGCCATTATGGGTGGATCAAAAGTGTCATCTAAAATAAATATTATTAACAACCTGCTCGACTCTGTTGACAATTTGATTCTTGCGGGAGGTATGACCTATACATTCTCGAAAGCTTTTGGTGGTAAAATTGGCAATTCTCTTGTAGAAGACGACAAACTAGACCTTGCCAAAGAACTGGTTGAAAAAGCAAAAGAAAATGGAGTAAACCTAATCCTAGCCACCGATGCCAAAATTGCAGACGATTTTAGCAACGATGCCAACACAGCTTTCAGCTCGGTGAAGGAGATACCTGACGGATGGGAAGGCTTGGATATTGGTCCAGAATCTCAAAAACGATTCGTGGAAGTTATCAAAGACTCAAAAACTATTCTTTGGAATGGTCCAACTGGGGTTTTCGAATTCGAAAACTTTGAAGATGGTTCGCGCGCAGTGGCAGAAGCAATAGCCGAAGCAACCGACAAGGGAGCATTCTCATTGATTGGTGGAGGTGACTCAGTGGCTTGTATCAACAAGTTTGGACTTGCCGACAAAGTATCCTATGTGTCAACTGGAGGGGGTGCACTACTCGAATTTATGGAAGGAAAAGAACTACCAGGAATTAAAGCAATCAGAGGCTATTAACCGTAAACTCCTGCTAGTAGCAATATAGAAGTTATACTAGCTTACAACTATTTTTAATAAGGAAGTGTCCAATAATTTTTTGGGCACTTTTTTTATATCCACTCCTCACCTCACTGTTGTTACTGCTGCATTTCTTTGTCTAAAATGTAAAACTACCTCTGCCTAATGATAGCAACTTTACTCACTCTATCGGCAGAGCCCTCATTTTATCGTTCGAGGCATGCAACTACTGCAATATTGACTTTGGTTTTTCACTAGT